>NZ_JBFBEE010000047.1:0-41157 GCF_040683555.1 Streptomyces sp. NPDC093510
TCCGCGCCGAACAGGCCCGCGCCGAGAGCGACGAGAGCGCCGCCCTCGCCGAGCTCGACCGGCTCAGCAACAAGGTCCGCACCCGCGCCGAGGACGCGCAGCGCGTCGGCCAGCTCGGCGGCGCGCCGCGTCCCCGGGGCCCAGGTCGCCGTGACGACGGCGGTACGGGCGCCGGCGGCCGCGTGCCGCGCGAGGACGCCGCCCGCGTGCAGGGACTCGTCGTTCGGGTGGGCGAAGACGCCCAGCAGACTCGGCTCAGCGGCCACGGACGGCACTCCTCCCGGACAGACACACGGCCCCGTAGAGCACGCGGCGGACGCGCCTGATGGTACGCACGAGTCGACCCCCTCTTTGGTCGTACTGAAGGCCGCAGAAGGCCGCAGAAGGCCACGGAAGGCCACGGAAGGCCACGGAAGGCCACCGAAGGTCACCGAAGGCAGCGGCGCATGCCTTGACTGCCCGGTCCGGCGCTCCCTCACCGGGACCAAGGTCCTTGTCTCCGGAGACCTTCGGCCGGCCGCCCGCCATGGCCCGGGTCACCGGGCCCTTCGAGCCTGCGGAGGCGGGCCTTTGGCCCCTGAAGCGGGTGAGGAAGGTCCCGGTATGCGGCTTTCCACTTGCGGAATCACCACTCGCGAGACCGCACGAACCGCGTGGGCGAAGCGAGTGAGATGAGGCTGCCGTGACTGTTCCGAGGGACGCACGACGCGTATGGGTGGGAGACAGGACCCTGCGGAGGGGCGGAGGAACGCGCCTGATACCGGCCGGCGACCGTAAACCGGTCGCGTCCGCGGGGAGCCCGCCGCCGGGCACTCTCGGCAAGGCACGCGGGGCGCCGTGCTGGCTGAGCCTGGCCTCCCGGGACCTCAAGGCCGCCCAGGAGTTCTACGGCAGGGTCCTCGGCTGGTGCCACGTACCGCTGCTCGGCTCGCCGCGCAGGCCGCGCGCCCTGGCCCTGAAGGCCGGGGTGCCGGTGGGCACCATCAGCGAGACCGCGTGCGACCTGGGTGTCCACGCGGCCTGGACGCCCTACTTCGCCGTCGAGAACGTGGACGGTGCGGTGACCCGGCTCCGAGAGCGCGGTGCCACCGTGGCGGTCGGCCCGCTGGCGACCGACGCAGGACGGATCGCCGTGGTGGCGGGCCCCGAGGGCGCGGTGTTCGGTCTGCGCCAACGGGCCCCCGACGAGCACTGGACGGTGGGCGACGGCCCCGTCGCCTGTCTCGAACTGCACACGCGGGACATCTTCGCCGCGGCCCTCTTCTACGGGGGCGCGCTCGGCTGGGCCGACGGGTCCGCGGACAGCTGCGAGGTGGAGTACGCCGACGGCCGGATCCTGGTGCGCGACGGGCTGCGCACGGTCGCCGCGCTCCGGGACGGAACGCCGCCGGGATTCGAGGGCCGTCACCGTTGGCACGCGTGCTTCCGCGTGGCCGACGCCGACGCGGCCGCCGCCGCGGCCGTGGCCTGGGGCGGACGGGTGGTCTCACCGCCGCAAGGACCCCCGCACCGGCGCGAGGCCGTGCTGGAGGACCGCGAAGGAATCCCCTTCACGGTGGTCGCGAGCTGACCGCGTTCGCGAGTGGAGTCATCGCCGGCGCAGTGAGTCGCGGGCAAGTCGAGAGCAGGGAAAACAGACGATGTTTCTTGGGGCAATGGGCGTGGACGCGACCGTCGAGCCGACCGAATCAGCCCGACCGGCCCGGCCGATGCAGCCGGCCCGGCCGACCCAGCCGTCGCGGGACGAGATCGTCGGCCTGCCGCGGATCGAGGCCGACCAGGTCGCGCCGAAGGACGCCCGGGAGCTGTCGAAGCTCTTCTTCGAGCGGCTGGAGACCCTGGAGGAGGGCTCGCCCGACCACCTGTACGCCCGCAACACCCTGATCGAGATGAACCTCTCGCTGGTGCACTACGTGGCGGGCCGGTTCCGCAACCGCGGCAACGGCCACATGGAAGACATCGTCCAGGTCGGGACCGTGGGCCTGATCAAGGCGATCGACCGGTTCGACGTGAGCCGCGGGTTCGAGTTCGTGTCGTTCGCCGTCCCCTGCATCCTCGGGGAGATCAAGCGCCACTTCCGCGACACCAGTTGGGCCGTGCACGTGCCGCGCAGGCTGAAGGAACTCCGCTCCGAACTGGTCAAGTCCCGGGAGCAGTTGTTCGCCACGCTCGGCCGCGAACCGACGGTCAACGAACTCGCGGCCGACCTCTCGGTGACCCAGGAGCAGGTCCTGGAGGTGGTCGTGGCCGCCAACGGTTACGCGGCCGGGTCCCTGGAATCCCAGCATGGCGGGAACGACGACGGTGACGCGCACCGGAACAGCCGCTCACTCGCTGACGTCATGGGCGAGCCGGACCACGCCATCGAGGTCTTCGAGAACATCCACGCCCTGGCCCCGCTCCTGGCCGAGCTCGACGAACGGGAGCGCCGCATCATCGAGATGCGCTTCGGCCAGGAGATGACCCAGGCCGAGATCGGCGCCGTGCTGGGGATCTCGCAGATGCATGTGTCGCGGCTGCTCTCGCGCACGCTGGCCCGCCTGCGCACGGGTCTGCTCGCGCACGAATAGAGGGGCGGGGCTCCTGGAGATAGGGGGCGGGACTTCGGCCGCGGGCGGCGGCGGTGGTTCACGGACAAGTCACCGTAAGGTAACTGGTCCGGCCTCGTTACCTCACCAACGGGATCTAGCGTCACGGGAGTTCACGCCGGGCAGCACGCTCCACAGACCCGGCCCGGCCAGAGGCAAGGATCCCCGTGAGACCCGTGAGACGACGCACTCCCTTCGTGATCACCGCCGCGTCCTTGGCGCTGCTGTTCCCGGCCGCCGCCCAGGCATCCGTCCCGACAGCCGGGGCGGCGGCCCGCCCCGCGGACCCGGCCCGCACCGCCCCGGCCTCCCCCGACTTCAGCAGCGCGGGCGGCCGCTACGAGCGCCCCGTCTCCCTGACGCTGCGGGCCGAGCGCGGCACCACGGTCCGCTACACCCTGGACGGCACCACGCCCACGCGCGAGAGCCGCCTCTTCGTGCCGGGCCGCCCGCTGCGCATCACGAAGGACACCAACGTCACGGCCGTCGCGTTCCGCGGCGGGCGGGCGAGCGTCCCCGTGTCGGCCGGATACCTCGTCAGGACCGCGGAGAAGCCGCTCGCGCGGCTGGTCGTCATGTCGGACGTGCACATCGGCGACCACAAGAACAACGACAAGAAGTACGAGAGCTTCTTCGACACCATCGCGTCGGTCTTCCCCGAGCCCGACGCGATCCTCTCCAACGGCGACATGATCAACGACAACGGGGACGGCCGTGGCGCCGACCACCGCATCGTCTCCGAGATCTTCCAAGCCAACCTGAAGCGCAAGGGCATGGACGACACACAGCTCCTGCTCTCCAACGGAAACCACGACGCGAGCCTCGCCGACATCCGCGCCCACTACCCGCGCGACTGGTTCCCCGACTCCGGCGGCGGCTACTACGAGTCGACGGTGCGGGGCGTGCACCTGTTCACGGTGAACACGGAGACGTACAACTCCGAT
The DNA here is from genome assembly GCF_040683555.1 of Streptomyces sp. NPDC093510. NCBI lineage: Bacteria > Bacillati > Actinomycetota > Actinomycetes > Kitasatosporales > Streptomycetaceae > Streptomyces > Streptomyces sp. NPDC093510. The sequence continues at coordinate 3,533 of NZ_JBFBEE010000047.1, forward strand.
TCCGCACAGCGCACCTGGCTCAAGAAACGGCTCGCCGAGCTCACGGCCGACCCGGCGAACGCGCGCACGCCCATCCTCGTACAGGGCCACCGTCCCGCGCCCGGCACCGCGATGGACGGCCAGCAGGCATCGAACCCCAGGCTCACCGAGGACCTCGGCGCGCACCCGCAGGTGATCTACTTCTCCGGGCACTCGCACCTGAACATCAACGACGAACGCTCGGTCCACCAGCGCGACTTCACCGCCGTCAACGACGGATCGATGTCGTACGTCGAGATGGACCACGGCTATCAGGCGGTCACGGAGACGGGCCTGGCGGACCGCTTCGAGGCGCCGACCGCGCAGGCGCTGTTCGTCGAGGTGTACCGCGACCGCACGGAGATCGCTCGCGTCAACATGGCCGCGGACAAGCACGACATCTACACCGGAGGCGAGTGGTCGGCCAACTGGCAGCCCCCGTACGCCAGCGCGGGCACGCTCAGCGGACCGACGTGGACGGTACGCCTGAAGGGGAGCAGCCCTCAGCAGATCAAGGACGGCTTCACGTACACCGACGCCCGACGCAACACCACCGCCCCCGAGTTCACGGACCGCCACCCGCTCGGCCTGGTCCGGAGCGAACGGCCCTCCGGGAGCGAGCGGCCCTCCGGAGAAGCGGAGGGCAAGGCGCTGCGCGTCCGGCAGGCACGGGACGACCAGATGGTGCATCACTACCGCGTCGACATCGAGGAGAAGGCGACCGGCACGAAGCTGCTCTCGTCGAAGGTCCTCTCCGAGTACTACTTCATGCCGCGCCCCAACTCCCTGGACATCCCGGTGCCCGCCACGAAGCACGGCGTGCGGTACGCGGCGCGGGTGCGCGCGGTGGACGCGTACGGGAACGCGTCTCCGGAGGCGAAGTTCACGTTCACGGGCTGAGCAGGTGGCCTGATGGTGCGGGATGGCAGAATCGCGTGCATGGACCAAGTGATTGTGCCGGGGTCGGAGCCGGAGGGCCCCCTGCTGGTCGTGGCCGCCGCGATCGTGCAGGAGGGCCGCCTCCTCGTCGTCAGCAAGAAGGCGGCCCCCGACGTCTTCTACCTGCCGGGCGGCAAGCCCGACGCGGGCGAGTCCCCGCTGGAGGCGCTGGCACGGGAGCTCGACGAGGAGCTCGGGGTGGACCCGCTGGAGCCGCGCTTCCTGGCGGACGTAGAGGCCGTCGCGGCGCTGGAGCGCGTCCCCATGAGGATGACCGTCTTCGAGGCCCGCATCGGCCGCACGCCCGAGCCCGCGGCCGAACTGGCCCACCTGCGGTGGGCGTCCGGCCACGAGGACGAACTGCATCTCGCCCCTGCAGTACGGGATCACGTACTGCCGCTGTTGCGGCAGCAGGGTCTGCTCGCGGCCTAGGCGCATGTGTCCTGCCAGTCGATGGCGTCATGGCCTGAGTGGCCACTGCCCCTGCCTTCCGATTCATGAGCATGATTGTTTATCCTGCTCTGATGAAACGTATGTTCGAGCGAAGACGGCGTCTTCTCGGGTTCTCCCTCGGTGTGGCCACAGCGTTATCGGTCCTCATGCCGATCCAGTCGGCTCAGGCCGCAACCGGCCTGGAGCCGTTGGACACCGCCTCTTTTCAACTCACGCGTATCGGTGCGGACAACACGGACCTCATCAAGTCGGTCGAGGCGACCTTGGGTGCGGACAAGGTGGCGCCGGTCACCGAGGTCCTGGGCGGACGCACGGGCCGTGCGAACCTCTGTCACGGCACCGGAGTGAACTGGGCTCTCAAGGTCGATGGGTTCTGCTGGGACGAAGACGACGACAAGAGCGGGTACACCGACGAACCCCTCGGTGGCTGGATGCCCCAAGGCTTCGCCGGAGCGCACGCCGCCACCCCCGACGGGCTGTATGCGGGCCGGCATCTCTACGCCACCTCCTGGTACTTCGGCAAGTTCCGCAACGGCGACCCAGGCGAGGACTACACGCGGATCTCGATCGCAGAGTCCACCGGTGACCGGGTCACCTACGGACACATCGCGCTCGTAGAACCGACAAGTGGCGGCTTCAAGCAGCTGAGGTACAAATCGCACGCGGACGGTGTCGCCTGGTACGGCGACCGGCTGTTCGTCGCCAACGGTGTGGAACTCCAGGTGTACGACCTGACACACATCTGGCGAATGGACGACACGACCCGCGGCGACACCGGCTTGATCGACGGCAAGACCTCTGCCCGCTTCCACCGTTGGGCCCTGCCCCTCGTGGCCCGCTACAGCACCTACACGAAAGCGGGCAAGGACCCCACCGAACCGTTCCCGGGCGCGAACCCCCGCAGTTGCGGACCGGCCAACGACGAACTGTGCCTGAGCACGGTGAGCGTCGACCGTTCCGACAGTCCGAGCCTGGTCTCCGCGGAAAACAGGAAGGGCGCCGGCGGGCGCATTGTCCACTGGCCGCTGGCGGACCTGGGCGTCGGCGCACCCACGGTCGTGCCCGCACTGCAGAAGGGGTACACGTCACCGGTGTACAACATGCAGGGCATCGCCACGGACGGCACCGACTACTACATGAGCGGCGACTGCCCGGAAACCTGGCCGGGATACAAGACCTACAGCTGCATTCACGTGGCCGGGCCTGGTGACGCTCCGCACGTCAAGACTCAGGCGCCATGGCTGACCCAGGGGCTGTCGTGGGATCCCCATGCCAAGCGGCTCTGGGGCGCCAACGAAGCGCTCAAGGACACGAACGGCAACGGGCGCCGCGTCGTGTTCTCCCTCGACCCCCACGCCGGGCGGACCGTCGACGGCTGGGGCTGGCTCGCCAACCACAACCGCCCCGGCTCCGTGTGCGCGACGCCGCAGAGTGACGACACCGCCGACGGAACGCCCGTCACCGTGTGGACCTGCACCGGGGCGGAAAGCCAGCGCTGGGCCTTCCGGGACGGGCGCATCGTGCACAAGATGAGCGGTAAGTGCCTTACCCCCAAGGGCGACGCCAGTGACGTCGACGGCACCGTCCTGACCCTGTGGACCTGCAACCCCGCATCCAACAGCCAGAAGTTCAGCCCCGGCGTGGGCGCCATCGTCAACAGCTCCGGCAAGGCCATCACGCCCAAGGGCAATGAGTTCATCAACGGAGCGTGGCTCACCCTGTGGACCGCCTCCCCTGATCCGTCACGCCCTGAGAAGCCCGACCAGCACGACGTAGTTCAGGAGTGGGCCGTCACCGGCTTCTGAGTAGCCCTACCTCACCCGGCCAGGGAACGTGCAGGTCGACAGACTTCCCGGCCGGGTGATCTCCCCGTCATCGGAGAGGTGCTCAGGCGCGGACGAGCGGTGTGTCGACCAGGTGCTCGGCCAGGAACCAGGACTGCAGTTCCCCGGTCCTGATGACCTGCGACACCAGCAGGTCGTTCGTGCCGTCGTCGCCAAGCTCGGCCGTTCGGGCGGCGGCGTCGTGCGCCTGCACGAGGATCGACTCGTGGGCCTCAAGGAGTCGCGACAGCATCGCGGGCACCTCCTCCACCCCGTCCGGCGGGCGCGGGATCGACGTCAGTTCCGCGACGTGGCGGGGATCGCCCACCGCGACGCCGCCGAGGGACTGGACGCGCTCCGCGAGGGTGTCGACGAGTTCGAGCTGGTCACCGGCGTGCTTGTCCAGGACCAGATGCAGTTGGTAGAACGTCGCACCGCGCATGAGCCAGTGGTGCTTCTTGTAGAGGCCGTAGAGGATCTGCGTGTCCGCGAGGACCCGGTTCAGTCGCTGGCAGGAGTACATCCGCGCCTCGTACGACAGGCCGATCGGGAACTGCTTCACGGTGCCGTACTCCTGGATCACTTCTCCCCTCTGGTGCAGCCACGGCTGGCTGCCGCCCGCCGCCGGACGGGAACTGCCGCTCACGGGCCGGGCCTTGACGTTCTTGTCGGTCATGGTGTGCCTCCTGTGGATTCGTGCTGTGTGCCAGAAGGACGCTAGGCGTCGGCGAACGGACCTTCTTGACCAGCAGCGCACGCGGTCCTGCCGGGCAGTGCACTGCTGGTGGCCCTGGTGACCTGCGCTGTCGTCGTTCGCTCTCGGGCCAGCACCCGTGCACTGACGGGCAGGGGCGGGGCGCCGGCCGACCTAGCGTCGGCCGGGTCGCCCCCGACCGCGGGGCGGGGAGAAGAGGCAGACAGGCATGAGCGCGCACGAGTGGGCGGACGTGGTGGTCGTCGGGCTGGGGCCGGGCGGCGAGTACGTCGCCGGGACACTGGCCGAAGCGGGACTGGACGTCGTGGGAGTCGAGGCGGAACTCGTCGGGGGCGAGTGCCCGTACTGGGGCTGCGTGCCCAGCAAGATGATGATCCGGGCCGGAGACCTGCTCGCCGAGGCGGGCCGGGTGCCCGCCCTGGCCGGTACGGCGACCGTGGCCCCGGACTGGGGCAGAGTCGCCGCGCGCATCCGTGAGGAGGCCACCGACGGCTGGCACGACCGAGTGGCGGCCGACCGCCTCGCCGCCAAGGGCGGCCGCCTCGTACGCGGCACGGGCCGCCTGGCCGGACCGCGCCGCGTGAGCGTCGGCGACCGCACGATCGAGGCACGGCGCGGCGTTGTGCTCGCCACCGGCACCCGGCCCCGCGTCCCGTCGGTGCCCGGACTGCGGGACACCCCCTACTGGACGAACCGCGACGCCATGGCCGCCAAGGAACTGCCCGAGTCGATGGCCGTGCTCGGCGGCGGCGCCATCGGCGTCGAACTCGCCCAGGTCTTCGCCCGTTTCGGCTGCGCGGTCACCGTGATCGAGGGCCAGGACAGGCTGTTGTCGCAGGAGGAGCCCGAGGCCGGGGAACTGGCCGCCGAAGTGCTGCGGGCGGACGGCGTCACCGTACTGACGGGCGCTCGTGCGCGGGAAGTCCGTCACGACGGCGACCTGTTCACCGTCATGCTCGAAGGCGGCGCCGGGCCGCTGCGGGCCGCCCGGCTCCTGGTGGCCGCCGGCCGTCAGGCCGATCTGGGCGCGCTCGCCGTGGACGCGGTGGGTCTCGACCCGACGGCACGAGCCGTGCACACCGACGGGCGGATGCGGGCGGCGGAAGGACTCTGGGCGGTCGGCGACATCACCGGCCGCGGCGCCTTCACCCACGTCTCGATGTACCAGGCGCAGATAGCCGTACGGGACATCCTCGGCGAACCCGGCCCCGACGCCGACTACCGGGCGCTGCCCCGCGTCACCTTCACCGACCCGGAGATCGGCGCCGTCGGCCTGACGGAACGACAGGCAAGGGAGCGGGGGCTGCGGGTGCGCACCAGCTTCCTCCCCGTCGCCTCCTCCACACGAGGCTGGATCCACGGGCCGGGCAACGAGGGATTCATCAAGCTCGTCGAGGACGCGGACCGTGGCGTCCTGGTCGGCGCCACCTCGGCGGGCCCGGCGGGAGGAGAGGTGCTCTACGGACTGAACGTGGCCGTCCACGCCGAAGTGCCCGTCCACACGCTCCGGCACATGATCTACACGTACCCGACCTTCCACCGGACGGTCGAGGCCGCGCTCGGAGCGCTCCGCTGAACGCCATGCGCGGCCGCGACCCCGAAGAGCGGCACAGGACCGCCACTTCGCTGGAGCTGCTCTTCGACCTGTGCTTCGTCATCGCGGTGGCGCAGGCCTCCGCGAGCCTCCACGAGGCCCTGGCCCACGGGGCGTACGCCACCGGCGTCCTGCGCTTCGCGCTGGTCTTCTTCACCGTGTGGTGGGCGTGGATGAACTTCACCTGGTTCGCCTCCGCCTACGACCCGGACGACGTCCCCTACCGGCTGACGGTGCTCGTACAGATCACGGGTTCGCTCGTGCTCGCCGCAGGTGTCCCCCTCGCGTTCGCGGAGGGGGACCTGCGGGTCATCACCATCGGATACGTCGTGCTGCGCACCGCACTGGCCGCCCTCTGGCTCCGCGCGGCGCGCGCCGATCCCGTACGCCGGGCCACCGCCCTGCGCTTCGCCACCGGAGTGACGGCGTGCCAGGCCGGCTGGGTGGGCCTGCTCCTCCTGCCCGACGCGGCACGGCTGCCCGGCATCGTCGTGCTGATCGCCGCCGAGGTCTGCGTACCGATGTGGGCGCAGTCCGCCGGAATGACGCCGTGGCATCCCCGCCACATCGCCGAGCGCTACGAACTCTTCACCCTCATCGTCCTCGGCGAGTCCGTCGCGGCCGCCACCGTCGCCGTCCGTATCGCCTTCGACCGGCACCAGAGCACGGGCGCGCTGTACGCGACGGCGGCGGGCGGCCTCCTGACGGCCTTCGCCCTGTGGTGGCTGTACTTCGCCAGGCCCGCGCACACGCTCCTCGCGACCACGCACCGGGCACACCGCCGCCGGTTCGTCTGGGCCTACGGCCATTACCTGGTCTTCGCGTCGGCGGCCGCAGAGGGCGCCGGTCTCGCGGCGTACGCGGATCACCTCACCGGGCATGCGGACACCTCGTCCACGGCCGCCGGGGCGGCGGTCACCGTCCCGGCGGCCGTCTTCCTGGTCACCGTCTGGGCCGTACACCTGCGACCCCACTTCAAGACGACGGCCGAGCGCGTGCCGTATCCGGTCGCCGCGCTCGGCCTCCTCGGTGCCACCTGGTCCCCGGCGCCCGCGCTCGCCGCCGGTGCTGTGCTGACGGTGCTCGTCGTCCTGGTCACGGCACCGGCGTCGCGCCGGTGACGAGCGCGGGCGTCCGGGGGAGGTCCGCCGGCGGTCAGCCCGTGGCGCGCACCGCGTCACGGATCAGGCCGGCGACCTCCTTGGGCCGGGACACGGCGACGGCGTGCGACGCACCGTCGAGCTCGACGACCGTCGCACCGGCCCGCCGGGCGCCGAAGCGCTGGACATCGGGGTTGATCGCCTGGTCGGCGCCTGCGACGAGCGCCCAGGAGGGCTTGGTGCGCCACGCGGCGGTCGCGGCCTTCTCCGTGAACGCGGCGGCGGCCAGCGGGCGTTGCGCGACGGCGAGCACCTCGGTGACGTCGGCGGCGACGTCGGCGGCGAAGATCTCGGGGAAGGCTTCGGTGCGCACGGTGAACTCGACGGCGGTCCCGGCGCCTTCGACGGGGTACGTCCACTCCGTCAGCTTGCTGCCGAGCGGCGAGAGGGGGTAGCGGTCCTGCAACTCGCCCAGGCTCTCGCCCTCTTCGGTGACGTAGGCCGCGACGTAGACCAGTCCGGTCACGTTCTCGGCGGCGCCGGCCACGGAGATGACCGCGCCGCCGTAGGAGTGGCCGGCCAGCACGACGGGGCCGTCGATCCCGGCCGCCACGGAAGCGATGTACGCGGCGTCCGACGCGAGGCCGCGCAGCGGGTTGGCCGGGGCGATCACGGGGATGCCGTAGTTCTGGAGTTCCTTGATGACTCCGGCCCAGCTGGAGGCGTCGGCGAACGCGCCGTGCACGAGCAGGACGGTGGGGGTGGGGTGAGCGGTCATGACGGGGTCTCCTCGTCGGTCGTGGGTGGGGATCTCGGATGCTGTCGGGCGTCAGCGGCGGTGGAGAGCCGCCCGCAGGGTGCCCGTCGCCAGCGTGATCGCGGCCTCCGCGGCGTGGGTCTCGCGCAGGGCGTCGAGCATGACGAAGTCGTGGATGATGCCCTGGAAACGGACGGCGGTCACCGGGACGCCCGCCTCGCGCAGCTTGTTGGCGTACGCCTCGCCCTCGTCGCGCAGCACGTCGGCCTCGCCCGTGATGACGAGCGCCGGCGGCAGCCCGGCCAGCTGCTCGGTGGAGGCCCGCAGCGGTGACGCGGTGATCTGAGCGCGCTCGGCCCCGTCGGTCGTGTACTGGTCCCAGAACCACTGCATGCCGTCGCGGCGCAGGAAGTACCCCGTGGCGAACTGGTGGTAGGAGTCGGTATCGAAGGAGGCGTCGGTGACCGGGTAGAACAGCACCTGCTGGACCAGCGGCACGTCACCGCGCTGCTTCGCCATCAGCGTCAGCGCGGCCGTCATGTTGCCGCCGACGGAGTCACCGACCACGGCGAGCCGTGCACCGTCCAGACCCTTCGACGAGCCCTCCTTGACGATCCACCGGGCGACGGCGTAGTTCTGCTCGACCGCCACCGGATAGCGGGCCTCGGGGGAGAGGTCGTACTCGGGGAAGACCACCGCCGCGTGCGCGCCGACGGCGAGCTCACGGACCAGCCGGTCGTGCGTGTGGGCGTTGCCGAACACCCAGCCCGCGCCGTGGATGTAGAGGATCACCGGCAGCGTGCCCTGCGCACCGGCCGGCTTGACGACGCGGGTGCGGACGCCGCCCGTGGGGCCGCCCGGAACGGTGATCCACTCCTCGTCGACCTCCGGCTTCCCGATGGCGCCGGACTGTACCTCGTCGACCGCCTTGCGGCCTTCGGCGGGCGGCAGTTCGAAGAGGTAGGGCGGTTGGGCGGTCGCTTCGGCGAAGGCGGCCGCTGCCGGTTCCAGGACGGGCTGGACGGGCTGGACGGGCCGGAGCGGCTCGACGACGTCGGACATGTGGTTCTCCTGAGTGTCATGTGAGAAAGCCCCGAGGCAAAGCTCCGTGGGGCTGCAGGTCCCACGCTAAAAGCGGCCGGGCGGCGTGAATTGACCATGAGCGCACCGGCACTGACCTGACAGCGCACGGCAGGAATCGGAGTGCACTGTCGGACCGAGAGCAGTGCACTGACGGAAAACACGGCGGTTTTCGCCCGCCATAACGTGGCGGCGAAGCGAATGAAGCGATGGAGCGGTTCCGACACATCAGGAGGTTGTCGAAAGGTGTCCACGATGCCGGTCGGTGGGCTGGTCCCCAGCACCACGGACAACGCGGCGGACCATGCCGCAGGCCACGCCGCGGACCTCGTCGTCCGCAACGCGAAGATCCACACCGGAGACCCCGGCCGCCCCCGTGCCGAGGCGCTGGCCGTGCGGGACGGTGTCATCACGGCCGTCGGGGACGACAAGGACATGGCCGCCCGGATCGGCCCGGCCACCAGAGTGGTCGACGCCCTCGGTCGCCGGATGGTCCCCGGCCTGAACGACTCACATCTGCACGTCATCCGGGGCGGCCTCAACTACGTACTGGAACTGCGCTGGGACGGCGTCCCCACCCTGCGCCAGGGGCTGGCGATGCTGCGCGAACAGGCGGCCCGCACCCCGAAGGGCCAGTGGGTGCGGGTGGTCGGAGGGTGGTCGGCCGAGCAGTTCGCCGAGCGGCGCCTGCCGACCGTCGCCGAGCTCAACGCCGCGGCTCCGGACACCCCGGTGTTCGTCCTGCACCTGTACCAGTCGGCGGTCCTGAACCGCGCCGCGGTCAAGGCCGCCGGCTACACCAAGGACACGCCCGACCCCCGCGGCGGCCAGATCGTACGGGGACGGGACGGCGCCCCCACCGGCATGCTGCTCGCGGCGCCCAGCGCCCTCGTCCTCTACTCGACCCTGGCCAAGGCACCGGTCCTCGGGGAGGCCGACAAGAAGATCTCGACCCGCCATTTCCTGCGCGAACTGAACCGCTTCGGCCTCACCTCGGCGATCGACGCCGCCGGTGGATTCCAGAATTTCCCGGACAACTACAGCACGGTCGTCGAACTCGCCGAAGCCGGACAGTTGTCGCTCCGCATCGCCTATCACCTGTTCCCGCAGACCGCGGGGCAGGAAATAGCCGACCTGAAACGCTGGATCGAGATGGCCCGCCCGGAAGACGGGGACGAATGGCTGCGTCTCAACGGCGCGGGCGAGAACCTCACCTGGGCGGCGGCGGATTTCGAGAACTTCGCCCAGCCGCGCCCGGAACTCGCACCCGACTACGAGCAGGACTTCGAGACCGCCGTGCGCCTCCTCATGGCGAACGGCTGGGGATTCAGACTGCACGCCACCTACGACGAGACGATCAGGCGCGACCTCGCGGTGTTCGAGAAGCTCGCCGCGGAAGGCCTCTTCCCGGCCGGGAACCGGTGGCTGTTCGACCACGCGGAGACCGTCTCCGCCGACAGCCTCGACCGCGTCGCCGCCCTCGGCGGAGCCATGTCCGTGCAGAACCGGCTGTCCTTCCAGGGCGAGGCGTTCGTACGCCGTTACGGCCCCGGGGCCGCCGCGGACGCCCCGCCGGTCCGGGCCATGCTGGAGCGGGGCCTGGCCGCCGGTGCCCTCACGCCCGCGGCGGCGATGGCCGCCATGGGGGTCATGACGGTCGCGGGCACCGTCAAGTGGCGCCACGGGCTCTGGGTGCAGAACGACGGTTACGAATACCCGCTGGTCCTGGTGGCGGCCTCGGCGGTCATGGTCCTCACGGGGCCCGGCCGCTGGTCGGTCGACCACGCCCTGGGGCTGACGCCTTGGCCGCCGTGGGTGCAGGCCGTGGCTCTCGTGGCCGGCCCGGTGAGCGGGCTGCTCACCCGAGCGGTGCTGCACCGCCCGCCCACCGCCGGGGCCGTCAGGAGGAGTTCGTATGCGCGCGCTGCTGACTGACGCGGCCCACACCCTGGTGCCGCCGAGGGACGACCGGCACGGCCCGCTGCCGCCGCTCCTCCTGGTGCTGACCGTGGTGACCGGCCTGGTGGACGCCGTGAGTTATCTGGCGCTCGGGCACGTCTTCGTGGCCAACATGACCGGCAACGTCGTCTTCCTGGGGTTCGCCCTGGCGGGCGCCGACGGCCTGTCCGCGTCCGCCTCCGTCGTCTCGATGGCGGCGTTCCTCGCGGGCGCGCTGGCAGGAGGGCGGCTCGGCACCCGCTTCGCGGCGCACCGCGGGCGGCTGCTCGCCCTCACCACGGCGCTGCAGGCGGCGCTGGTCACCGCGGCCCTCGTCGCGGCCGCGGTCACGCACGGCCGGGTCACCACGCCGGTCCAGTACACCCTGATCGTCCTTCTCGGCCTCGCCATGGGGCTGCAGAACGCGGCCGCGCGCCGCCTGGGCGTTCCGGACCTGACCACGACGGTGCTGACCCTGACCCTGACGGGTCTGGCCGCGGACTCGGTCCCGGCCGGCGGTGCGGCGCCCCGGCCCGGCCGACGCATCCTGTCCGTCCTGGCCATCTTCCTCGGGGCCTTCACCGGAGCCGTACTCCTGGCACACGCCGAACTCACCCTGACCCTGGGCCTGATACTGGCCGCACTCGTGGTGACGGCGCTGGTCGCCCGGCACGTGTCCTCACCGGAGGCGAGTTGGGCCGGACCTCTGAAGTGACAGGGGCCGCCGAAGCTCCGGATCAGCGCGTAGGGCCTTTGCCTGCGGGGACTTCGCGTACGGGGTGCTTGCTCATGATGGAGACCCGGTTGAACGCGTTGATGGTGATCGCCACCCAGATCACCGCCGATATCTCGTCGTCGGTGAGAGCCCGGCGGGCGGTCTCGTAGGCAGCTCGACGAGCGTGCGGTCCAGCCCCGCGTCGGCCGCGACCGCGCGCACTGCCTCCGACGTCTCGACCAGCGAGTGGTACGCCTTCGGGCTCTGCTTGTCGACGAAGACGCGACGGCCCGCGCGGCCCGCCGTCGTATCACTCGACCTGGACTTGTCACTCGACTTGGACTCGTCGCTCGACCTGGCTTCCATGGCCGTATCATCCGACATGATTGTTGAAACTCAAAATACATCGGTGGGGCAGTGACTGTGGAGAGCCCGATGAGCAATGCCGTGAAGGTCGAGGTCCTGTCCGCCCGTGACGTCCCGCTGGGCGGCCCGCGCTCGATGACGGTGCGCCGCACGCTGCCGCAGCGGGCCCGCACACTGATCGGCGCCTGGTGCTTCGTCGACCACTACGGACCCGACGACGTCGCCGACACGGGCGGCATGGACGTCGCACCCCACCCGCACACCGGCCTGCAGACGGTGAGCTGGCTGTTCACGGGGGAGATCGAGCACCGGGACAGCCTGGGAACCCACGCGTTCGTCCGGCCCGGCGAACTGAACCTCATGACCGGCGGGCACGGCATCAGCCACACGGAGGTCTCCACGCCCCGCACCACCGTCCTCCACGGCGTCCAGCTGTGGGTCGCGCTCCCCGACGAACACCGCCACGCCGACCGCGACTTCCAGCACCACGTCCCGACCCCGGTCGAGATGGAGGGTGCCGAAGTCAGGGTGTTCCTGGGCGAGTTGCAGACATCCTCTTCCCCGGTTCGAACCTTCACGCCGCTGCTCGGCGCCGAACTCCTCCTCCGACCGCACGCGACGCTGAAGCTCACCGTGAACGCGGATTTCGAGCACGGCCTCCTCGTCGACAAGGGCCAGGTCGACATGGCCGGCACACTCCTGAACCCGGCCGAGCTGGGCTACCTCGGCCCGGGCCGCGACACCTTGACGCTCACGAACGACACGGACGACGCCGCGAGACTGATCCTGCTGGGCGGAGAGCCGTTCGAGGAGGAGTTGGTCATGTGGTGGAACTTCGTGGGCCGCACACACGAGGACATCGCGCGGGCCCGCGAGGACTGGACGACCGGCGACCGCTTCGGCGTCGTGAAGGGATACGAGGGGGACCCACTCCCCGCCCCCGAACTGCCGAACGTGCCGCTGAAGCCGCGGGGACGGGTGCGCTGACCTGGGGTTTTGCGTCTGGGACAGGTGGGCGGGAGGTCTCTCGGGAGAGGCCGTGATCGCCCGCGGCGGGCGTAGCGGAGGGGTTGGGCCGATCTCAGATGTGATCGGCCCGTCCGCGGGTGATGCTCGCGCGTGTCGGCACGTGTGACCAGGTCCAATCGGACTCATGTTGAGCGTTGATGCGAGCGCGGCCAGGACGTCGATGGCCTCGCGGATGTAGCGGTAGACGGTCGCGATCCCGAGGCCGAACCCGGCGGCGAGCTGGGTGGAGGTGTCACCGCACCGCAGATGCGCCAGGGCAAGCAGAGCCTCACGGCTCGCGGTCAGCCGTCTCCACCGCGTGCCGACCTCCCCTCTCCGTGCGGCGAGTTGTCCCGCCAGGTACCGCAGCGTGCGGCTGGACAGATCGATCGACGACGGACAGGCAAGCACACGGAGCTCCTGGCGAAGACGGTTGATCCGGGTCGACAACCCGTCCACCAGGCGCTTCACCATTATGCAGATGCGTCCAACTCCCGTTCGTCACAACCAGGTCGGAAGAGGCTCAGGTAATACCGACTCATTCGGTCCTCAGTCCATCAGGACGCATCATGCGCCACAGCGGTGGCAGGCTGAGCAGCGTCACCAGGAGGACGACGCCGCCTCCGATGCCCGCCATCACCGCGATGCCCGCCCAGTCCACGGTCAGCGGCAGGGCCGCCATCTTCAGCAGGATCGCGCCTAGGGCCAGACCGCCGACGGTTGCCAGCGTCAGGCCGAGCGCCACCGGCAGCGCTGTCTGCCACAGCACCGACAGGCTGAGGGCCGCGCGCGGGGTGCCGAAGGCGACCAGCACCGCAAGGAGCTTCTTCCGCGCGCGGAGCTGCTCCAGCATGACCACCAGCATGCCCACGCCGATCAGCAGGAGCGTGCCGGTCGCGCCGATGAACAGGCCGCGTTTGATGTTCACGAACTCCGGTGCCTGCTCGACCTGGTCGTAGTATTCGACGCTCTGCAGCGGATCGATCCGGGCGACCGTGTTGCGGACCCGCTCGGCCGCGTCGCGGTCGGAGGGGTTCAGCTTCGCCAGCAGCTCGGTGTTTGCGCCGCCCAGGTCGCCGATCCTGATCGCCTCGGGTGTGGCGAAGACTCCGGTGTGGAAGGATCCCGCCGGGTCCGGAACCAGCCGGGTGGGAACGGTGGTGGCGGGGACGGTCCACATTCGAGGCTTCGCGGTTGTGCTCTCCTCGGCGTTCAGGTCGACCTGTTCGCCGGGGGCTGGGATGAACTCGTCGCCCGTCTCGTCCGGGCCCTGAGCGGGTGGAGGGGCCGCGGTGTAGACGCTGCCGGGCCTGCAGCCGGGGGTCTCGACGATCTGGCCCAGGGCCGCGCAGTCGCCGACCACCACGAAGGCCCCGGGAAGGCCGCTGCCGGGCTTGTTGGCGTAGCCGAGTGTGTACGTCAGGGTGGACGTCACGCCGGCCGTGGCGCGCAGGGCGGCGATGTCCTTGGCCTGCTGTGCCGTATCGATGGAGTCCCGGGAGACCCGCAGTTCGGCGCGGACCGGGCTGTGGCCGGTGTTGTGCGTGTACCGGCTCTCCAGCCCGGAGAGCAGCATCTGCACGGCTATCGCCCCGGCCACCGCGACCGTGATGCCGTTGACCAGCCGCGCCGACGCGCCGCTCTCCAACTGGAGGCGACGGGTTGCCAGCTGGAGCGGCAGCGGACCGCCGCGTATTCGTCCGACCACGGCATCCAGCGCCGACGGCAGCAGCACCGTCACCCCAGCAAGCAGCAGGACCGCGCCGGCCGCGATCGTCGGCTCGTTGACACGGGTGGTCGGATCGAGGCCGTCGACCATCGGGAACAGCAGCATCAGTCCGAGGACCGGCAGTAGCAGCCGCCACCACAACCGCCGCTTGGCCGTGCCTGCTTGGCGTACGACTCCCAGCGGTTCGATGGAGACCGTACGCAGCGCGAACAGGGTGACGGTCACGGCCACGACCGGCACGCCGACCACGATCAGCGCGGCAAGGACCGGGTTCGGAGTCACGTCGGAGGCGAAGACGCTGATCCGCCACAGCTCGACCGTACCGATGAGACGTCGTCCGCCCACGAAGAGAACGAGGCCCACCGCGAGCCCGATCAGCGCGCCGAACAACGCCTCGCCGGCCGCGATCCGCCGCATCATCGTGGTGTCCGCGCCGACCAGCCGCAGCGCGGCCAGCCGCCGGTCACGGCGCTCGCCGCCGAAGCGGACGGCGGTGGCGATGAACACGGCCACCGGCATCAGCAGCACCACGAAGGTGACGATGACCAGCAGCATCAGGAACGAGTCGAGACCGTCGGCCGAGCTGGGTCTGCCGATGTCGTCGGTGCGGGTCGGGTTCTCACCGCCCGCGACCAGATCGTCGGCCCCCGCGTAGTAGGCGAGCTCCCGCGGACCGAGGAGCCCCGCATCACCGATGGTGCCGCTGATGCGGTGGCCGAGGCGCTCCCTGAGGAGGGCGCCGTCGGGCGAATCGAGCACCTTCTTCAGCTCGGGGGAGACGAACATCTCGCCGGGGGCGGGCAGTTCGTCCAGTCCTGGCGGGAGAACCGGCTGGTCGCCGTCCGGCTGGACCAGCCGCC
Source organism: Streptomyces sp. NPDC093510 (assembly GCF_040683555.1). Classification (NCBI taxonomy): domain Bacteria; kingdom Bacillati; phylum Actinomycetota; class Actinomycetes; order Kitasatosporales; family Streptomycetaceae; genus Streptomyces; species Streptomyces sp. NPDC093510. The sequence continues at coordinate 18,628 of NZ_JBFBEE010000047.1, forward strand.
CGTAGATATCCTGGCCCCGGTAGGTGGTATCCACCTTGCCGGTGACGATCGTCTCGGCGGTCGGCTTCACCAGAGTGCCGTAGGCGGAGTCGTCGCGGGCCGCGCCGCGGTCGTCCCTGGCGTTCAGGACGGCCGGGACCGCGGCAGCGACGAGCAGCAGGGCGACGCCAAGGCCGACGCCGACGGCGGTCAGGAGCGTACGGGTCCAGCCCTCGCGCCCGCCGCTCACCGCGAACCGGACGCCGACCGCGAGGTCACGCGCCCAGTCAACGGGAGTGGCGCGGACCTCGCCCCGCGCTTCGCGGCGGCGCTGCATACGGCTGGCCTTCACGCGGCCGGGCTTCACGCGGCTCGTCTTCACGCGACGCGCTCCGTCTCGCGGGACTTTCCGTCGCGGACGACGACCTCGCGGTCGGAGTAGGCGGCCACACGCGCTTCATGGGTGACCAGGACGACGGCCGCACCGGTCTCCCTGGCGGCCTCGGTGAGCAGGTGCATCACGCGCTCGCCGCTGAGGGAGTCCAGGGCGCCGGTCGGCTCGTCGGCGAACAGGACACGGGGCTCCGCGACCAGGGCGCGGGCGACGGCGACGCGCTGGCCCTGGCCGCCCGAGACCTCCCCGGGGCGCTTGCCCGCCAGGTCGGCGACCTCCAAGCGTTCCATCCACTCGGCTGCCCTGCTCCTGGCCTCCTTGCGCTTGGTGCCGTTCAGCCGCAACGGCAGCGCGACGTTGTCCACGCACGTCAGCTCGGGCACCAACTGGCCGAACTGGAACACGAAGCCGAAGTCGCCCCGCCGCAGCCTGCTGCGCCCGGCGTCCGACAGGGTCGCCATGGCCCGCCCTTTGTACATCACCCGTCCTGAGTCGGGTGTGACGATGCCCGCGAGACAGTGCAGGAGAGTGGACTTGCCGGAGCCCGATGGCCCCATCACCGCGACGACCTCGCCAGAGCTGATGCTGAAGTCCGCGCCGTCCAGCGCGGAGGTCCGACCGTAGGCCTTGTGCAGGCGCGTGGCAGACAGAATGGGGTCGGTCATGTACGGATCTCCGTGGCGAACTGGTCGGAGCGGGCGGTGTGGGTACCAGCCACTGCGGGTCCAGCGAACACTACACGGCATGTATACCCCGCGTGTATAGCCAGTTGGGCGCCGATCCTTGAATTCCAGATGAGACGCCACTCGGATGCGCCACAACCATCCCCGTACGGGCCCTGGCACTGCGGCGCGTGTGCTGGAAGTGCGGTGAGACCACCGCATGCGTGGCTGGCCTGCACCCGCAGCGGGCCCGCCCACACCGACCATTGGGTGCGGTCGGTGGACGAGTCCTCGCGCGCATGGATCAAGCCGTTGTCGGAGAACGCCGAAGGGTGTAGCTCTCCCCGGGGGACGCCTGCGGTTCAGACCGTGAGGTCGTAGCCGTGCTGGTCAGAGGTGGAATAGAGCCGTTCGTGCTCGCGGGCGAGATGGAAGGCGAAGTAGGCGTCGAGGTCACCGTTGTCCTTCACCGCCCGGAGTTCGAGGACGGCCTCGGCGCCGCTCAGCCCCCACCTTGCCCCGGTGATCTCCAGACGGCGATTTGCTTGGCCTGCATCGGCTTCGCGGCGTCGGTAAGGACCTCGATGATGTCCCGGTAGACATCCGGCAGCACCGCAGCCGACAGCCCCTGGCGCCAGTGCGGCACTGTGATCGCCCCGACCACCCGCACCCCAGGGTGCACCGGGTTCTCCGGCTCCGCGCCGCCGGCCACCGGTGTGGTCGCCCCGGACCCGCCCAGATCCATGATCACCTCTGCCACCGTCTCCCGGGCGATCCGCAGCCGCGACCATGCCTCCCGCTCGTCCTCCGGACGGGCCGTCAGCCGGGCGAGCTCCGCTTCGAGCGCCTCCACCCGGGCCCGGGCCGCCGCCTCCCGCGCCTCCAACTCCCCGATCGACGACCCCATCAGTGTCGCCTCCTCCACCTACACGGTAGAGACCCGACCACGCCGCCGCCCCTCATGCGCAGTCGTACGTCAGCCCGCCCGCTCATAGGTAAGGACGGTCTTCGGGTGGTTGCCGATCGTGCGTAGGCGCAGCGGGCCGTCCGAGGACTTCACGTCGAAGTCGTACTTGAGCTCCTCCGGCGGGCAGTTGACGGTCCTGGTGCCCTGATCAAGCTTGAAGTTGCTCAGGGACAGGCCGTGCTGGTCGCTGCCGGAGACAAAGGCGCTGCCCTTGCATCGCGGGCCGGTGCGGGACTCGATGACCACGCGTGCGCGTCTGCCCGGCTCGACCTGGTGGAAGGTCAGCTGCTGGCTGCCGTCCGTGGCTCGCCACCGGCCCACGAACCAGGGGTGGATGGGCTTGTACTCCGTGGCCACCTTGGCGAATCCGGAGCCTTTGCGCCAGGTCAGCGTGGTGGTCTGCAGCATGCTGCGATCGACGAAGTCCACTCGGGCGCCACCGTCGCGAATGCGGGCCTTCGGCCAGACGAGGTAGTTTTTGGTCGGGTCGGTGGTCCAGGAGGAGAGGTCCCCGGTGGCGACGGCCGCGATCACCTCTTGCGGTTCTTCGCCGTCCCTGCAGTACGCGCCGAAGCCGGCCGCGAGCCACACTGTGTCCCGGTACGCCTTTGCCCTGATGCCGTGGCACGGTTTGGTGCCGGTCTCATAGACCGTCTTCCGGGCGGACCAGGCGTCGTCAGAGGCGTGGCGATGCTGTGCCTCCAGGCCGCGGCGAGTGAAGCGGAGGGACACCTGCCGGCCGTCGGACAGTTCGAGGACGGTGTGGTCGTCGTCGTCCTCGACGACTCGTGAATCAGGCTTGTCCTCGGGTTCGCGGTGGGACTTCGTGTGCTTCGCGCTGCTGCCGGACGGTCCCCTGTCCGATTGCTCGGCGCAGCCGCCGACGGCTGCGCCGAGCATCAGCACCGCTACCGCCCACGCCGCTGCGCTCTTCGTTCTCATGCCGTGTCAGCTCCCCTGTACGCCGTGCCGCGATGCCCGGGCCGGTGGGTGGCACGAACTCGGCGATGCTAGTCGGTGGGCGGCCCGCCCCGCTCGGCCCCCGGCACGGTGCGGCCGCGGCAATTCCGTCACTCGTCGAGGACTGCGGCGACCGCACCCGTGCCCGGGCCGCCGCCTCCCGCGCCTCCAACTCCCCGATCAACGACCCCATCAGCGTCGCCTCCTCCACCCACACGGTAGAGACCCGACAACGCCGCCATCACCCACAACCACGATCTCCCAGCTCAAACCATCGGGGCCGTCCCCGGAAGAGAGGTACACCCGACCTTCTTGCTGACCCCTAGCAGGAAACGGGGCGTTTGACCTGCGCAAACGTCCAAGGTGTGTGAGACGTGGTGGAACTTCATCGGCCGCTCCCAAGAGGACATCGAACGGGCCCGTGAGGGCTGGACGACCGGCGACCGCTTCGGTGTCGTCAAGGGTTACGACGGGGACCCGCTGCCCGCACCCGAACTGCCGACGGTGCCGCTGAAGCCGCGAGGTCGGGTGCGCTGACCTCCTCCTGTCCGCGGGGTGACCGTCCGGGCGGGCTCAGGGCGTGAGGGGGCGAGCGGGCATTATTGCGGGCCTGAACCGTCCTGGTGCTCATGCACTGCGGCCTGTGGCGGTTTCCGGTCGGGATGCCTTTGACCCAGTGACGAGGGTCCATGCGTCGATGTCCTGATAGCGCCGTGGGCCTGAGTGGCCTCTTACCGTGCTGCCGACCAGGTGGAGGCGTTCGGTCTGCCAAGGGCGCCCGGTGAAGCCGTCGAGGCAGGCGGCCGCAGCCGTTACGGACGCGTTGTCGTAGCGGCGAGCGCGGGCCAGCGTGAGGTGGGGACGCAGCGGACGCTCGGCGAAGGCGACGTCGCAGTCCCTGATCCGCGCCCGTACCGCTTCGGTCAACTCGTGCAGTCCGTCGAGATCGCCCTCGATGCCGCTCCACAGCACTCGCTCGTCGAAGTGCCCGCCACCGAGCAGCGACAGTTCGAGAGAGGGGCGGGTAGTCGCCAGATCGGCGAGGGGTGAACGAAGCCGCTGGACGGCCTGCACCGGCAGCTCGCCCAGGAACGCCAGGGTGATGTGCCAGTCCTCGACGCGGTTCCAGCGCAGGTCGGGGTAGGCGGCGTAGACCGGGTTCAGGGCGCGCGCCAGCTCGTTCTTCGCATGGTCGGGCGGGGCGAGGGCGATGAACGCGTGCTGGGTGGCGGGCTGGGGCGGTTCGGTCACGCATGTCTTCATACCTCATGCGGCCGCGCGATACCTCATGCGGTCGCGCGGCCGAAGCCCGACTGTGCCCGCGGCGGAGATCTGGGCAGGGGGCGCGCCTTTCGCGAGGGGGTCCACCTGCAAACGGCCGAGTTGTCCGCCGCGAGTGACGACAACGCGGTGGTGGCGAAAGAGTCGCGGGTGAGTGTGCGTTGGGTGCAACGCTGGCGCCGCGCCTGGCAGGACGGCGGGGATTGCCGTCTACGTTCCAGGGGTTCAACCCATTACCCCATCGCCCATCGCGCAGATGCTGCGGCGCCACGGCTGGAGCCACCAAGTCCCGGCCAAGCGGGCCCAGGAGCGTGCGTCTCCGTGGTCACTGGTCACTGGCCACTGATCCGGTGATCGGCGCCGGGCAATACCGCGTTCAGCGACCCGGACCGTCTGATCCGGTCACTCCGCCGCACGCTCCGCGAGATTCAGTACCGCCCCGGACTCATCGACGCATGCCGCGCCGCAACCGGCCTCCCCCCTCACGACAACACGCCCACAGCCTCAGTGAGCCCGGGCGGCGGGCAGCAGTACCGAGACGTCCGGCTCCGACCGGGTGTCGAAGCCGCCGGTGACGGTCAGGCGATCGAGGTCGACGACGACGATCCGGTCGCCGTCGAGCAGGGACACGTACGCCACCGCCTCGTCGGGGTGGAGCGAGACGGCGGCCGGGATTCCGTCGAGCTGCAGGGTGCGCAGGGGACGCAGGTCGGCGGTAGCGCACACCGTGAGCGTGTTGCCGACGATGTCCGTCACGAGCAGCCGGTCCTCGTCGAGGGTGTAGACCCGCAGCGGGTCGCCGCCCACCTTCCGGCTCCGCTTCACCTTCATGGTGCGCGCGTCGACGGCGACCAGGGCGGGACTTCTGCGAGCGCCGACGAACAGCGTCTTCTCGTCCGTGCTCAGGCAACTACTCTCCGGCAGTTGCCCCGGTGTCACGAGGACCGGGGGTACGGAAGCGTCGTACGGCCTGACCAGGCTCACCGTGTGAGACAACAGGCCGGTGACATACGCCCGTTCACCGTCGCGGGTGAGGGAGAAGAGATGGGTCTTCACCCCGTGCGTCGGCACCGCCCTGGTGGGCGCCCGGTCGGTGGCCGGGTCGTCGAAACCGAGCAGCACCGCCTTCTCCTCGCTGAGCGCGTACAGCCGGTCCCGGTTGTCGATGCCCATGCCGTGAACGCGGTTGTAGGGGCGGATGTCGATGGTCCGGGACAGGGCCCGCTCGTCGAGGTCGACCACGAAGACGGCGGCGCCGCCCTCGCCGACGGTGGAGGCCATGCGGACGCCGTAGTGCCCGACGTAGGCGAAGCGCCGTCGCGAGTCGACGACCATCTCGTGGGGGTAGTCGGGCAGTTGGACGGTCCCCAGACGTCGGCCCGACATGACGTCGTAGAAGCTGACCGCGTGGCTGCTCTTCTCCACCACCAGCAGCACGTCACCCCGGGCAGCGGCCCGGGAGGCGCTCGCGGCAGACGCCGGGAGACCACCTGCGAGCGCGCCACCGCCCGCTGCCTTGACCACCGTACGACGTGCCACCACGGCCCCCACCTCGTTTCCTCGACTCCGAACACTGTGGCCCCAGGAGCCTCTGCGAGGACCTTGCCCCTCATGTCATGTGACGCAGGTCATACACATGGCCCGATCGGTTCGTGCGGCAACGCGGGTCATGACTGGGGCATCACCCGCGTACCCGTCCGCGTTCATGTGAGGAGCAACGGACATGGACCGTGCACAGGTTCTGTCCTGGACGAGGGACGAGCGGCTGTACCTCGCCGACTTCACGCGACGCGGCTCGGGCGCGGGCGGCGTGGTGCGGCGCGGGTGATCTCGTCGTCCACAGTTCCGCGCGACTGCGGGCCCACGGACAGGACACCGCACGCCCCATGCCCGTGGAGCAGACCGTCGCGGCCCTGGGACACGTCGTGGCTGGCCCCTTCTACGGAGCCAGGAAACGCCCGCGGAACGTACGCCTGGTGGCGACCGACGCGGGCTGATCGGCGGGACCGGGCCCAGACGAGGCGCGCGGCCCCGCGGGTGACCTGCTACTGCCCGCGACCGGGCGCCCGGCGGGGCTGGCCGGAATCTCGGGGACGGGCGCATCGCGGCGGTGCTGCCCCACTGCCCCCGGGGCTCTCCCAGGGGTAGCTCCGGCTGCACCCCGTGCCCCGCCCGGAAGCGACCTGCGGGAAACTATCGGCACTGGAAAAGCTCCGCCGAATTGATCAAGGGGAGTGTGCCGACTGAGGACGTGGCCGACTCGTGTGCCGGCCCACCGACGTGGCCCCGGGCCTGTGCCGCCCCCGCCCGAGGGGCGGGGGATGAGCAGGGAAGAAGAGAGCACCCGCACATTCGTGGAGCTCGCCGACACCTTGGCCGACGACTTCGGCGACTTCGACGACATCGTCTACGCGCGGCGGCTGATCTCCCGCTGGCGCGAGATCCTCGACGCCGCGGACGCCGCGGCCCTGATGACCTCTCCGGGGACGCACATGGGCGCCCCCTTGGTGTACGGCTGGTGCACGGCGACGGTTCCGCCCGGACCGCACTGCTCGATGTGGCCGGGCACGAGGGCCCCGCCCCGTCGTTCGTTCCGTCCCGCTCCGGATGACGGGTGGCCGGCAAACGCGGGGAAGTCCCCCAGTGGCGATCACTTCCCGGGCGAGGGTGGTCAGCGGCTGCCGGCCGCTGCGCGCGTGGCGGCGCAGGGTCTCGCAGGCGTCGCCGGGGGGTCATGTCGTGACCGACTGAGCATGTGGGCGGGCCCTTCCCCGCCGACCGCGGCCGGCGCTCCGGGCCCCCGCGGCCCACGACCCGGTGCTCGGCGACGGGTATAGAGGCTGATCACGTGGCACCTACCGAAGACCCGACGGACGAGAGCGGCACCGCGACGGACCTGCCGTCGTTCGCGGTCCAGTTGCGCCGCATGAACGGCGAGCTCAATCGCGTGGTGCACGCCTTCGCGGCCGGCCAGGACCTGCACGCCACCGATGTCCAAGCGCTGAGCGCCATCCTGGATGCCGACGAGCCGAGGACCCCGGGGCCCATCTTCCTGATGTCGCGGGTCCGCGAGGAGTCCGTACGACATGGCACGCGTGAGGGAGCCCTGCGCGGGCTGACGACGACCGGCGGTGTCATCACCTCGGCCGGTGTCGTCCTGGCCGCGACATTCGCCGCCCTGGGCGTCATCCCTTTCGCGTTCCTCCTCCCGATCGCCTTCATCGTCGCCTTCGGCGTCCTCCTCGACACCCTGGTCGTACGCTCACTCCTCGTTCCCGCGCTGATCCGCGACATCGGCGACACGGCATGGTGGCCCGGGCGCGTCTGAGCGCACCTGGACGGGGTCCTTGTGGTCCGGGTGCGTCGATGGTGTTCGTGGCACGCGTGTGGCAGAAACAGGCTATGCAGACCCCCTGTCGGCTCGCCTCCATGTGGCGGGGCTAAACGTGATGTGAGGGGGCATGGTCCGGCAGCTGACCGGAAGGAAACGGTTGCCCCCGGGCGCTCGCGGAAGGCCCGGCCGACGCCAGGCGGCGAAGGGGTTGGTGTGCGGGGCTGACGGAACCAGGTAACGTCTTTGTCATGTTCTTCCAGACGCCGATTCACGAGTGAGCGCGTGATGGCCCCCCGCTGACGTCCTTCGACGTCGCCGCGCCAGTCCCCCACCGATGAACCCGTAGATCACTTCACATCATTACCGGGAGAACCCGTGACCGTGAGCAAGAACATCAACAACCCCGTGGGCCAGGGTGGCGGCCAGCGCAAGAAGCTGTCCCGTGCCGAACGGCAGAACAACGGTCCGCACCGCAATCTCGACCGCCAGACTGCCGCCGACCAGAAGGCGGAGCTGGTGCGCAAGATGCGCGAGAAGGCAGGCGCGGCCGACAGCGCGGGGCAGACGGGCGACGACACCGCACAGAACTGACGCACCGCCGCCGCAGGGCGGCACCGACGGGGCAGGGCCCGGACTGCGACGCGCGGTCCGGGCCCTGCTGCCCTACCGGCCGGCACCGCTCAGCTCTCGGCCAAGCACCCGCGTCTCAGCCGATCCTCCGGGGCACGGGCACGGGCACGGGCGCGGGCAGATTCAGCAGCCCTGTACCTCACACCACCCCGGGCGCCACCTCTCAGAAGAGGTGGTGAGCACGCGGAGTTCCCGGCCTGTGAGGGTGACGCCACTGCTCACGTATCTCAGGACCAGGATCACCGGTTCCGGGCATGCAAGGCATGCGAGAGCGCGCTCATGCTGATGTCGACGATCGTGCGGAGCTGCTGCTGGCTCGCCCCGGTCCTGCTCATCACGGCCAGTGACTGGTTGACCGCCGCGAGGTGAACCGCGAAGTCGTCGGCGTCGCCCTCGGTCAACTGCGCGGCGTTCAAGGCGGTCCGCAGCCGCGCGTGCTGAACGCCCAGAGCTTCGACCGCGCGTGCGGCGACGGCGGGGCTGAGTACCGGTGTCGCCATCGCGGTCTGGGCGACCAGGCATCCATCAGGTACCTCGGGGTCGGCGATGCGCTGCAGGGTGACCTCGAAGAACGCCCGTACTGCCTGGAGCGGTTCCTCGGAGGCACGCGAAAGTGCCTGGTCGTACCTGGTTCCGTACCGCGCGGCATAGCGGTCCAGGCAGCGAAGATAAAGCGAGTCCTTGTCGCCGAACGAGGAGTAGATGGAACTGCGGTTCAGTCCGGTCGTCCTGGAGAGGTCGTCGAGAGATGTGTCGGCGTATCCGGCTCGCCAGAACTGGACCATCGCCGCGTCGAGCGCGATGCCCACGTCGAACTGCTTCTTCCCGGCCATCACGCATGCACCTCGTCCCCGGATCAGCAGTTGCGGCCCTGCCCATCCTATCTTGAACTAGTCAGTCCAAGATGCGGTAGGTTCCATACATGACCGACGACGCCATAGCTCCGAACCGCTCCTGCGACCAGAACCCGGTCCCCGAGTTGCCGCTGCACGACCTTGCGGGTTTCACTCACCGCTGGGTCGACGCGGAGGGAATCCGACTGCACGCCGTGGAAGGTGGCCGGTCGGCCGGTCCCACCGTCGTCCTGCTCGCTGGATTCCCGCAGACCTGGTGGGCTTGGCGAAAGGTGATGCCGGGCCTTGCCGAGCGATTCCACGTGATCGCGATCGACCTGCCGGGGCAGGGCCACTCCGACCGCCCTCAAGGGGGCTACGACACGCACACCGTCGCTTCGCGTGTCCAGGCCGCTCTGACCGCGCTCCGTGTGCCGAAGTACTGGCTTGTCGCCCACGACATCGGGGCCTGGGTCGCCTTCTCGCTGGCCCTGAAGTACGAAGAGCACCTGCACGGCGTCGCTCTGCTCGACGCCGGCATTCCCGGAATCACCCTCCCGGACTCCATCCCAATGGACCCCGAACGGGTGTGGAAGACCTGGCACTTCGCGTTCCACCTGGTGCCCGAACTGCCCGAGACTCTGCTTACCGGCCGCGAGCGTGACTACGTCGGCTGGTTCTTGAAGGTCAAAGCTCTTTCCCCGACCACGTTCGACGAGGCCGAGGTCGACCATTACGCCGCCGCCATCGCGGCCGAGGGCGGGCTCCGAGCGTCTCTCGCCTACTACCGCGACGCCGCGGAATCAGCGCGTAGAAACCAAGACGCCCTCGAACGAGGGCACTTGACCGTCCCGGTCCTGGGAATCTCCAGCTCCCACGGCTCGATCCCCGACATGGCCGCCTCCATCAGCCCGTGGGCAGAGAACGTGACCGGCGTCTTCATCCCACAGGCCGGACACTTCATTCCCGACGAGCAGCCCGACGCAACTGCGGACGTGCTGACCGCGTTCATCGATCACGAGCGTGTCGGATAGTTCGCCATCACGAGACCCTCGGCACGCTCAGGCAGCGGCTCGTCTGGAGTGGTGGGCGTCGACCATGCGGCGGACCACACACTGAGGCTCACCGAAGCCGAGCCGGGCACCGCCCTGTGCGACGTGGTGGTCAAGGAGTGTCTGTCGTCTTCCCGCAGCCGTTTGATTTCTTCCGCCACTTCCGCCGACATGAGATGGCTACGCAGAGTGGCTATCTGCATGGGTTAACAAGCCCAGAGGACGTCCGTGCCGCATGGCGCGGCCTGGTCTGTGGGCGATGTCGACGTAGTGGGCGTAGTCGCCGCCGCGGGTGAGGTCGCGCAGCCGGGAGATCGCTGACCTTGTTGTGGTCGTTTTGAACGGCGTGGTGGAAGCAGAGAGCCAGTTCCAGTGCTGCGTTGGCGGCTGTCGGTCCGGTGTTGCTGATCTGGGTGCGCAGGAGGCGTACGGGTTCGAGGCTGCTGAGTGCCCCGGCGTCCCGGACGATGGAGGCGGTCTTCGTGGTGAGGGCGGTGGCGCGCAGGTCGAGCCCCGTGAGCAGCTGGTCGGCGAGGTGGAGTTCGTCGTCGGCGGCGTGCGCCGGTAGGTCTGCGGGCTGACGCGGGGGGTGCGTTTGAAGCGGTCACGAAAGGTGGTGGGTGAGCCGAAGTCGACCTGGCTGCCGATGCGCTCCACGGAGTGCTCCTTGGTTTCCAGCAGGTGCTGTGCCTGGCGGATGTGGGCCCGGCGGAGCCACTGGAGCGGCGTGGTGCCGGTCTGGTTGCGGAAGCGCCGGATCAGGGTTCGGGTGCTGGTTCCGGCCCGCTCGGCGCCGTCGGCAAGGGTGAGGTCGCGGGCCAGGTTTTCCTGTAGCCAGGTGAGCAGCGCCTCAAGCTCGGAGCCCTGCGGTGTGGGTGCGTGGTCGCAGACGATGAACTGCGCCTGCCAGCCCTCCCGTTCGAGAGGCATCACTGCGGGCGGGCGGCGTCGGCGGCGGCGACGGCCGAGCCGTGGTCACGACGGATCGTGTGCAGACACAGGTCCATGCCCGCCGCGGCGCCGGCCGAGGTGAGTAACTGGCCGTTGTCGACGTGGAGGACGTCCGGGTCCACGTCGATGTCGGGGTGGGTGACAGCCAGAAGACCGGCCGCGCGCCAGTGGGTCGTGGCGCGCAGTCCGTCGAGGAGCCCGGTGTCCGCCAGGGGGGAAGGTGCCGGGGAAGGTGTCCACGCAGATGGAGGCGATCCGGGTGCCGTCGGCAGCGGCCGACCGCGGCGCGTCGTGCACGGCGGGAGGGAGTGGGGCAGCGAGATCGGTGACGCCCGGCACGATGATCGTGTCCGCACCCTGAAGGCCCTCCAGACCCCAGGGGGGCACGCAGGGTGAAGGCTCCGGCGTCGACCACCGATCCCGATCCGGTGGATGCCGGCAAGCATCTGAGCCGACTGCTGGACCAACGCAGAACGCAAGCGGACGATGCTGCTCCTCGACGACGTCCGGACAACCCCGCAACTCGAACCCATGCGCGCAGCAGGCCGACGTGTCGACCACGACGCGCCGCTTGCGCCCGTTGACCAGCTTGCCGCCGCCGAACCCGGAAGCCTCCTGTATCAGGGCCTCCTGCTGTTCGGCGATTCGACACGAACGAGCTGTTCAGGAGGCCCTGTTCGAATGCACCAAGTGCTTCACGACCACACAATCGGAACTCCCGTCCGACGCACACCCCTCAAGACCGGAAAGGCGACGGCTTCTCATAGACACCAACGAGTGACAAACCGTCCCCTATGCCCCCCTTTTGGTGTTTACACGGTGACCCACAGATAAACAGGTGACGGGCAGGGGGAGGTGAGGGCGTGGTCGGCGAACTGGCGGAAGTCGTGCTGCCGGAGCCGGAGCCGGAGCCGTCGGCCGAACGGCTGCTCCCGGAGTGGCATCTCGCGGCTGCGCGTGACTGGCTGCCACACCAGTTCGTGCCGTGGGGCTCGGCGCCGGACTTCGACGGGTCGCTCAAGACTTTGTCCCAGGAATCGGCGCAGTCGACGCCGTCGCAACCCGTGCAGAACGCGTTGATCATCAATCTCCTCACCGAGGACAACCCGCCTGGTCACCACTTCGAGATCGCGACCCGCTTCGGGCGGGATGGTGCCTGGGAGCTTGGCGTGATGTCGACGACCGGATTGGGTGCGGCCGGGCGACAGGCGCAGGACCGACTCGGTCAGCACGTGGAGTGGCTTGAGACGCAAGCTCCCCGCGCGCGTGGCCTCAGACGAATGAACGCGGGCAGCGCCGCAGGGCCTCTCGCAGCGAGGAAACAGGAGATCCAGGCATGAGGCAGGCGGCGGAAGACGCGACGGAGTCGGCCCTTCCCGAGGAGTTGGTGGCCCTGCTGACCGGCCACCTCAATGTAAAGGCGGATGCCGGTGAGTTTTCCGGCAGGACGACGTTTGAGAGCCTCGGCCTGGACTCGCTGTCGCTGATGGAGTTGGTGGTGGCGGCGGAGGAGGAGTACGGGCTCGTTCTGCCCGAGAACGCCCTGGACCTGCGCCCGTCTTCGACCCTGGGCGAGGCGGCGCGGGCGTTCGAGCATGCGCGCTGAGATCGCGGTCACCGGACTGGGCCTTGTGACTCCGGCCGGGCATACGGTGGAGGCGAACTGGGCGGCTTTGTGCCGGGGGCGCTCGCTGGCCGCGACGGATCCCGACCTGGCGGGGCTACCGGTCGACTTCTCCTGCCGGGTGACGGACTTCGACGCCGAGACGGAGCTCGGCCGGGCGTCGGCGCGGCGCGTGGACCGCTTCATCCAGTTCGCCCTCGTCGCCGCCCGGCGGGCCGTCGCGGACGCGGGCCTCGATCGTCGTACCTGGGAAGCGGAGCGGGTCGGTGTCGTGCTGGGCGTGGGATCGAACAGTTTGAGTGCGTACGTCACTGAGTTCGGTCACCTCGGCGCCGGGCGGCCGGGGCGGGTCTCGCCCCTCGCGCTGCCGCGCAGCGTTCCGAGCATGGCCGCGGGCGAGGTCGCCATCGACCTGGGCGTGCGCGGCCCCAACTTCACCACCGCCAGCGCCTGCGCGTCGGGCGCCACCGCGATCGGAGTGGCCCGGGACCTGCTGCGGTCGGGTACCTGTGACATCGTGCTGGCGGGCGGGAGCGAGTCGGCTCGCTCGCGCATGACGGCCACGTGCTTCACGCGGATGCGGGCGCTGTCCCGGCGCAGAGCTGAACCGGACCTGGCCAGCAGGCCGTTCGACGCGCAACGTGACGGCTTCGTCCTGGGCGAGGGTGCCGGCATCCTCGTCCTCGAACGCGCCCGCGCGGCTCGGGCCCGACGGGCCCCCGTCCTGGCGCTGCTGCGGGGCTATGGTGCCGGCGCCGACGCGCACCATCCCATCGCCCCGCACCCGCAGGGCGATGGCGCGGTCCGCGCCATCCACACCGCTCTCGCGGACGCCGGGTGCGGGCCGGGGAACGTCGGCCACATCAACGCGCACGGTACCTCCACCCCGCTGAACGACGCGGCCGAGGCACGAGCCCTCGTCCGCGTCTTCGGTGACGATGGGCCGCCGGTCACCGCGTCCAAGGGCGTGATCGGGCACGCGCTGGGGGCGGCCGGGGCTATCCAGGCGGCGTACACGGTTCTCGCGCTGCGCCATGCGGCCGTCCCGCCGGTGGCGAACTTCGATGGCCACGACGGGGACCGCAAGCTGGACATCGTCGCCGGACGTCCCCGCCCCACGCGCGGCGACGCGGGGATCAGTTGCTCCTTCGGCTTCGGCGGCCAGAACGCCGTTCTGCTGTTCACGGCTTCCTAGTGGGAGCCGGGGGAGCCAGGGGAGCCGGGGGAGCCAGACGAAACGTCCGGGTCGGATGCGAGGCGGAGGCATACGGATGGATGCGCATGCGGCGCCGGGCCTGGCGGGTGGTGGTGAGTGCCCTGCTGGCCGCGGTGTGCGCGGGAGCGCTGGCCCCGGTCGTCTTCCCGGCGCTGAGCACGGGCGGCGCGGTCGCGCTGGACACAGAGGCGACGCGCGCCAGACAGCAGGCAGAGCGGCTCGGCGTACCCTCGCCCGATCTGTTCCTGGCCGTTTCACAGCGCACCGGCGACGAACGCGAGACCCGCGTCCGGGACGGCACCACAGCGGTGATGGAGAAGCTGGCCGGGCAGCGCGACGTCAAGACCGTGTGGTCGGCACAGACCACCGGCGACACATGGCTGCGCTCCAAGGACGGACGGACCCAACTGGTCGCCGTACGGCTGCAGGGGACGGACAAGGAACGTAAACAGATGGCGCCCGATGTGGTGGCGGCGGCCCGCTCGGCCGCCCCACGGATGCGGGTGGAGCCCAGCGGCGAGGTGTGGGCCAACCGGGAGATCGACGAAACCATCGCGCGCGATCTGATCCGGGCCGAACTGCTGGCCGCGCCGGTACTCTTCATCGTCCTGGTCTTCGCCTACGGGTCCGTGGTGTCCGCGCTGCTGCCCGTGATCGTGGCAGCGCTGGCCATCGGCTGCACCATCCCGGTTCTGGGCCTGCTGGCGCAGGTGACCGACGTTTCCCGGGTCGCGGTGAACGCCGCATCGGCGATCGGTTTCGGCCTGGCCGTCGACTACAGCCTCTTCCTGATGGCCCGCGTAAGGGAGGAGACCGCGCGGGGCGCGGACCTTCACACGGCGCTGGCGGCCGCCCGCCGCTCCAGCGGCCGTTCGGTGGCATTCTCCGCCGCCGCCGTCACCGTATGCCTCGCCAGCGCCTTGTTGGTGCCGGTGCCGATGCTGCGCGCACTGTCCCTGGCGGGCATGACCGTCACCGTGCTGGCGGCGTTGGTCGCCCTGACCGTGTTGCCCGCCTGTCTGCGGCTGCTCGGCCCCCGGGCCCAGACGTGGGACCCGCTGGCGCGGTGGCGGCGTGCCCATACCGGGGACGTAAGTCGTTTCTGGCATCGCACGGCGTCCACGGTCACCGCACGGCCCCTCCTGGCGGGCGGCCTGGCGGTGCTGCTGCTGGCCCTGCTGGCCCTGCCCTTCACCCGCACACAGCTGGGCGTTGTGGACGAACGCACGCTGCCTTCGTCGGCTCCGGCTGCCGCCGCGGCCGAGCGTGTACGCGCCGAGTTCACCGCGCCACCGGAGCGGCTCCTCACCGTGGTCGTCACCGGACCGCGGGCGACGGACGGTGCACCGGCTTACGGCGACCGACTCGCACGCGTCCAGGGAATCACTGGTGTCCGCGTGATGCGTGCGGCTCCGTCCGGTGAGGCCGTCGTGCTGCTGGCGGCCACGTCCGCCGCCCCCGGCACGCCGGAGGCTCACATCGCGGTGCGCGAGGTACGCCAGACCCCCGCCCCGGGAAGCGTGGCGGTGGGCGGGCGAGCCGCGGAGGTCGTCGACACGGAGGGCGCCGTCCTCGCCGCCCTCCCGTGGTGCCTGTTTCTGCTGGCTGTGGGGCTCCTGGCTCTCCTCGGCGCCTTCACCCGTGCCGTGGTCGCCCCCCTGAAAGCTTTGATCGTGGCCGCCGCCAGCCTTGGGGCGAGCCTCGGCGCGCTCGTCGTTCTCTTCCAGGACGGCCACGGCAGCGCAGTACTCGGCCACTTCACGGCGACGGGAACGCTGGACGCCTCGACCCTGCTGTTCGTCCTGTTCATCGCGCTCGCCCTGTCGGTGGACTACGAGGTCTTCCTGCTCGGCCGTATCCGGGAGGAGTACGACCGATGCGGAGACAACCGCTGCGGAGACAACCGCACCTCGATCATCGAGGGCGTCGCCCGCACCGGTCGACTGATGACGTCCGCTGCGGCAGCCGTGGCGATTTCGACCGCGGCCATGGCCACCTCCCACGTCGCCCTGCTCAAGTTCATCGGCGTCGGCGTCGCACTCGGCGCGCTCGTGGACGCCGTCCTGGTGCGGGGAGTTCTGGTGCCCGCCGTCATGGCCGCCCTTGGTCCGGTGAACTGGTGGGCTCCGGCCCGCATCAGGTCTCCGTTGTTGATCACTACACCTGTGAAGAAAGGCGGAAGCTGATGCCGATGCGTAAGGCGACGCATGACGACACCCGGCAGTCAGGGGCCGCCGGCCCACAGGTGGCGGCGATCCAGACGGCCTTCCCGCCGTATCAGTACCGGCAGGAAGAGATCCTGGCCGCCCTGGCCCGCACGACGCTGCTGGAGTCCGAGATGGGCGCTCTGGTCCTCCGTAAGATCCACGCCAACTCGGGTGTGGAGACCCGTTCGCTGTCCCTGCCGTTGGAGAAGCTCGTCGAGCTCGCCCGCCTGGAGGACTTCACCGAGCAGAACCGCGTCTGGCTCGACACCGCCATGGACCTGGGGGAACGGGCGCTGACCGGCGCGCTGCGCACCGCGGGCATCCAGCCGGAGGAGGTCGACGCGGTGATCAGCACCACCGTCACCGGGCTGGCCGTGCCGTCGCTGGAGGCTCGGCTCGCCCACCGGGTCGGGCTACGGCCGGACGTCAAACGTATCCCGCTGTTCGGCAGCGGCTGCGCCGGAGGCGCCGCAGGTCTGGCCCGGCTCCATGACTACCTGCTGGCCCACCCCGACCAAGTTGCCGTCCTGCTCGCCGTGGAACTGTGCACACTGGTGCACCAGCTCAAGGACGGCTCCGTGGCGAACATCGTCGCCGGCAGCCTCTTCGGGGACGGCGCGGCCGCCGTCGTGGCCGTCGGAGCCCAGCGGGACGGCTGCCCCGCCGGCCCTGAGCTGGTGGACACTCACAGCCTGCTGGTCCCCGGCACTGAGGACGTACTTGGCTGGGACATCGGCTCCCACGGCTTCCGGATCCTACTGTCGCCCGAGGTTCCGACGCTCACGCAGAAGCACTTGCCCACGGCCGTCCAAGGGCTCCTCTCGCGGCACGCACTGGCGCCGCACCAGATCGCGAGCTGGATCATCCACGGTGGCGGACCGAAGGTCTTCACCGCAGTACAGCAGGCCCTGGGCGTGCAGCCCGGCGCACTGGAGCTCACCCGGCGCTCCGTGGCCGAGCGGGGCAACCTCTCATCGGTCTCCGTACTGGACATCCTGCACGCGGCCATGGAAACACCGCCCCCCGCGAACACACCCGGCCTGGTCGCCGCCATGGGGCCGGGGTTCGCCATCGAACTGATCCTCCTCCGCTGGTAGGGGCCGCCCGCCGCCACCGAAACCTGCCGACCGCATGACCAGAAAGGTGTCACGGACCGTGCCCGCCATCCCCGCAGACGTACGCATCTTGATCGACCTCGAGCCGGTGGTCGCCGACGCTCTCGACACGCACTTCCGGACTACCGTCGACTGGTACCCGCACCAGTACGTCCCGTGGAGCCAGGGCCGTGACTACGACGGTCTCCTCGAAGGGGAGCCATGGGACCCCTCCCAGCAGACACTGAAGGCGGCCGCTCGGGACGGCCTCCTCTACAGTCTGCTCACCGAAGAAAACCTGCCCAGTTACCACCGGGTGATCGGGGAAATGCTGTCGCTCGACGGCCCCTGGGGTGTCTGGGTCAATCGATGGACCATGGAGGAGGCCAGGCACGGCACCGCCATCCGTGACTACCTCGTGGTCACCCGCAGTGCCGATCCGGTGCTTCTGGAGGACGCCCGCGCCGCACATGTGCAGCACGGCTACGAGATCGACTACCGCGGCGACCTCATCGCCTCTCTGGTCTACGTCACCATCCAGGAACTCGGCACCCGCGTCAGCTACCAGGGAATTCGCCGACTGTGCGACGAACCGGTGTGCGGGGCTCTGATGCAGCGCATCGCCCACGACGAGAACCGGCACATGCTCTTCTACCGGACCACCCTCCAGGCGTGTATGCGGATGCACCCCGACCGAACGCTTCAGGCTGTGGCCAAAGTCCTAAAGACATTCCGTCCCCCCGGCCACGCCGCACCCGGCTTCGGCCGGCTGATCAGCTCCCTGGCCAGGTCGGGCATCCTCTCACCGGAGACCTACTACAAGGACATCGCCCTTCCTTTCGTCCGCATGCTCGGCGCCCTCGACACCACCGGACTCACACCGGTCGGACAGCACGCCCAGGAGGAGATCGCCGCGCACATGGAGGAATCAGCGGACCGTGCCGGCAGATACCGCGTCCTGGCCGAACGCCTCAACCGACTCGCGACCGTTTAAGACGAAGATTCCGCCGTCCGGGAGTGAGAAGGACGATCCGACATGTCTCTTGGCTGGATGACGATCCCCGTAAGTCTGTTCGTTCTCGTGACCGCGGTGGCCGTCGTGCGCCTGGTCGAACTGACAACCGCCCGTCGCAACGCGCGATGGGCCATCGACCGTGGCGGCGTCGAGTACGGGCAACGCCACTACCCCGTCATAGTCGCCCTTCATGTCTGCCTGCTCGTTGGGACCGTCGCAGAGGTCGCCCTCACCGGACACGCCTTCGTCCCTTTGATCGGTTGGTCGGCGCTGGCCGTCCTCATCCTCGTGCAGGCAGGCCGCGCCTGGTGCATGAGGGCGCTCGGCCCCCGATGGAACACCCGCGTCATCGTCGTGCCCGGGCTACCGCTGGTCACCACCGGGCCCTACCGTTGGATGCGGCACCCCAACTACCTCATCGTCCTGTTCGAAGGCATCGCCCTGCCCCTCGTCCACACCGCATGGATTACTGCCATGCTCTTCACCGTCGCCAACACGCCTTGGCTCGTTGTCCGCGTCCGCACGGAGAACGCGGTGCTGTGGCCTGCGGTGGGGCCGGCGGTGGGGCCTGCGGCGCGGGGCAGTTCGTGGAGCTGTTCGCCGATCTCGTCGACGGGCTCCTGCTGTTCGCGCTGCGCGTCACCTACCCGCACATCGTCGTGAGCCTCGATCGGCGAGGTACCGGGGCGTGGACCTGCGGGATGCGGTCGGCGCCGCGCGCAGGCCGAACGGACGGGGCACGACTCGGGGCACGAGTCGGGGCACGGGTCGGGGCACGGGTTTCAGGGAGATGACCATCCTTCGGGCGGAAGAAGACGGAACGTGGAGGTCGACCATGCAGTGCGCCGTCGCGGATGCGCTGTGGCACTACACCACCACCCCGGTCGCCAAGCCGTACTACGTGCGCGGGTGCATCCCGGACCTGGACGAGCCTCGGGTGACCGTCGCGCTGTGGACCGGCCCCGCGGCGCGCGAGAAGAAGAACCTCTTCCTGTCCATCCCGCTGGTGTCCGACGGCGTGCCCCTCTCGGCGACGCACGTCACCTTGGGGCTGCTGCGGCTGGGCCGGGGAACCCATGTGTTCGGCTTCACCGGCCACCGGTTCGACGGCAAGCGCGTCCTTGACGGCAGCGCGCTTGTCGAGGGTGTCGCGGCGGCTCCACCACCTGGGAAGAGTGGTGAACGGCAGGGGCCCAGGGGCTTCTATTTCGAGCGGCCGGGACGGTTGACGAAGTACTGAGTACGGAGCCGCCCCTGAGCCCGCGCGGGGCCCAGTGCCCGCCCATATTCCGGCACCGCCAGCCGCACCGAGAACTGCCAGATCGGTGTCTTCGCCGCCTTCGCTTACAGCGGCGGTCGGGCCGGAGGCCCTACCAGGTCGCCGCTGACAAGGCCTACAGCTCCTACGCTTCCGCGCCTACCTGCGCAGAGGAAGATAACTCCCAGGGCGACCACTGCAACGAGAAACGCTACTTGACCTCAGACGGGAAGGTCGGACCCGCCGCCCGGAGCCGCTATTTCTGCAGCATGGGGGTGGATCGCGCCGTCGTCATCGAAACTGACGCCGCCTCTGATACATCACACCTCGGGGGCTGTACCTGTAGGTGTTGACCTTGGTGCTGGACTCGTCCGCGACCGCGATGACGGAGCCGAGCGCGTCGGTGAGGTAGAAGTACGTCTTCCCGTCCCGGGGCATGGAGTTGAGAGTGTTCTGGTCGGTGGAGCCGTACTGGCAGGGCGAGTTGAGCGTGGCGCCCTTGCTCTCCGCTGCGTAGGAGAAACGTCCGGCGCCGTCGTAGGTGTAGGTGGTCTTCATTCCCGCGACGCTGTCAGTCTTGGTGCGGACCTTGTTGCCGTCGGTCTGGCCCCTCGTTCGCTTCCTGCCTAGTTCCCGGCCCGGGGCAATGCTGCACCCCGAGGGGCCGGGTGTGGGTGGGGAGGCGGGCTACCAGCAGCCCTCGGGCAGCTCGGCGCCGTTGTCGCGCAGATGGCCGAGGGCGGCCGCGAAGGAGTAGCAGTCGAACAGCGCTGAGTGTTCCTGTCCGGCAACGGGCTTGGGCAGTCCCAGTACGTGCCACAGGCGGCCGACGTTCGCCTGCGCCGTGGCCGGTGCCATGGTGTTCAACCAGGGGCGGATGTTGACGAAGGCTGCGTCGAGGAAGCTGTGCTTGAGCTGTTCGCCGCGGGCGCGCGCCCAGCCGACGTTCTCGCCGAGCACCACCATGTCGTTGCCGTAGGACAGGACGGTCTGGTCCCGGCAGAATCCCAGGAAGTTCCCCAGGGCCTCCGCGGCTGGGAGCCCGCCGTGGTCGACGGCCTGTTGGCTGATGCCGGTGAGCTCGGTGAAGTACGACGACAGCTCGGTGTTGACCGTGGGGCGCACGAGAGCCTCGTACTCTTCGATGACGGTGCAGTCGTCACGCAGGCGCAACGCGCCGATCTGTACGATCTCGCGCAGCTGGCCGGGCGCTGACCAGTCCTGTTCCAGCGCACGGGGCCACGAGGTGAATTCAAGGTCGAAGACAACGAAGGTAGACACCCTGACACCCTGCCCGTCGCGACCCCGGACAGCACGCCGGAGCGCGAGATGTCCGGCAGCTGTTAACGGTACGTGCAGAGGGCGTTGGCATGTACGGAGAAGGATGCCAGGACCGCTCCGAACGGAGCGGCCCGATCGAATCCGTCGTCAGCTCGAACCGCACGAAATCGCAGGTAGCGCAGGGATCCGTGAACCGTCACCACCCTCACCCGACGACAACGCGACCCAACCTCAGTAGATGCTTACAACTGTTCTTCGGAATCGGCGGTGTCTTTGAGGACGTCGCAGGTGTTCTGGAACTCCTCCATCAAGCGCGTGGCCTCCACTACCAGGACTCCGTAAGGTCGTGAGGCGTCTGCCAGTGGCAGTTCGTTGTCCTGTGCCGCGTCGAGGACCTTCTGCAGTGCTTCCTGTGACGTGCTGGCCAGTTGGCGCATCTGACGGACTTGCTCACCGAGGGTGTCGCTGTCGAGTTCAGCGAGGACGTGCGCGATGTCACGCAGGCTGGCGGCGAAGTCGGCGTACGCCGTCAGGGCGGGCCCGTAGGTGTAGGTGTTCTCCGTCTCGCGCCACTGGCCCAGGCTTCGAGTGAGCGAGCCCAGCTGGTACACCGCGCGTTCCAGGGCGTTGACGGTCTGGCGGTAGCGGCCGAACGTGAGATAGCTGCGGTGGGACGGCAGCAGGCGCCGAGGGTTGAAGGGCAGGCTGTTCTCCGCCGTGCTCAATCCGGCTCGGGCCTGGCCGACGGCACGCTGCGCGCTCTGTGCGGTCATCCGCCACTGTTCGGCGCGTTGGGCATCCACGTCACCGGTGCACAGGCCGTCGGCCATGTCGTCCAGCAAGGATTCGACCGCGCTCGCCAGGGAGTGCAGCCCGTACTCGGCGCTTCGGTAGCGCAGTGGGGGCGCGATGCACAGGTTCACGCCCAGGCCGATGGAACACCCGATCAGGACGAGGAGGACGATCTGGCCGAGCTGGGTGGCTTTGTCGCCGGTCGTGGTGGCTGAGGCGTAGGTGGAGAACGCGAAGAAGGCGGCGGTGGCCACCTGGGAGCGCTGTTCCCCCAGTGCCGGCCACTGCCCGATGCACAGGGCGATGACCGCGACCAGGACGAAGGCGAAAAGGTCGGGGCCCGCGAGGAAGCCGATCGCTGCCTGGACGGCCACGCCGACGGAGACCGCAGCCGCGTAGCGAAGGGCCTGCCACACGGATTTGTAGATCGTGACGTTCATGATCAGGACGGCGGAGAACGGTGCGAACGCCGGGGATGTGGCGTTCAGCAGATCGTGGGAGATCCACCAGGCCAGTGTCGCCCCCAGCGAGCTCTTGCCCACCAGCAAAGCCTTGTGGCGTTCATGGCCCGGCGCGCTGTACGCCCGCTTCAGCCATGCCACGCCGTTCTCCAGACGCCCGATCACTTCTGTGCTGCCCTTCTGCGTTCCGCACGTTCCGCACTGTCGACCTCGGAGTAGCCCGGGATTAGGCAACAATGTCAAATGCGGAGATCTATAAGATGTATCCATATACCTTCCGTATGCGTGTCATGAGTAAGTGCATGACCACGCCTTCGTGTCGGGTGACGACGAACTGCCCGGTGCCAAGCTCCTCGTGGCGGTGCCGCCGGGTTGCCCTCGAGGGAGCGCTTCGCCGCTCGGTCGGTATGAGGGACAGGGGCTACACACGAGAGAGCGGTGGCGGGCCGGGGGCGGCCGCCCCCCAGGGGTTGGTGCGGGGCCGTGTTTGTGTTGTGGCTTTTGGCGGGGGGGGTCGGGACCGTAGCTGAGCGGCAGGG
>NZ_JBFBEE010000048.1:0-32705 GCF_040683555.1 Streptomyces sp. NPDC093510
GAGTGGTCGCTGCTGGACGTGGTGCGCTCGGGCGACGGGCTCGAGCGGGTGGATGTCGTGCAGCCGGTGCTGTTCGCGGTGATGGTGTCGCTGGCACGGCTGTGGCGTTCGTACGGTGTCGTGCCGGACGCGGTGGTGGGGCATTCGCAGGGCGAGATCGCGGCGGCGACCGTGGCCGGCGCGCTGTCTCTGGCCGACGGGGCGAAGGTCGTCGCCCTGCGCAGCCGGGCCATCGTGCGCCTCGCCGGGCGCGGCGGGATGGTGTCGCTGGCCATGTCGTCGGAGCGTGCCGAAGAGACCATCGCGGCCTGGGGCGGACGCCTGTCGGTCGCGGCGGTCAACGGTCCCTCGGCGGTGGTGGTCTCCGGAGACACGGATGCCTTGGACGAGCTGCTCGTGTCCTGCGAGGCGGACGGGGTGCGGGCGCGGCGGATCGACGTGGACTACGCCTCGCACTCGGCCCATGTGGAGCGTATCGACGGGGAGTTGAGGGAGGCTCTGGACGGCGTCTCGCCGGTCCGCGGTGACGTGCCGCTGTTCTCGACCGTCACGGGGGAGTGGCTGGACACCTCGGTGATGGGTGCCGGGTACTGGTACACGAACCTGCGTCGCACGGTCGGGTTCGAGGCGGCCGTGCGGGCCCTGGCGGGTGAGGGCTTCGGCGCTTTCATCGAGGTCAGTCCGCATCCGGTGCTGGCCATGGCGGTCGAGGAGACGCTGGAGGCGGCCGGGGCGAGCGGTGTGGTCCTGGGCACGCTGCGCCGGGACGAGGGCGGGCTCCAGCGGATGCTGCTCGCTCTGGGGCAGGCCCACGCACACGGTATCGCGGTGGACTGGTCTCCCGTCTTCGAGGGCACCGGAGCCACCCGTACCGAACTGCCCACCTACCCCTTCCAGCGCGAACGGTTCTGGCTGGAGGCCACGAGCACGGAGCGGACGTCCGACGGGAACGGTGAGACGGACGGGCTGTGGGAGGCGCTCGCCGGTGCGGAGCCCGCGCGTCTCGCCGAGACATTGAGGGTGACGCCCGCGGCCCTGGACGAAGTGCTGCCCGCGCTGGCCGTCTGGCGTGCGGAACGGACGCGGGAGCGGCGCGTCGACTCCTGGCGGCACCGCGTGGGCTGGCAGCCGCTGGACCTGCCGCCCGCGTCGGCGCCGGCGGGGCGCTGGCTCGCCGTGTGTCCGGAGGAGGGCGTCCCGGAGGAGGGAGCTCCGGAGGGGGCTGCCGACGTCGTCGTACGTGGCCTCTTGGCCGTCGGCCTCAACCTCACCGTCGTCCGCGCCGAAGGGCCGGGAGCGAGCCGTGCCGCGCTGGCCGACGCGCTCGGCTCCGCGGCCGGGGAACAGCCCGTGGCGGGAATCCTCTCGCTGCTCGCGGACGAACGACGCCCGCACCCCGAGCACCCCGAGCTGCCGGGCGGGCTCGCGCTCAGCCTCGCGCTCGTGCAGGCGCTCGGAGACGCGGGGATCGACGCGCCGCTGTGGTGCGTGACGCGCGGCGCCGCCGTGGTCGCACCCGGGGAGCGGCCGGGTGCTCCCGCGCAGGCGGCCGTAGCGGGACTCGGCCGCTGTGTCGCGCTCGAACACCCGGACCGCTGGGGCGGGTTGGCCGATCTGCCCCACGAGCCGGACGAACGGACGCTGCGGAGGCTGTGCGCCGTGCTGACGTCCGTGACCGACGAGGACCAGGTCGCGGTGAGGTCGACGGGCGTTCACGGGCGACGGCTGCTGCCCGCGCCAGTACGCGGTGAACTGCCCGTACCCGGTGAGGCGTTCGGCACTGGCACGGTCCTCGTCACCGGTGGCACCGGAGGCGTCGGCGCCCACGTGGCACGGTGGCTGGCCGCGCGCGGCGCCGGGCATCTGCTCCTTGTCGGCCGGCGCGGGCAGCGGGCGCCGGGCGCGGACGAACTGCGGGACCGTCTTGCGGAGTCGGGCACGGCCGTGACCGTGGCGGCGTGCGACGTCGCCGACCCCGAGCAGGTGGCGGCGCTCCTCGGAACACTGCCGCAGGACCGCCCGCTGACCGCGGTCGTGCACGCGGCGGGCGTCCTCGACGACGGCATGCTGGACGCCCTCACGCCCGCGCGGCTCGCCGTGTCACTCCGGGCCAAGGTGACCGCTGCCGAAGTCCTGCACGAGGCGACCGCGCACCTGGACCTCTCGGCCTTCGTCGTCTTCACCTCCGTCATGGGAGTCGTGGGCAACGCCGGGCAGGCCAACTACGCCGCTGCGAACGCCGCGCTGGAGGCCCTCGTCGTCTCCCGGCGCGCCGCCGGGCTGCCCGGCACCGCCCTCGCCTGGGGCGCCTGGGCCGCCGGTGAGGGCATGCTCGCCGACGGGGTCGCGGGCCGGCTGCGGGACCGCGGTCTGCCCTCCATGGACCCCGCGGCCGCCGTCACCGCCATCGGGCGCGCCCTCGCCGAGGACGACGCGCTGGTCGTCGTCGCCGACGCGGACTGGCGGCGGTTCGCCGACACGACGGGGCCCCGCGCCGCCACCCTGCTCGCCGGGCTGACCGGGAGCGACGACGACAGTGGCGGGAGCAGGACGGGCGGGGCCGAGGGCTCCGAGGGGGCGTTCCGCGAGCAGCTCGCCGCCGTGCCCGCCGCCGAACGGGCCCGGTTCGTCACCGACCTCGTCCGTACGCACGCGGCGGCCGTCCTGCGGCACACCGTCCCCGACGCCGTGCACCCCGAACGGGCCTTCACCGACATGGGGTTCGACTCCCTGACGGCCGTCGAGCTGCGCAACCGGCTGGCCGCCGCCACCGGCGTACGGCTGCCCGCCACCGTGCTCTTCGACCGGCCGACCCCGGCCGTCCTCGCCGAGCACCTCCTGGGCGAACTGGGCGGACTGGGCGAACTCGGCGAACCGGGCGAACTCGGTACGTCCGGCGAGCCCGCCGACACTCCGGCCCTGCACCCGGCGTCCGCGGCCCCGGCCGCCCACGACGGCGAGCCCATCGCCGTCGTGGGCATGGGCTGCCGGTTCCCCGGCGGCGTACGGCGGCCCGACGAGCTGTGGCGGCTGCTCGCCGAGGGCCGGGACGCGGTCACGGAGTGGCCCCAGGACCGCGGCTGGGACACGGCCGGTCTCTACGACCCCGACCCGGACAGGGCCGGCACCACCTACTGCACGCAGGGCGCTTTCCTCACGGACGCCGCCGACTTCGACGCCGAGTTCTTCGGGATCTCGCCGCGCGAGGCGCTCGCCATGGACCCGCAGCAGCGGCTCCTCCTGGAGACCTCGTGGGAGGCCGCGGAGCACGCCGGGCAGGACCCGGCCGCGTTGCGCGGGCGCCGTGTCGGCGTGTTCGTCGGCACGAACGGCCAGGACTACATGAGCCTCGCCGGTGCCGACCCCGAGGTGTCCGAAGGGCACCTCCTCACCGGCAACACGGCCAGCGTGATGTCCGGCCGCATCTCCTACGTCCTCGGACTCGAAGGGCCCGCCCTCACCGTCGACACGGCCTGCTCCTCGTCGCTGGTCGCCGTCCACCTCGCCGCCCAGGCGCTGCGGCGCGGCGATTGCGACCAGGCGTTCGCGGGCGGCGTCACGGTGATGAGCACGCCCCGCCTGTTCGTCGAGTTCAGCCGCCAGCGCGGCCTGGCCCGCGACGGACGGTGCAAGGCGTTCGGGGCGGGCGCCGATGGCACCGCGTGGGGCGAGGGCGCCGGGGTGCTCCTCCTGGAGCGGCTGAGCGACGCCCGCCGCAACGGCCACCGTGTGCTCGCCGTGATCCGGGGCTCCGCCGTCAACCAGGACGGCGCGAGCAACGGCCTGACCGCCCCGAACGGGCCCTCCCAGCAGGCCGTCATCCGTGCCGCGCTCGCCGACGCGGGCCTGCGCCCCCACCAGGTCGACGCCGTGGAGGCGCACGGCACGGGCACCGTGCTCGGCGACCCCATCGAGGCGCAGGCGCTCCAGGCCGTGTACGCGGGGCGCCCCGCCGAACGGCCGCTGTGGCTCGGCTCGGTCAAGTCCAACATCGGGCACACCCAGGCCGCGGCCGGAGTCGCCGGGCTCATGAAGACGGTGCTCGCCCTCGGCGCCGGTGAACTGCCCGGCACGCTCCACGCCGACGAACCGAACCCGCACATCGACTGGTCCGCCGGCGACGTACGGCTGCTGACCGGGCCCACACCCTGGCCGGAGACGGACGAGCCGCGGCGCGCCGGAGTCTCCTCGTTCGGCATCAGCGGCACCAACGCCCACATTGTCGTGGAGCAGGCGCCGCCCGCCGCGGCCCCGACGGACGACGCCGCGCCGGACACCGGTGTCGCCGTGCCGCTGCTGCTCTCCGCCCGCACCCCGGAGGCCCTGCGCGCCCAGGCCGCCCAGCTGCGTACGCATCTCGTACGGACACAGCTTGACGAGGGCCTGCGCACACATCGTCCCGACGAAAACCTGCGCACACATCCCGATGAACCCGCCCCCCTCGACCTCGCGGACGTGGCCCACGCCCTCGCCACCCGGCGCGCCGCGCTCGACCACCGCGCCGCCGTCCTCGGCCACGACCCCGACGCGGTCCTCGCCGCCCTGGACGCCCTGGCCGGCGGGGCGTCCTCCGGGCGGCTCGTCACCGGCCACGCGGCCGTGCCCGGCAGGACCGCCTTCCTCTTCCCCGGCCAGGGCAGCCAGCGGCCCGGCGCGGGCGCCGGGCTCTACCGCACCGAACCGGCCTTCGCCGACGCGCTCGACGACGTCCTCACCCAGCTGGCACCGCACCTCTCCCCGGACCTCGGAGCGCCGCTGCGCGACGTCATGTTCGCCGCCCCGGGCACCGCGAACGCCGAGCTCCTGGACCGCACCGGCTGCACCCAGCCCGCGCTGTTCGCCCTCCAGGTGGCGCTGTTCCGGCTACTGGAGCACTGGGGTGTACGACCGGACGTCCTGCTCGGGCACTCCATCGGCGAGCTCGCCGCCGCCCACGTGGCCGGAGTGCTCGATCTGCCGGACGCCTGCGCACTCGTCGCCGCGCGCGGCCGCCTCATGGACGCGCTGCCCGGCGGCGGCGCCATGGTGGCCGTGGAGGCCGACGAAGAGGAGGTACGGGCGCTGCTCGCGGAAGAGGGCACTGCGTCGGACGCCGACGCGGACAGCGTGCCGGTCGCCCACATGGACGGTGTTTCGATCGCCGCGGTCAACGGGCCGCGCTCCACCGTTCTGTCCGGTGACCGCACGCCCGTCCTGCGCCTCGCCGGGGCCTTCCGGGCGCGGGGGCGCCGCACCAAGGAACTCACCGTCAGCCACGCCTTCCACTCGGCGCACATGGAGGCGATGCTCGACGAGTTCCGTGGCGTGGCACGGCGGATGACGTACGAGCCGCCGCGCGTCCCCGTCGTCTCCAACCTCACCGGCGAGCGCGCCACCGCGGGCGAACTGTGCGACCCCGAGTACTGGGTGCGGCACGTCCGGGGCACCGTCCGCTTCCTCGACGGAGCCCGCACCCTGCTCGCCGAGTCCACCACCAGCTGCCTCGAACTCGGCCCGGCCGGTGTCCTGTCCGGCCTCGTCGAGGAGTGCCGCACCGCCGGGGACGACTGCCGCGCCGTACCGCTGCTCCGCGAAGGACGCACGGAAGCCGAGTCGCTGACCGGAGCCCTCGCCGCCCTGCACGTACGCGGCGTACCCGTCGACTGGACCGCGGGCACCCCCGCCCGCGGACCGCAACTCGACCTGCCCACCTACCCGTTCCAGCGCCGCAGGTACTGGCCCGCGCCGCGCCCGGCCCGCACCGCCGACCCCGCCGACGCGGCGGCCGCCCGGACCTATCGCGTCACCTGGCGCTCCCTGCCCGACCCGGCCTCCGCCCGGCTCTTTGGCACCTGGCTGCTCGTCGTGCCCGAGACGGCCGCCGGCGCGCCGCTCGCCGAGGCGTGCCGGGGCGCGCTCGCCGGGCACGGCGCCGACGTCTCCGTACTCGCTGTCCCCGACGGCGCCGACCGCGCCGGGCTCGCGGCCCGCGTACCGTCCGGCGTGAGCGGCGTGCTGTCGCTGCTCGCCCCCTCCACCGGGCCCGAGACCACCCTGCTGCTCGTGCAGGCCCTCGGCGACGCGGGCGCCGACGCGCCGCTGTGGTGCGTCACCACCGGTGCCGTCGCCGTGGACGGCCGCGGCCCGGACCACCCCGGTCAGGCCCGGGTGTGGGGACTCGGCAGGGTCGCCGCACTCGAACACCCGCAGCGTTGGGGCGGTCTCGTGGACCTGCCGGAACAGCCCGACGGAACCGCTCTGAGGCGCCTGTGCGCCCTGCTGTCCGGAGCCGTGCGTGCCCACGACGGCGGCTGCGCCGAGGACCAGGTGGCCGTCCGCGCGGACGGCCTCCACGGCCGCCGCCTGGTCAGGGAGCAGGCCGCCGGCCGCCGCCGTACGCCTGAGCAGGGCACGGCCGCGTGGACCGCACGCGGCACCGTCCTCGTCACGGGCGGCACCGGCGGTCTCGGCGCCCACGTGGCCCGCCGGCTCGCCCGCGGCGGCGCCGACCATCTCGTCCTGACGAGCCGTCAAGGTCCGCGGGCGCCCGGCGCCGCCGAACTCGTCCAGGAACTCACCGCGTCGGGCACGCGCACCACCGTCGCGGCCTGCGATGTCGCCGACCGGTCCGCCCTCGCGGACCTCCTCGCCCGCCTCGCGGCCGACGGCGACACCGTACGGGCCGTCTTCCACGCCGCCGGTGTCACCTCCGACACCCGGATCGCCGACTGCACACCCGCGCTGCTCGCCGAGGAGACCGCGGCCAAGGTGCGGGGAACCGCCCACCTCGACGCGCTTCTCGGCGACGACCTGGACGCCTTCGTGCTCTTCTCGTCGGTCTCCGCCACGTGGGGGAGCGCGGGGCAGGGCACGTACGCGGCCGCCAACGCCCTCCTCGAAGCCGTCGCCGAACGGCGGCGCGCGCAGGGGCGTGCCGCCACCTGTGTGGCCTGGGGGCCGTGGGCAGGGGCGGGCATGGCGCAGGGGGAGACCGGCGCGGGGCTGCGCCGCCTCGGCCTGGTCCCGATGGCGCCCGAGGCGGCGCTCGGCGCGCTGTGGCGGGCCCTGGAGCGCGACGACAGCGGCATCGCTGTCGCGGACATGGACTGGGCGCGCTTCGCGCCGGCCTTCCGCTCCGGTCGTGAGAGCGCTCTGTTCAGCGACCTTCCCGAGGCGGCGCCCGAGTTGGCGGGGGAGGAGGTAGGGGAAACGGAGTCCGATGCCGCCGTCCGCTGGCGCGAGCGGCTCGCCGGTCTGTCCGACGCCGAGCGGCACCGCGTGCTCACCGAGTTCGTGCGCGCCGAGGCGGCCGCCGTCCTCGGCCACGACTCGGCGGCCGCCGTCGACGCCGGGCGGTCCTTCCACGACATCGGTTTCGACTCGCTCACCGCCGTCGAACTGCGCAACCGCCTCGCCGACGCCACCGGTCTCACGCTGCCCGCGAGCACCGTCTTCGACCACCCCACGGCCACCGCGCTCGGCGACCGCCTGCACGACGAACTGCTCGGCGCCGCACCCGCGCCGGGCACGCCCGTCGCCGCCACCGCCACCGCCGCCGCCGACGAGCCGCTGGCCGTCATCGGCATGGCCTGCCGCTTCCCCGGAGGCGTCCGCAGCCCCGAGGACCTGTGGGACCTCGTCGTGGGGGAGCGGGACACGATCGGCCCGCTGCCCGACGACCGCGGCTGGCCGCTCGACGCCCTCTACGACCCCGACCCCGAGCGCGAGGGCACCTTCTACACGAGCGGCGGCGGATTCCTCGACGGGGCGGGCGACTTCGACGCCGAGTTCTTCGGGATCTCGCCGCGCGAGGCGCTCGCCATGGACCCGCAGCAGCGGCTCCTCCTGGAGACCTCGTGGGAGGCCCTCGAACGCGCGGGCCTCGACCCGGGGTCGCTGCGCGGCAGCCAGGGCGGCGTCTATCTGGGCGTCGCCGGGCAGGGGTACGGCGCCGGGCCGCAGGACCCGGCCGCCGACGTGGAGGGCCATCTGCTCAGCGGCACGGTCACGAGCGTCGCCTCCGGACGCATCGCCTACACCCTCGGCACCGAGGGCCCCGCCGTCACCGTCGAGACCGCCTGCTCCTCCTCGCTCGTCGCGCTCCATCTGGCCGGGCAGGCGCTGCGCGCGGGGGAGTGCTCCTTCGCGCTCGTCGGTGGCGCCGCCGTCATGGCGTCCCCCGACGCCTTCGTGGAGTTCAGCCGCCAGCGCGGCCTCTCGCCCGACGGCCGCTGCCGGTCCTTCGCGGACGCCGCCGACGGCACCGGCTGGGGAGAGGGCGTCGGCGTCGTGGTGGTCGAGCGGCTCTCCGAGGCCCGCCGCCAGGGCCACCCGGTCCTCGCCGTCGTCCGCGGCTCCGCCGTCAACCAGGACGGCGCAAGCAACGGCCTCACCGCCCCGAGCGGCCCCGCGCAGGAACGCGTCCTGCGCCGGGCGCTCGCCGCCGCCGGACTGACCGGCGGCGACGTCGACCTGGTCGAGGCGCACGGCACCGGCACCACCCTCGGCGACCCCATCGAGGCACAGGCCCTGCTCGCCGTCCACGGCCAGGACCGCCCCGAGGAACAGCCGTTGTGGCTCGGTTCGCTGAAGTCCAACATCGGCCACACGCAGGCCGCCGCGGGTGTCGCGGGCGTCATCAAGACGGTCATGGCCCTGCGCCACGGCCTGCTGCCCCGCACCCTCCACGTCGACACGCCCTCCACCAAGGTGGACTGGTCCAAGGGCGCGGTACGGCTGCTGACCGAGGCGCGGCCGTGGGACGACACCGGGCGCCCGCGCCGCGCCGGAGTCTCGTCGTTCGGCATGAGCGGCACCAACGCGCACGCGGTACTCGAACAGGCACCGGACGACACGGAGTTGACCGCAGCGTCCGCCCGGCCCGCCGAGCCCGTCGCGTCCACCGCACCCGAGCCGATCGCCGGCGGCGACGCCGTGGCGCT
The DNA here is from genome assembly GCF_040683555.1 of Streptomyces sp. NPDC093510. Taxonomy (NCBI): domain Bacteria; kingdom Bacillati; phylum Actinomycetota; class Actinomycetes; order Kitasatosporales; family Streptomycetaceae; genus Streptomyces; species Streptomyces sp. NPDC093510. The sequence goes on from NZ_JBFBEE010000048.1 coordinate 8,922, forward strand.
GCCGCTGTCCGCCGCCTCCGCACCCGCCCTGCGCGCCCAGGCCCGCAGCCTGCGCGAGCACGCCGAAGCGGCGCCCGAGCGGCCCCTCGCGGATCTCGCCCACGCCCTCGCCACCACCCGCACCGCGTTCCGCCACCGCGCCGCGGTGACCGGCCGCACCCGGCAGGAGATCCTCGGCGCACTCGCCGCGCTGGGGGACGGGGCGCCCGCACCCGGCGCCGTCACCGGCCGCGCGGGCGAGGCACGGACCGTGTTCGTCTTTCCCGGCCAGGGGTCGCAGTGGTCGGGGATGGCGCGTGAACTCCTGGATGGCTCGCCGGTGTTCGCGGCTCGTATCGCCGAGTGCGGTGGGGCTCTCGATGCGTATACGGACTGGTCGCTGATCGACGTGCTGCGTGGGGTTCCTGGTGCGCCGTCGCTTGACCGTGTTGATGTGGTGCAGCCGGTGTTGTTCGCGGTGATGGTGTCGTTGGCGGAGGTGTGGCGGTCGTACGGGGTGGAGCCGGCTGCTGTGGTGGGGCATTCGCAGGGGGAGATCGCGGCTGCCTGTGTGGCCGGGGCGCTGTCCCTGGAGGACGCCGCCCGCGTCGTCGCCCTGCGCAGCCGGGAGCTCCTGAGCCTCGCGGGCCGTGGCGGCATGGTCTCCCTGGCCGCGCCAGAGGAACGCGTACGGGAAATGCTGCTGCCGTACGACGAGCGGATCGGCGTCGCCGCGGTCAACGGCCCGCAGGCCGTCGTCGTCGCGGGAGAGCCCGCCGCGCTGGAGGGGCTGCTCGCCGACTGCGAACGCGAGACCGTACGGGCCCGGCGGCTCCCCGTCGACTACGCCGCCCACTCCGCCCAGGTCACCGACGTCGGCGACACGCTGCGCACCGCCCTTGCCGGAGTACGGCCCCGCACGCCTGACGTGCCGCTGTACTCCACCGTGACCGGTGACGTCGTCGACGGGGCCGTACTGGACGCGGCCTACTGGTACCGCAACCTGCGCGAGCCGGTCGAGTTCGCGCGCGCCACCGAGACCCTGCTCGCCGCCGGGCACGACCTGTTCGTCGAGATGAGCCCGCACCCGGTGCTGACCGCCGCGGTCGCCGACACCGCCGAGCGGGCGCACCTGCCAGTAGCCGCCGTCGGCACCGTACGCCGCGACGACGGCGGCACCGACCGCCTCCTCGCCTCGCTCGCCGAGGCATGGACGCACGGCGCCACCGTGGACTGGGCCGCCGTGCTGCCCCCGCCCACCGCCCCGCACGTCCCCCTGCCCACCTACGCCTTCCAGCACGAGCGGTACTGGCTGCCCACCCCGGGCCGGTCCGCCGGCGTCGCGGCCACCGCCACCGCCCCCGAGCCCGCGGCCGGGCCACCCGAGACCGACCCCGCGGCCGAACTCGCCGCACAACTGGCCCGGTTGGACGCCACCGACCGCCTCCGCACCGTCCTCGACCTGGTCGTCGTGCACGCCGCCGCCCTGCTCGGACACTCCGGCACCGCATCCGTCGAGCCCGAACGGCCCTTCTCCGACGCGGGGTTCGACTCGATGCTCGCCATGACGTTCAGAAACCGCCTCAGCGAGGCGACGGGGGTTCCGCTGCCGCCCACCGCGGTCTTCGACCACCCCACGCCCGCCGCGCTCGCCGGCCACCTCCACGAACGGCTCGCCGCACCGGCCGAACCGGAACGGCCCGTCCTCGCCCAACTGGACCGGCTCGCCGACGTGCTGGCCACCGCGGGCACGGACACACCCGACGCCGACGAGATCGGCGACCGCCTGCGGGAGCTGCTGCGCTCCTGGAACGACCGCAGGCCGCAGGAGAACGGCGGCACCGACGGGGCTGATGGCGCCGACACGGCCACCGCCACCGCCGACGAACTCTTCGAACTGCTCGACAACAATTACGGCGCCTGAGGGAGAAGCGAGACACCCATGCCGGACAACGACAAGCTCCTCGAATACCTCAGGCGTGCCACCGCGGACCTGGGGGACACCAGGCGGCGACTGCGCGAGGCGGAGGACGCCCGCCACGAACCCGTCGCGATCGTCGCCATGAGCTGCCGCTACCCCGGCGGCGCCGACACCCCCGAGCGGCTCTGGGACCTCGTCGACAGCGGCACCGACGCCATCACCGAATGGCCCACGGGCCGCGGCTGGGACACCGAGGCGCTCTACCACCCGGACCCCGACCACCCCGGCACCTCCGCCACCCGCCACGGAGGGTTCCTGCACGACGCCGCCGACTTCGACCCGGGCTTCTTCGGGATCTCGCCGCGCGAGGCCCTCGCCATGGACCCGCAGCAGCGCCTCGTCCTGGAGACCGCCTGGGAGGCCGTCGAGCGCGCGGCCATCGACCCGGCGGCGCTGCGCTCCACCCGGACCGGCGTGTTCATCGGCGCGATGCGCAACGACTACGGCAGCGCCTCACGGGACGTCCCCGAACTGCAGGGACTCCTCGACACCGGCACGGCAGCCAGCGTCGTCTCGGGCCGCGTCGCCTACACCCTCGGCCTCGAGGGCCCCGCGATCAGTGTCGACACCGCCTGCTCGTCGTCCCTGGTCGCCCTGCACCTCGCGGTCCGTTCGCTGCGTGCGGGAGAGTGCTCCCTCGCCCTCGCGGGCGGCGTCGCGGTGATGGCGACACCGGACGCGTTCGTCGCCTTCAGCCGCCAGCGCGCCCTGTCCGCGGACGGGCGCTGCAAGGCCTTCACGGCCTCCGCCGACGGGACCGGCTGGTCCGAGGGCGCCGGAGTCGTCGTCCTGGAGCGCCTCGCGGACGCCCGCCGCAACGGCCACCGGGTGCTCGCCGTCGTCCGCGGCTCCGCCGTCAACCAGGACGGCGCGAGCAACGGCCTCACCGCGCCCAACGGCCCGGCCCAGGAACGTGTCATCGCCGATGCCCTCGCCGACGCCCGGCTCACGCCCGGCGACGTCGACGCCGTCGAGGCGCACGGCACGGGCACCCGCCTCGGCGACCCCATCGAGGCGCAGGCCCTGCTGGCCGCGTACGGGCAGCGGCGCGACCCCGAACAGCCGCTGTGGATCGGCTCGTTGAAGTCCAACATCGGCCACACCTCGGGCGCGGCCGGCGTCGGCGGCGTCATCAAGATGGTCATGGCCCTGCGCCACGGGCGGCTGCCCCGCACCCTGCACGCCGACGAGCCGACCCCGTTCGTCGACTGGTCGCAGGGCGCCGTCCGCGTCCTGACCGAGCCCCGCCCCTGGGACACGCCGGGGCGGCCGCGCCGCGCCGCGGTGTCCGCCTTCGGCGTGAGCGGCACCAACGCCCACCTCGTCCTCGAAGAGGACATCGCGCAGAGCATCGAGCAGAACATCGAGCAGGAGGCCCCGCAGGAGGCCCCGCAGGACGGCGTACCGGACGCCGCACCAGGCCGCCGCCCCCTGCCCTGGGTGCTCTCCGCCCGCGACGCGGACGCCCTGCCCGCCCAGGCCGCGCGCCTGCTCGCGCACGTCGAGGCCACGGCGGCCCCGGCCCCGGCCGCGGACGCTCCGGCAGCGGACGCTCCGGCAGTGACGGACGGCGCCGTCGGCCGGGCCCTCGCGACCACGCGCTCCGCCTTCGAGCACCGCGCCGCCGTCGTGGCGGACGACCGGGCCGGGTTCGTCGAGGGGCTCGCCGCGCTCGCCGCCGGCACCCCCTCCCCGCGCCTGGTGCGAGGGACGACCGGGCCGGTCGGCAAGACCGTGTTCGTCTTCCCCGGGCAGGGCTCCCAGTGGCCGGGCATGGCGGTCGGCCTCCTCGACGCGGAGCCGGTGTTCGCGGCCCGGATGGCTGCGTGCGAGCGGGCCCTCTCGCCGTACGTGGACTGGTCGTTGGATGCGGTGCTTCGCGGCTCGGACGGCGCGCCGTCCCTGGAGCGCGTGGATGTGGTGCAGCCCGCGCTGTTCGCGGTGATGGTGTCGCTGGCGGAGCTGTGGCGCTCGTACGGGATCGAGCCGGACGCGGTGGTCGGGCACTCCCAGGGGGAGATCGCCGCCGCCTGTGTGGCGGGCGCGCTGTCCCTGGACGACGCGGCGAAGGTCGTCGCGCTGCGCAGCCGGGCGCTGGGGGACATCGCGGGGCGCGGTGGCATGGCTTCCGTGCCGCTGCCCGCCGCGGGCCTCGGCCCGCACCTGGAGCCGTGGGCCGGGCGGCTGTCCGTCGCGGCCGTCAACGGGCCCTCGGCCACGGTCCTCTCGGGCGACCCGGAGGCCGTCGAGGGCGTCGTCGCCGCGCTCGTCGCCCAGGACGTGCAGGCCCGCGTCATCCCCGTCGACTACGCCTCGCACTCCGCGCACGTCGAGGAGATCGAGGAGCGGCTGCACACCGTGCTCGCGGGCATCACACCGCGCGCCGGCGAGGTGCCGTTCTACTCCACGGTCGACGCCGACTGGGTGCCGGACACGACGGTCCTGGACCCCGCGTACTGGTACCGCAACCTGCGGCGGACCGTGCGCTTCGAAGAAGCCGTCCGCGGCCTGCTCGACCAGGGCTACGGCTTCTTCGTCGAGACCAGCGCCCACCCGGTGCTCACCGTGGGCGTGGAGCAGACCGCCGAGTCCGCGGGCCTGGAACGGCCCGCCGCCGTGCTCGGCACGCTCCGCCGCGACGAGGGCGGCCCGGACCGCTTCCTGCTCGCCCTCGGCCAGGCCCACACCCGCGGCCTCTCCCCGGACTGGTCCCGGGTATTCGCCGGTCACGACGCGGTGGCCGAACTGCCCACGTACGCCTTCCGCCGGCGTCCGTACTGGCTGGAGTCGCCGCCCACGCCGACCGCGGCGGGAGCGCCCGCCGACCCCGTGGAGGACCGCTTCTGGGAGGCCGTCCGCACCGGCGACCTGCCCGAGCTGACCGCCACCCTCGGCGTCGGTCCCGACGAACCGCTCAGCGCCGTCCTGCCCGCGCTCGCCACCTGGCGGGAGCGGCGCGCCGAACTCGCCACCGTCGAGTCCTGGCGCTACCGGCCCACCTGGCAGCCCCTGCCCGAGCCCGCCGCCGCCCGCCTGTCCGGCACCTGGCTCGTCCTGACGCCCGCCACAGCCGCCCCGCCCGCCGTGGAGGCGTGGACCCTCGGCTGCGTACGCGCTCTGGAGGAGGCCGGAGCCGCCACGGTCACCGTCGTCCTCGACGAGACCGACATCGAACGCGGCCCGCTCGCCGCCCGGCTCACCGACTCCCTGGCGGGCGCCGAGCCCACGGGCGTCCTGTCGCTCCTCGCCACCGACGAACGACCGCACCCGGACCGTCCGGCGGTACCCGTCGGCGCCGCCCTCAATCTCACCCTCGTCCAGGCACTCGGTGACGCAGGCGTCGACGCGCCGCTGTGGTGGGCCACGCGCGGCGCCGTCGCCGTCGGCCCCGCCGACACGGCCGTCAGCCCCGCCCAGCACGTGAGCTGGGGCCTCGGCCGGTGCGCCGCACTGGAGCACCCGCGCCGCTGGGGTGGTCTCGTCGATCTGCCGCAGGAACTCGACGCGCGGGCCGCGGGCCGGCTGTGCGCGGTGCTCGCCGCATCCGGTGCCGAGGACCAGCTCGCCGTGCGCGGCGCGGGCGTGCACGGCCGCAGGCTCGTCCGCGCCCCGCTCGGCGACGCCGCGCCGCGCCGCACCTGGACCCCGCGCGGCACCACACTGATCACCGGCGGCACCGGCGGCCTCGGCGCGTACATCGCCCGCTGGCTCGCCCGCGAAGGCGCCGAGCATCTCGTCCTCGTCAGCCGCCGCGGCCCCGAAGCACCCGGAGCCGACGAACTCATCCGCGAACTCGCCGAGTCGGGTGCCCGTGCCACGGTCGCCGCCTGCGACATCACCGACCGGGACGCCCTCGCCGCCCTCGTCGCGGACCTGACGGCGGACGGGTGTGAGATCCGCTCCGTGCTGCACGCCGCCGCCGGGGGCTCGCTCGTCGCCCTCGACGAGACGGACCTGGACGAGTTCGCCGACACCCTCCACGCCAAGGCGCTCGGCGCGGCGCACCTGGACGCGCTGTTCGACCGGGACACGCTCGACGCCTTCGTGCTGTTCTCCTCCATATCCGGTGTGTGGGGCAGCGCGATCCACGGCGCGTACGCCGCCGCCAACGCCCACCTCGACGCGCTCGCCGAGAACCGCAGGGCACGCGGTCTCACCGCCACCTCCGTCGTATGGGGCATCTGGAGCCCCGAGGACGGCGGCGGCATGGCGGCGAACCTCGCCGAGGACCAACTGCGCGCCCAGGGCGTGGTGTTCATGCCGCCCGCCACCTGCGTCACCGCCCTCAAGCAGGTCCTCGACCACGACGAGACCCTCACCCTGGTCGCCGACATCGACTGGGACCGGTTCGCCACGGTCTTCACGACCAGCAGGCCGAGCCCCTTCATCGGTTCCGTCCCCGAGGCCCGCGCCGCCCTGGAGCCGGGCACGGCCCCGGCCCACGACGACACGGCCCCGGCCACCGGGAGCCTCCGCGACCGGCTGCGCGACCTGAGCGAACCCGAGCGCGAACGCGCCCTGACCAACCTCGTGCGCACCGAGGCCGCCGCCGTGCTCGGCCACGACACCGACGACTCCATCGCGCCCGACCGCGCCTTCCGCGACCTCGGCTTCGACTCGCTCACCGCCGTCGAGATGCGCAACCGGCTCACCGCCGCGACCGGTCTGCGCCTGCCCGTCACCGTCGTCTTCGACTACTCCTCGCCCGGCGCCCTCGCCCGCCACCTGCACACCGAACTCCTGGGCGGCCGGGCCCCCGTGGCCGCCGCCCCGGTCGTGCGCGCCGCCCCGGACGACGACGACCCGATCGTCGTCGTCTCCATGAGCTGCCGCTACCCGGGCGGCGTCGCCACCCCCGACGAACTGTGGCGGCTCGTCGCCGAAGGCCGCGACGCGGTCGCCGAACTCCCCGCCGACCGCGGCTGGAACCTGGACGCGCTCTACGACGCCGACCCCGACCGGCCCGGCACCAGCTACGCGGCGGCGGGCGGCTTCGTGTACGACGCGGGCCGTTTCGACGCGGGCTTCTTCGGGATCTCCCCGCGCGAGGCCCTCGCCATGGACCCCCAGCAGCGGCTCCTCCTGGAGACCTCCTGGGAGACCCTGGAGCGGGCCGGCGTCGACCCGCGCACCCTGCGCGGCAGCCGCACCGGCGTCTTCGCGGGCGCCGCCTACCAGGGGTACGGCGGCAGCATGGACGACGTCCCCGAGGAGCTCGAAGGGCTCTTCGTCGCGGGCATCTCCACCAGCGTCCTGTCCGGCCGCGTCGCGTACACCCTCGGCCTTGAGGGCCCGGCCGTGACCGTGGACACGGCCTGCTCGTCCTCGCTCGTCGCCGTCCACATGGCCGCGCAGGCGCTGCGGAACGGCGACTGCGCCCTCGCGCTCGCGGGCGGCGCCACCGTGATCGGCTCACCGCTCACCTTCACCGGCTTCAGCCGCCAGCGCGGGCTCGCCTCCGACGGGCGCTGCAAGTCCTTCGCGGCGTCCGCCGACGGCTTCGGCATGGCGGAGGGCGTCGGCCTGCTGCTCCTGGAGCGGCTCAGCGACGCCCGCCGCAACGGACACCCCGTGCTCGCCGTGCTGCGCGGCTCCGCCGTCAACCAGGACGGCGCGAGCAACGGACTGACCGCTCCCAGCGGCCTCGCCCAACAGCGCGTGATCAATGAAGCCCTCGCCGACGCCGGTCTCACCGCCGCAGACGTCGACGCCGTGGAGGCCCACGGCACCGGCACCACACTCGGCGACCCCATCGAGGCGCAGGCCATCCTCGCCACGTACGGGCAGGACCGCGAAACGCCCCTCCACCTGGGCTCGTTGAAGTCCAACATCGGGCACAGCCAGGCCGCCGCCGGCGTCGCCGGCATCATGAAGATGATCCTGGCGATGCGCCACGAGGTGCTCCCGGCGACCCTGCACGTGGATGCGCCCTCCCCGAACGTCGACTGGTCCGCCGGAGCCGTCTCGCTGCTCACCGAGGCCGCGCCCTGGCCTGCGAACGGGCACCCGCGACGTGCCGGAATCTCCTCCTTCGGGCTGAGCGGCACCAACGCCCACGTCATCGTCGAACAGCCGCCCGCCGAGGCGGAAGTTGCTATGCCGGACGTGGAGTTGGACGTGCCGTGGGTCCTCTCCGCGCGCACCCCCGAAGCCCTCCACGAGCAGGCCGTACGGCTGCGCGCCCACGTCGCCGACCGGCCCGGCCTGCGCCCCGCCGACATCGGGCACTCCCTGGCCACCACGCGCACCGCCTTCGAGCACCGCGCCGCCGTGGTCGGCTCCGGCCGGGACACCCTCCTCGCCGCGCTCGACACCCTCGTCGACGGCCGCACCGGCCCCGACGCCGTGCGCGGCACCGCCGCACAGGACAGCCGCGCGGTGTTCGTCTTTCCGGGTCAGGGGTCGCAGTGGCCGGGGATGGCTCGTGAACTCCTGGAGTCCTCGCCGGTGTTCGCGGCTCGTATCGCCGAGTGCGGTGAGGCTCTCGATGCGTATACGGACTGGTCGCTGATCGACGTGCTGCGTGGGGTTCCTGGTGCGCCGTCGCTTGACCGTGTTGATGTGGTGCAGCCGGTGTTGTTCGCGGTGATGGTGTCGTTGGCGGAGGTGTGGCGGTCGTACGGGGTGGAGCCGGCTGCTGTGGTGGGGCATTCGCAGGGGGAGATCGCGGCTGCCTGTGTGGCCGGGGCGCTGTCCCTGGAGGACGCCGCCCGCGTCGTCGCCCTGCGCAGCAAGGCGCTGGTCGCGCTGACCGGCCGGGGCGGCATGCTCTACATCCCGCTGCCCGTGGAGCAGGTCGAGGCCCGCCTCGCGCCCTGGGCGGACCGGCTCGACGTCGCCGCCGTCAACGGCCCCACGACGGTGACCGTCTCGGGCGATCCCGCCGCCCTCGACGAGCTGCACGGCGCGCTCGCCGACGACGGCGTGCTGTGCTGGCCCATCCCCGGCGTCGACTTCGCCGGGCACTCGCCGCAGGTCGACGAGATCCACGACGAACTGCGCACCCTGCTCGCCGGGATCACCCCGTGCCCGTCCCGCGTGCCCTTCTACTCGACCGTGACCGGCGGCGCGCTCGACACCTCCGGCCTGGACGCCGCGTACTGGTACCGCAACCTGCGCGAACCCGTCGCCTTCCGCCGGGCCGTGGACGCCCTCGTCGCCGACGGGCACCGCCTGTTCGTCGAGACCAGCACCCACCCGGCGCTGACCGTATGGCTCCAGGAGGCCCTGGAGACGGCGGGCGGCACCGGGGGCGTCGTGGGCACCCTGCACCGCGGCGAGGGCGGCCGCGCCCGCGTGCTCACCTCGCTCGCCGAACTCCACGTCCTCGGCCACCCGGTGGACTGGGACGCCGTGTTCGACGGCACCGGGGCCCGCCGCTGCGAGCTGCCCACGTACGCCTTCCAGCGCCGCCACTACTGGATGGAGCCCTCGTCCCGCAGTGAGGTCGGGGGCGGCACCGACCCCGTCGACCAGGGCTTCTGGGACGCGGTGACCGGGCAGGACCCGGACGCCCTCGCCGCCCACCTGCGCATCGAGGACGACGACGTACGGGCCGCCATGACCACCGTGACGCCCGCCCTGTCCGACTGGCTGCGCGGCCGCCGGGGACGCTCCACGCTGGACTCCTGGCGCCACCGCGTCACCTTCAAGGCCCTTGCGCAGGAAGGTGGTTCGGACCTCGCGGGAACGTGGTGGCTCGCGGTGCCCGAAGGTGGCGCCGAGTCTCCGGCCGTGACGGCCTGCGCGCAGGCCCTGCGCGAGCACGGCGCACACCCCGTCCTGGTGGAACTCGGCGCCGAGGACGCCGGGGAAGACGGGCGGCGACCGCTCGCCGGCCGCCTGCGCGCGCTCGCCGAGGAGTCTCCGGCCGACGGCGTGCTCTCCCTGCTGGCCCTCGCCGAGTCCCCGTACGCCGAGGGGACCGCCCTGCCCACCGGCCTGGCCCTCACCACCGCGCTGCTCCAGACGCTCGGCGACGCCGACGTGCGGGCGCCCCTGTGGTGCGCGACCCGGGGCGCGGTCGCCGTGGGCCGCTCCGACCGGCTCGGCGCACCCCTCCAGGCCCTGCTGTGGGGCCTCGGCGGGGTCGCCGCCGTCGAGTACCCCGAGCGCTGGGGCGGCCTCGTCGACCTGCCCGAGCGGCTCGACGAGCGGGCCCGCGGCAGGCTCGCCGCCCTCCTCGCCCACCCGGACGGCGAGGACCAGCTCGCCGTGCGCGCCTCCGGGGTCTTCGGCAGGCGCCTCGCCCACGCCGAACCGCGGCGCGAACCCGTCGGCACGGGCTGGACGCCCGACGGCACCGTCCTCGTCACCGGCGCCACGGGCGGGCTCGGCGCCCGCATCGCCCGCAGGCTCGCCCACAGCGGCACCGCGCACCTGCTGCTCACCAGCCGCGGCGGCCCGGACGCCCCCGGCGCCGAAGCACTCGCCTCCGAACTCACAGAGCTGGGAGCCGAGTTCACCATCGCCGCCTGTGACGTCGCCGACCGCGACGACCTCGCACGGCTTCTCGCCGGCATCCCGGCGGAGCGGCCGCTGCGCGCCGTGTTCCACGCCGCGGGCGTCCTGGACGACGGCGTCCTCGACACCCTCACCCCCGAGCGCACCGCCGGAGTGCTGCGCCCCAAGACGGACGCCGCACTCCACCTCGACGAGCTCACCCGGGCCCGGGGCGCGGACCTGACGGCCTTCGTGCTGTTCTCCTCGCTCGCCGGGACGCTCGGCGGCACCGGGCAGGGCAGCTACGCCGCCGCCAACGCCTTCCTCGACGCCCTCGCGCAGACCCGCCGCGACCACGGCCTGCCCGCCACCTCCGTGGCCTGGGGCCTGTGGGGCGGCGCCAGCCTGGCCGCGGGCGCCACCAGCGAACGCCTCGTCCGCAACGGCCTGCCCGCCATGGACCCCGAGCTCGCAGTCGACGCCCTGTGGCAGGCCCTGGACGACGACGAGACCCGCCTGATCGTCTCCGACTTCGCCTGGGACCGGTTCGTCCGCGCCTACACCGCGCTGCGCCCCAGCGCCCTCCTCGGCGACCTCCCCGAGGTGCGCCACGCCCTCGCCGAGAACGCGGCGGCGGCCGACGGAGGAGAGGACGGTCTCGCCGCCCGCCTCGCCGGCCTTTCCGGGGCCGAACGCGGCGAGAAGCTGGCCGGCCTGGTGCGGTCGTGCGCCGCCGACGTCCTCGGCCACGACGACCCCGCCGCGATCGAACCGGAGCGGGCGTTCAAGGACCTCGGCTTCGACTCGCTGACCGCCGTCGAGCTCCGCAACCGCCTCGCCGAGGCCACCGGCCTGCGCCTTCCCGTCACCCTCGTCTTCGACCACCCGACCACCGCCGCGCTCGTCGAGCACCTGCTCGCGGAACTGCCCGGCGCGCCGAAGCCCGCCGCCGAGCCCACCGCCGAGACTGCTTCCGTGGCCCGCGCCGGCCTGGACGACGACCCCGTCGCGATCGTCGCGATGAGCTGCCGCTTCCCCGGCGGCGTCACCAGCCCCGAGGAGTTCTGGCAGCTCCTGGCCGACGGCACCGACGCCATCTCCGGATTCCCCACCGACCGCGGCTGGGACCTGGCGGGCCTCTACGACCCCGACCCGGAGAAGGTCGGCCGCACCTACGCCCGCGAGGGCGGATTCCTCTACGACGCCGACCACTTCGACCCCGCCTTCTTCGGCATGTCGCCCCGCGAGACCCTCGCCGTCGACCCGCAGCAACGCCTCCTGCTGGAAACCGCCTGGGAGGCGCTCGAACGGGCGGGCATCGACCCGCGGACCGTCAAGGGCAGCGACGGCGGCGTCTTCGTCGGCTCCAGCTACCGCGACTACGGCTCCCGCGTCACCGAGCCGTCCGAGGAGTTCGAGGGCTACCTCGGCATCGGCAGCGCGGGCAGCGTCGCCTCCGGCCGCATCGCCTACACCTTCGGCCTGGAAGGCCCGGCCGTGACCGTCGACACGGCCTGCTCGTCCTCCCTGGTCGCCGTCCACATGGCGGCGCAGGCGCTGCGCGGCGGCGAGTGCTCACTGGCGCTCGCGGGCGGCGTCACCGTGATGGCGACGCCGGGCGCGTTCGTCGAGTTCAGCCGCCAGCGCGGCCTCGCCGCCGACGGCCGGTGCAAGCCGTTCGCGGCCGCCGCCGACGGCACCGCGTGGGCCGAGGGCGCGGGCATGGTGCTCCTGGAGCGCCTGTCGGACGCCCGCCGCAACGGCCACCCGGTCCTCGCACTCGTACGGGGCTCCGCCGTCAACCAGGACGGCGCGAGCAACGGCCTCACCGCCCCGAACGGGCCCTCCCAGCAACGCGTCATCCGCCAGGCACTCGCAGGGGCGGGCCTCGCGCCCGGAGACGTCGACGCCGTGGAGGCCCACGGCACCGGCACGAAGCTCGGCGACCCCATCGAGGCGCAGGCCCTCCTCGCCACGTACGGACAGGAGCGCCCCGCCGAACGGCCCCTGCTCGTCGGCTCGTCGAAGTCCAACATCGGTCACAGCCAGGCCGCCGCGGGCATCGCAGGAATCATCAAAATGGTCCTCGCCATGCGGCACGGCACGCTCCCGGCGACCCTCCACGTCGACGAGCCGACGCCGTACGTGGACTGGTCCGCGGGCCATGTGCGGGTGCTCACCGAGAACACCGCCTGGCCCGACGGGGACCGGCCGCGCCGCGCCGCCGTGTCGTCCTTCGGCGTCAGCGGCACCAACGCCCACACCATCCTGGAACACGTCCCCGAGCCCCCGACGCCCGCCGAAGTACCGTCGGGCGCGTCCGTCCGGCCCTGGCTGCTTTCCGCCCGGGGCGAGGAGGCGCTGCGCGCCCAGGCCCGTCGGCTCCTCGACCGCGTCACCGCCGATCCGTCGCCCCACGCCGACGCCATCGGCAAGGCCCTGGCCACCGGCCGCAGCTCCTTCGAGCACCGGGCCGTCCTCGTCGGCACCGACCGGGACGCGCTGACGGCCGCCCTGACCGCGCTCGCCGACGGCACCGCCTCACCCGACGTGATCACGGGCGCCGCCGGACGGGTCGGCAAGACCGCCTTCCTGTTCCCGGGGCAGGGCAGCCAACGCCTCGGCATGGGCGCCCGGCTCCTCGAAAGCTCCACGGTGTTCGCCGACGCCTTCGACGCGGTGTGCGCGGAGCTCGACCCGCTCCTGGACCGGCCGCTGCGCGACATCGTCCACGCCGTGGCGGGCAGTGACGACGCGGCGCTGCTCGACACCACGGCCTACACCCAGCCCGCCCTGTTCGCGCTCGGCGTCGCACTCCACCGGCTCGTCGAGTCGTACGGAGTACGGCCCGACCTCGTCACCGGGCACTCCGTGGGACAGCTGGCCGCCGCGCACGTCGCCGGGGTGCTCTCGCTGCCCGACGCGGCCGCCCTCGTGACCGCGCGCGGCCGTCTGATGCAGGCCATGCCCGAGGGCGGCGCGATGGTCGCGCTCACCGTGCCCGAGGCGGAGCTGCTGCCCCAACTGGCGGGCAGGGAGAGTGAGATCGCGGTCGCTGCCGTCAACGGGCCCGCCGCCACCGTCCTGTCCGGCGACGCCGCGGCCGTCGAGGAGATCGCCGCACACTGGCGCGAGAAGGGCGCCAAGACCCGGCGGCTCACGGTCAGCCACGCCTTCCACTCCCCGCGCATGGACGGCATGCTGGCCGACTTCCGGGCCGTCGCCGAACGGGTCACCTACCACGAGCCGCGCATCCCCGTCGTCTCCGACCTCACGGGCGCCCTCGCCACCGCCGACGAACTCCGCGACCCCGGCCACTGGGTCCGCCACGTCCGCTCCACCGTCCGCTTCCACGACGTCGTACGCGCCCTGGAAGCCGAGGGCGCCACCGCCCTGGTGGACCTCGGCCCCGACGGCGCCCTGGCCGCGCTCAGCCAGGACTGCCTGACCGGAGCTTCCCAAGGCGCCGACGGTGCCGACGGGGCTGCCGGGGCTGCCGGGGCTGTCGGCGGAGCCGCCGGTGTCGCCTCGGTGGCGCTGCTGCGCAAGGACACGCCGGAACCCGCCGCGCTGACCGCCGCCCTGGCCCGCCTGCACGTCCACGGCGTCGCCGTCGACTGGACGCCGCTGTTCGCCGATGTGCCCGACGGACACGTGGCGCTGCCCACGTACGCCTTCCAGCGCTCCCGCTACTGGCTGCCGCCCACCCAAGCCGCGGGCGACATGCCCGCGGCGGGCCTCCTGCCGTCCACGCATCCGCTGCTCGGCGCGGGCTCCCCGCTGGCCGACACCGGAGGGTTCCTGTTCACCGGCCGGCTGTCCGTGGCCGCCCACCCCTGGCTCGCCGACCACGCCGTCCACGGCGGCGCCCTCTTCCCCGCCACGGCCTTCCTCGAACTCGCCGTCCACGCGGGCGACCAGGCCGGCTGCGCGGAGGTCGACGAACTCACCCTGGAAGCACCCCTGACCCTGCCCGAGCAGGGCGCCGTCACCCTCCAGCTCACCGTCCAGCCGCCTGACGCGACCGGCGGCCGGGCCTTCGCCGTACACGCCAGGCCCGAACACGCCGGGCCCGACGAGCCCTGGACCCGGCACGCGAGCGGCCACCTCGGCGCCGGCGCGCCGGCGAAGGCCGACGACCTCACGGCATGGCCGCCCCCCGGAGCCGAACCCCTGGACGTCGACGACCTCTACGAGCGCCTCGCCGACGGCGGCTTCGCCTACGGGCCCGCCTTCCAGGGCCTGCGCACCGCCTGGCGCCTCGGCGCCGACATCTACGCGGAGGCACGCCTGCCCGAGGAACAGCAGCCGGACGCCGGCCGCTACGGTCTCCACCCTGCGCTCCTCGACAGCGTGCTGCACTCGCTGGCCTTCGGCGTGCTCGAAGGCAGCGACCAGGGCTGGCTGCCGTTCTCCTGGAGCGGCGTACGGCTGCACGCTTCGGGCGCGGCGGCCCTGCGGCTGCGCATGACGCCCACGGGGCGCGATGCCGTCGCCCTGACGGTCTCCGACCCGACCGGAGCCCCCGTCGCCTCCGCCCGTTCCCTGGTGCTCAGGCCGGTGACGGCCGAGCGCGTCCAGGAGTCCCGCGCGGGGGCCGGGTCCGGCACGGGCGCGTACGAGGACATGTTCCGTCTGGAGTGGCCCGTCGCCGCGAACGTCACGGACGGGCCCGAGTCCCTGGCCGTCCTCGGGAGCGACTTCGCCGACCTCGCCGCACTGGGCGCGGCGATCGACGCGGGCGCCGAGATGCCCGGCATGGTGGTGACCGCCCTGCCGGGCACGGGCAGCGGCGACCCGGTCACGTCCGTACACGAACTCGTCGCCCAGGTCCTGGAGTTGGTGCAGGGCTGGCTCGCCGACGAGCGGTTCGCGGAGGCGCGGCTGGCCCTCGTCACCGAGGGCGGCGTCCCCGTGGCCCCCGGCGACGACGTGCCCGACCCGGCGCACGCCGCCGTGTGGGGCCTGGTCCGCTCCGCGCAGACCGAGAACCCCGACCGGTTCGTGCTCCTCGACACCGACGGCGACGCGGCCTCCCGCGCCGCCCTGACCGCGGCACTCGGCACGGCGCTCGCCACCGGCGAGCCCCAACTCGCCCTGCGCACCGGGCAGCTCCACATCGCCCGCCTGGCCCGCGTCCCCGGCTCCCTGCCCACGGCCGAAGCCCTCTGGGACCCCGACGGCACCGTCCTGATCACCGGCGGCACCGGCTCCATCGGCGCCCTGGTCGCCCGCCACCTCGCGGGCGAGCACGGCGTACGGCACCTGCTGCTCACCAGCCGCAGCGGACCCGCCGCCGACGGCGCGGGTGAACTCCTCGACGAACTCGCCGCGTTGGGCGCCGAAGCCGAGATCGTCGCCTGCGACGCCGCCGACCGGGAAGCCCTGGAAAAGCTCCTCGACGGCCTGGTCCATCCGCTGCGCGCAGTCGTGCACACCGCGGGCGTCATCGACGACGGTGTGGTCGCCGACATGACGCCCGAGCAGCTCCACCACGTGCTGCGCCCCAAGGTCGACGCCGCCGTCAACCTGCACGAGCTGACCGCGGGTCATGACCTCACCGCGTTCGTCGTGTTCTCCTCCATCGCCGGTTTCTTCGGCGGCATGGGTCAGGCCAACTACGCGGCCGCCAACGCCTTCCTGGACGCCCTCGCCCACCGGCGGCGCGCCCGCGGCCTGCCCGGCACCTCACTGGCCTGGGGCCTGTGGGCCACCGGCGGCGGCATGACCGGACACCTCGGCGAGGCCGACCTCGCCCGCATCGCACGCGGCGGCATCGTCGCCTTCGCACCCGCCGAAGGCATCGCCCTCTTCGACACGGCCACCGGCCTGGACGCGCCCGCGCTCATGCCGCTGCGCCTCGACACCGGCGCCCTCGCGGAACAGGCCGCCGCGGGCGGAGTGCCCGCCTTCCTGCGCGGACTCGTCCGCACCCCCGTACGCCGCGCCGCGGCGGGCGAAGGACCGGGCCCCGACGCCGCGGACGCGCTCCGGCAGCGCCTGACAGGACTGCCCCCGGCCCAGCGCGAGCGGACCCTCGTCGACCTGGTCCGTACCCACGCCGCACTGGTCCTCGGCTTCCCCGACCCGGCGGCCGTCGGCCCCGAACTGCCCCTGCTCGACCTTGGGTTCGACTCGCTGACCGCGGTCGAGCTGCGCAACCGGCTGCGGTCCGCCACCGGCCTGCACCTGCCCGCGACCCTCCTCTTCGACCACCCCACGGCCGCCGCCGTCGCCCGCCACCTCGCCGAGGAGATCGCCCCCGAGGACGGCACGGCCGGGCCCGCCCCCGCGGTCCTCGCCGAACTCGACCGCCTGGAGACCGCGATGCGCGACGCCGTACACGACGACGGCGCACGCACCGCGCTCACGGCCCGTCTCCAGGACCTCCTGGAGACGCTACGCCCGGACACCGGCCCCGAAGCGGACGCCGTCGAGGACCGCATGGGCTCCACCGACGACGAGCTCTTCGACTTCATCGACAGCGAACTCGGCCGCCCATGACGCAGCCGCCGTCCATGACGTAGCCCACGCCACCCGCCCGCCCCGACCGCCCTCCGCCCGCCCCCGCGTACCAAAGGTGACGATGCACGGTGAATGACGACAAGCTGCGCGACTATCTCAAGCGGGTGGCCGCCGACCTGCACCGGACCAAGCAGCGCCTCGGCGAGGCCGAGGCCAAGGACCGGGAACCCATCGCCGTCGTCGCCATGGGCTGCCGCTACCCCGGCGGTGTCCGCACCCCCGAGGACCTGTGGGACCTCGTCTCGGCGGGCACCGACGCGATCACGCCCTTCCCCGCCGACCGCGGCTGGGACCTGGCCGCCCTGCACGACCCGGCGGGGGAGCGCCCCGGCACCACCTACAGCGCCGAGGGAGGCTTCCTCGGCGACGTCGCAGGCTTCGACCCCGGCTTCTTCGGGATCTCGCCGCGCGAGGCCCTCGCCATGGACCCGCAGCAGCGGCTCTTCCTGGAGACCACCTGGGAGACCTTCGAACGCGCCGGGATCGACCCGCACACCCTGCGCGGCAGCCGCACCGGCGTCTTCGCCGGGGTGATGTACCAGGACTACGCGGTCCGCCTGCGCCAGGTGCCCGACGACGTCCAGGGCTACCTCGGCAACGGCAGCTCCGACAGCGTCGCGTCCGGCCGCATCGCCTACACCTTCGGCCTCGAAGGACCTGCCGTCTCCGTCGACACCGCCTGCTCGTCGTCGCTGGTCGCCCTCCACCTGGCCTGCCAGGCGCTGCGGCAGGGCGACTGCACGCTCGCGCTCGCCGGCGGCGCCATGGTGATGTCCACGCCCGTGCCGTTCGTGGAGATGAGCCGGCAGAACGGTCTCGCGGGCGACGGGCGCTGCAAGTCCTTCTCGGCCTCCGCCGACGGCACCGGCTGGGGCGAGGGCGTCGGCATGCTCCTCCTGGAACGCCTGTCGGACGCCCGCCGCAACGGCCACCCGGTGCTCGCGCTGGTCCGCGGCTCCGCCGTCAACCAGGACGGCGCCAGCAGCCGCCTCACCGCCCCGAACGGGCCCTCCCAGCAGCGCGTCATCCGCCAGGCCCTCGCCAACGCACGGCTCACGGCGGCGGACGTCGACGTCGTCGAGGCCCACGGCACCGGCACCCCGCTCGGCGACCCCATCGAAGCTCAGGCGCTCCTCGCCACGTACGGCCGTGAGCACAACGGCGAACGACCGCTTCTGCTCGGCTCGTTGAAGTCCAACATCGGCCACACGCAGGCCGCCGCCGGCGTCGGCGGCGTCATCAAGATGGTCCTCGCCATGCGGCACGGCGTGGTGCCGCCCTCCTTGCACGGCACGGACCTCACCCCGCAGGTCGACTGGTCCACGGGGGCGCTGAAGCTCGTCACGGACCCCACCGACTGGCCCGAGACCGGGCGTCCGCGCCGCGCCGCCGTGTCCTCCTTCGGCGTCAGCGGCACCAACGGACACGTCGTCCTGGAACAGGCCGAGCCCGCCGACGCGCCTCCGCCATCCGACGCGCCACAGCCCTCCGACGCGTCACCGCCCTCCGACGCGCCACAGTCCGCCGAAGAAGACGCGCCACAGTCCGCCGAGGAACTCGCCGGGCCCGTGTCCTGCGTCGTCTCGGGGCGCAGCGCCGACGCCCTGCGCGCCCAAGCCGCCTCGCTGTACGCCCACTTGGAGCAAGCCCCCGACCTGCATCCCGCGCACATCGCGCACAGCTTGGCGACGGGACGGGCCGCGCACGAACACCGGGCCGCCCTCATCACCGAGGACCGGCAGTCGCTGCTCGACGGCCTCGACGCGCTCGCCCGCGACGCCGACCCGCTGCCCCCGGGCATCGTGCGCGGCACGGCCCGCACCGGCGAGGCCGTCGCCTTCGTCTTCCCCGGCCAGGGCTCCCAATGGCCCGGCATGGCCCGTGAACTCCTCGACACCTCACCGGTGTTCGCCGCCCGTCTCGCCCAGTGCGCCGACGCCCTCGCCCCGTACACCGACTTCTCCCTCCTCGACGTGGTCCGCGGGGCACCCGGCGCCCCGGGGTTCGACCGCGTGGACGTCGTGCAGCCCGCCCTGTTCGCGGTGATGGTCTCCCTCGCGGAGGTGTGGCGCGCCCACGGCGTCGAGCCCGCCGCCGTGGTCGGGCACAGCCAGGGGGAGATGGCCGCCGCCTGCGTCGCCGGGGCCCTCACCCTCGACGACGCCGCGAAGGTCGTCGCCTTGCGCGCCGGAGCGCTGCGGGCCCTCGCCGGGCACGGCGGCATGGTGTCGGTGTCGCTCCCCGCCGACCGCGTACGGGAACGCGTCGCGCCCTGGGACGGGCGGATCGCGCTCGCCGCCGTGAACGGCCCCGAGTCGTCCGTCGTCTCCGGTGACCCCGAGGCCCTCGCCGAACTTTTCGCCGCCCTCGAAACCGACGGCGTACGGGCCCGCACCGTCCCCGTCGACTACGCCTCGCACGGCCCGCACGTCGAAGCGATCCGCGAGGAACTGTCCGAGGCCCTGGCGGGCATCACGCCCCGACCGGCCGCCGTCCCCTTCTACTCGACCGTCACCGGCGGCCTCCTGGACGGCGAGCGCCTCGACGCCTCCTACTGGTACGACAACCTCCGCCACACCGTGGAGTTCGAGCAGGCCACGCGCGCCCTGCTGGCCGACGGCCACCGCGTCCTCGTCGAGGTCAGCCCGCACCCCGTGCTCACCGCGAGCCTCCAGGACACCGCTGCCGCCGCGGGCACCGACGCCCTCGCCCTCGGCACGCTGCGCCGCGACGACGGCGGCCCGCGCCGGGTGCTCACCGCACTCGCCGAGCTGCACGTGCGCGGCGTCCACGTCGACTGGGACACCGCACTCACCGGGTGCGGCGCGCACCGCGTCGACCTGCCCACGTACGCCTTCCAGCGGGAGCGCTACTGGCTGGAGGACACCGGCGTCCCCGCGACCGACGCCGCCTCGCTCGGCCTGGACCCCTCCGGGCACCCGCTCCTCGGCGCCGTCGTCGCACTCGCCGACAGCGAGAGCATGCTGTTCACCGGCAGGCTCTCACTGCGCACCCACCCCTGGCTCGCCGACCACGCCGTCCAGGGGAACGCCCTGCTGCCCGGCACCGCCTTCCTCGAACTCGCCGTGCTCGCGGGTGACCGCACCGGCTGCCCCCGCGTCGACGACCTCACCCTCGAAGCCCCCCTGACGCTGCCGCCGGACGGAGGCGTCGTGCTGCGCCTGTCCGTCGGCGCGCCGGCCGGCGACGGCACGCGCACCCTGGCCCTGCACGCGCGTCCCGACGACCCGGACACGGACGAGGAGTGGACCCGTCACGCCACGGGAATCCTCGCCCCGGCCGCCGCCGCGTCTCCCATGGACCTGAGCGCCTGGCCGCCGCCCGGCGCCGAGCCCATCGACCTCGACGGCATGTACGAGCGCTACGCCGAGGGCGGCTTCGCCTACGGGCCCGCCTTCCAGGGGCTCACGGCGGCCTGGCGGCTCGGCGACGACCTGTACGCCGATGCGGTGCTGCCGCCCGAACTCCACGAGGAAGCGCAGGGGTTCGCCCTGCACCCGGCGCTGCTCGACGCGGCTCTGCACGCCACCGGGCTCGTTGACGGGCTCGTTGACGGGCCCACCGCCGATGACGCGGAGGGCGGCGGGGAGGGCGTAGCGCAGGGTGGCGCGGAGGGCTTCGCGCAGGGCGGCGGGGCGGGTGGTGACGGTGGTCGCATGCCGTTCGTCTGGTCGGGGGCGACCCTGCATGCGTCGGGCGCCGCCGCGCTGCGCGTCCGCCTGACCCGGACCGCGCCGGACACCCTCGCCCTCGACATCGCCGACGCCACCGGAGGCCCCGTCGCCTCCGTGGAGTCCCTGACCCTGCGCCCGGCCGCACCGGGTGCCGGCGCGGCCCGAACCCACCACGACTCGCTGTTCCAGGTGGAGTGGGTTCCTGTCACCTGCCCGCCCGATCCCGTGGACGCCGACTGGACGGTCGTCGGGCCCGATGACCTCGGCTTGCCGGGAGCGACCGTCCATGCCGACATGGCTGCGTTCGTCGCCGCCCTGGACGCGGGCGAGGTGGCTCCCGGGCTGGTGTTGGTGCCTCAACTGCCGTGCGGTGGAGGGGGCGTGGGCGGCGTGGAAGAAGTGCACGCCGCCGTTCACCGGGCCCTGGAGACCCTTCAGACGTGGCTCGCCGACGAGCGTCTCGGCGATACGCGGCTCGCCTTCGTCACGCGGGGCGCGGTAGTCGCGCGGGACGCCCTCGCCACCGGGGAGGCCCTCGCCGCCGGGGACGCCGTCTCCGCCGGGGGCGCGGTCCGGGAAGCGCCCGCCGACCCGGCCCGCGCGGCCGTGTGGGGGCTGGTGCGTTCCGCCCAGTCGGAACACCCCGGCCGGTTCGTGCTCGTGGACGTGGACGGTAGGGGGCAGAGGGGGAGGGAGAAGGAGACGGATGCGGAGACGGATGCCGCCTCGGAGCCCGTCACCTCGCCGCTCACCTCTGCCTGCACTCCCGCCCTCACTCCCGCCCTCACCTCCGCCCTCGCTCCCGCCCTCACTTCCGCGCTCGCCTCCGCGCTCACCTCCGGGGAACAGCAACTCGCCGTACGTGGCGACACCGTCCTCGCGCCCCGCCTCGCCAAGGTCCCCGCCACCGACCCGGTACCGGTCGCCTTCGACCCCGACGGCACCGTCCTCGTCACCGGCGGCACCGGACTGCTCGGCTCCCGCGTGGCCCGCCACCTCGTGGCCCGGCACGGCGTCCGCCACCTCCTCCTCGCCGGGCGCTCCGGACCCGACGCGCCGGGCACCACGGAGCTCATCGCGGAACTCACCGGGCTCGGCGCGCACGTCACCGTCGCCGCCTGCGACGCCGCCGACCGGGACGCGCTCGTCGTCCTGCTCGACGGCGTCCCCGCCGACCACCCCCTGACGGCCGTCGTGCACGCCGCCGGCACCCTCGACGACGGCGTCATCACCTCCCTCACGCCCGACCGCGTCGACACGGTGCTGCGCCCCAAGGCCGACGCCGCACTCCACCTGCACGAACTCACCCGGGACCTGGACCTGCGGGCCTTCGTCCTCTTCTCCTCCGCCGCGGGCACCTTCGGTGGCCCCGGGCAGGGCAACTACGCCGCCGCCAACGCCTACGTGGACGCCCTCGCCCGGCACCGCCACGCCCTCGGCCTGCCCGCGCAGTCCCTCGCCTGGACCCTGTGGGAGCAGCGCTCCGCCCTGACCGGCCACCTCGACGACGCCGACCTGCGCCGCCTGGCCCGCTCGGGCATGCCGCCGCTCACCACCGACGAGGGCCTCTCGCTCCTCGACGCGGCCCTCACCGTCGACGCCCCGGCGCTCGTGCCTCTCCGGCTCGACCCGCGCGCGCTGCGGGCCCGGGCGGCCGAGGGCGAGCCGGTGCCGCCGCTCCTGCGCTCCCTCGTACGCGTACCCGTACCCGTACGCAGGGTCGCCGCGGCCGCCGACGCATCCTCCGGGGACGCCGGCACCGCACTGTCGGAGCGCATCGCGTCGCTGCCCGAGGCCGAACGCCTGCGCACGCTCGTCCAGTTGGTGTGCGCCCAGGCCGCCGCCGTGCTCGGTCACACCTCCGACAGCGCGGTCGTTCCGGCACGGGCCTTCCGCGACCTCGGCTTCGACTCCCTCGCCTCCGTGGAGCTGCGCAACCGCCTGAACGCCGCCACCGGTCTGAGGCTCCCCGCCACGCTGGTCTTCGACCACCCGTCGCCGGAAGCGCTCGCGGCACACCTGCGGGACGAACTGACCGGAACGGACGCGGGACGCACCACGCTCCCGCCCTCACCCGCGCCCGCACCCTCGCCTTCACTCACATCCACCGCCTCCGGTGCGGACGAACCCGTCGCCATCGTCGCGATGGGCTGCCGCTTCCCCGGAGACGTCCGCACCCCGGACGACCTGTGGCGCCTCGTGGCCTCCGGCGGCGACGGCATCTCCGCCTTCCCCACCGACCGCGGCTGGGACCTCGACGCGCTCTACGACCCCGACCCCGAGCACACCGGCACCTCGTACGTTCGCGAAGGCGGATTCCTCACCGGCGCCGCCGACTTCGACGCCGACTTCTTCGGCATCTCGCCGCGCGAGGCGATCGCCATGGACCCGCAGCAGCGCCTCCTGCTCACGCTCACCTGGGAGGCGTTCGAGCGGGCGGGCATCGACCCCGCCGCGCTGCGCGGCACCCCCGCGGGCGTCTTCATCGGCCTGATGCAGCAGGACTACGCGGTACGGCTCCTCCCGCACATTCCCGAGGACGTCGAGGGCTTCCTGGGCACCGGCAACTCCGGCAGCGTCGTGTCCGGCCGCATCGCCTACGCGTTCGGCCTCGAAGGCCCCGCCCTCACCATCGACACGGCGTGCTCCTCCTCGCTGGTGGCCCTGCACACAGCGGTGCAGTCGCTGCGCCGCGGCGAGTGCGCGCTCGCCCTCGCCGGCGGGGTCACCGTGATGTCCAGTCCCGAACTCTTCGTGGAGTTCAGCCGCCAGGGCGGCCTGGCGGCCGATGGCCGCTGCAAGTCCTTCGCCGCGGGCGCGGACGGCACCGGCTTCGGCGAAGGAGCCGGAATCCTGCTCCTGGAGCGGTTGTCGGACGCCCGCCGCAACGGGCATCCGGTGCTGGCGGTGGTGCGCGGGAGCGCCGTGAACCAGGACGGTGCGAGCAATGGTCTGACGGCGCCGAACGGTCCGTCGCAGCAGCGGGTGATCCGTGTGGCGCTGGCTGATGCGGGGTTGTCGGCGAAGGATGTCGACGCGGTGGAGGCGCATGGTACGGGGACCACGTTGGGGGATCCGATCGAGGCGCAGGCGCTGCTGGCGACGTACGGCCAGGAGCGGTTGGAGGGGCGGCCGTTGTGGCTGGGCTCGCTGAAGTCCAAC
>NZ_JBFBEE010000049.1:0-29640 GCF_040683555.1 Streptomyces sp. NPDC093510
CGCAGGGCCTGGATGAAATAGCCTCCGCCGCCGAAGTCCTGCCAGGTCCGCCACGCCCCCGACGCATCCACCTGATAGTTGTGCTGGACGGTGTCATCGTTCATGGCGAACACCTCGATCCGCTCGTCATGCGACTCCACCACCGCAAGCCGCGCGACCGCCGGACCGCCCAACGGCTGCCACTCATGCCAGTCACCGGCCGGCACGTTCTGCCAACGGTGATGTACCCCCGAGGAGTTGGACGCGAAGACCTCCAACCGCCCGTCACGGTTCTTCGCCACCGCCAGATGCTCACCACCCAGACCGAAGTCGACCCACTCCCGCCACGTCCCCGCCAGATCCGTCTGACACGTGTGGCGGAAGATGTCGTCGTTCATCGCGAACACCTCGATCCGCCCGTCCGACGCCGGAGCCGCCGCAAGACGCGCCCCCGCCGGACCCCCCAACGGCCGCCAGTCATGCCACGTACCACCCGGAGTGTTGTGCCAACGGTGATGAACCCCATCACCGTTGGAAGCGAACACCTCAAGCCGTCCGTCGTGATTCCGCCCGACCGCCAGGTGGTCCCCACCCCCACCGAACGAGTACCAGTCCGCCCACTCCGCCGACGCCTTCGCCTGATACCGGTGCATGAACGTCTCACCGTTCATAGCGAACAGCTCCAACCTGCCGTCCGGCAACGCCGTCAGCGCCAGGGCCGCCGACGCCGGCCCACCGAACGCCCTCCAACCCGACCACGCACCACCCGGCTCATGCTGATACGAGTGATAGATCTGATCGACCGCCGCATGGAACACCTCCACACGACCGTCCGCCGACATCCCCACCGCCAACCGCTGCCGCCGGTCCGGCTTCCCCGGACCGACCGACTCCTTCGCCTCGTCGAGCAGTGCGCGGGCCTTGCCCTCGGCCTGGTCGTACCGGTCGGGGAACGCGGAACGCTGCACCCGCTGGGCCGTCTGCCCGGCCGTCAGGCCCGGGTGCTGCTCCTCGACGCGGATCGCCCGCGTGAAGAACTGCTCGGCGGCGTACGGCACGTGCCTGATCTGTTGCGGTGTTCCCCAGCCCTGGCTCGGGCGCTGCTGGAAGACGCCCAAAGAGTCGCGGTCGCCGCAGTCGAGGTTGTTCATGTGGGACTCGACCCAGCCGGCTTCGAAGCCGGCCAGCATCACTTTGTCGGAGACGCCCAGATCGCGGCCGACGGTGTACACCGTCTTCGTGACGTCCAGGTCTCGGTCCGGGGGTACGCGGCAAGGTGCCATGGGAGTGTTCCTGTCTGTGCGAGGGAGGCCCGTGCGAGGGGACTCCGTGTGAGGGTGGTGAGGGTCGGTCGAAGGCGTCACATCTGCTGCCAGTCGAGCCACGTGCTGCCCGGCTGGTGCTGCCAGCGGTGATGTACGCCGCCGGGGTTGTTGGCCAAGATCTCCAGCCGGCCGTCCCTGTTGCGCAGGGCCTGGATGAAATAGCCTCCGCCGCCGAAGTCCTGCCAGGTCCGCCACGCCCCCGACGCATCCACCTGATAGTTGTGCTGGACGGTGTCGTCGTTCATGGCGAACACCTCGATCCGCTCGTCGTGCGACTCCACCACCGCGAGCCGCGCGACCGCCGGACCACCCAAGGGCTGCCACTCATGCCAGTCACCGGCCGGCACGTTCTGCCAACGGTGATGTACCCCCGAGGCGTTGGACGCGAAGACCTCCAACCGCCCGTCACGGTTCTTCGCCACCGCCAGATGCTCACCACCGAGCCCGAAGTCGACCCACTCCCGCCACGTCCCCGCCAGATCGGTCTGGCACGTGTGGCGGAAGATGTCGTCGTTCATGGCGAACACCTCGATCCGCCCGTCCGACGCCGGAGCCGCCACAAGACGCGCCCCCGCCGGACCACCCAACGGCCGCCAGTCATGCCACGTACCACCCGGCGTGTTGTGCCAACGGTGATGCACCCCATCGCCGTTGGAGGCAAACACCTCAAGCCGCCCGTCGTGGTTCTTGGACACCGCCAGGTGGTCCCCGCCACCGCCGAACAAGTACCAGTCGGCCCACTCCGCCGATGCCTTCGCCTGATAGCGGTGCATGAACGTGTCGCCGTTCATCGCGAACAGCTCCAACCTGCCGTCCGGCAACGCCGTCAGCGCCAGGGCCGCCGACGCCGGACCACCGAACGCCCGCCAACCCGACCACGCACCACCCGGCTCATGCTGATACGAGTGATAGATCTGATCGACCGCCGCATGGAACACCTCCACACGGCCGTCCGCCGACATCCCCACCGCCAACCGCTGCCGCCGGTCCGGTGCCACGGGGCCTTTCCACCAGCTCGTCTCCTTGCGGGCGCCGGCCCACGAGAAGCTGAAGTGGATGTGGTTGGTGTGCGGGTTGGCGCCCCTGTACGGCTGCCAGCCGGCGTCCGGGCGGTTGGCCATCCAGATGCGCCGGTTCCAGATCATGTACATGATGCCGAAGCGGCGGGCGAGGGCGTGCGGGTTGCCATGCCGGTCCGTGGCGTGCAGCCAGTTGATGAGGTCGTCGGCCAGGTGTTCCTGGCCCTGCACGTTCACGCCCCAGTCCCAGGCCCGCCCCTCCTTGTGCTCGCTCTGGCCGCCGCTGCCGCAGGCCCTGCTGATCCCCATGTTGGTCGTACCGGGGTAGGCGGCGAGGATCAGGTCGCGGAAGCCGACGAGTCCGGGTTTGGCCTCGGGGTCGCAGTCGCGCTGCGGTTCGTAGGGCGCGTACGGGTCGATGTCAGGACCGAATTCGGGTGCGGTGGGTGCCATGTCCGGCTCCTCGGGTCTCGGCCCCTCGCCCGGTGCGAGGGAGCGTCGTACCCGTTGGGCGCGTGATGGGAACGCGCGGCCGCCAGACGTGATCACGCGCCTGCCCCGTGGCAGTGGCGCGTGCCCGCCCGACCGGGCCCGCGCCTCGATCAGGTCGTCTTCGGTGCGTCCACGCGCCGGAGCGGGCACCTACGAGGAAGGCTTCCGTCGTGATCCATCGCAGAGCTCCCCAGGCTCCCCACACTCCCCACGGTCCCCGCCGGGCGGCCGTCACGCTGACGGTCACCGCCCTCACGTTCACCGCGCTGCTGTCCGCCCCGCTCACCTCCACGGCGAAACCAGGCCCGGGCCCAGGCCCCGGCCCCGGCCCCGGCCCCGGTTCAGCACCGCGTGCCGGCGCGACCGTGCGCACCGACGCCGGTCTGGTCCGCGGCGCCCGGTCGGGCGCGCACCGGATCTTCCGGGGCATCCCCTACGCGGGCGCCCCCAAGGGCCGCCACCGCTGGGCGCCGCCCCGCCCGGTGCGGCCGTGGAAGGGGGTCAGGGACGCCACGAAGCCCGGGCCGCTGTGCCCGCAGGTGCCCTCGTCGTACGCGCAGATCTCCAGCACCGAGGAGGACTGCCTGGCCCTGAACGTCACGACTCCCCCGGACGAGGGCCGGCGGCGGACGGCGGGCGCGCCCGTCCTCGTGTGGATCCACGGGGACGGCTCCGTGGGCGGGGGCGCCTTCTTCGACGGGCGCCGGCTGGCCCGGCGCGGCCTGGTGGTCGTCACCGTCAACTACCGTCTCGGCGTCTTCGGCGGTCTCGCCCTGCCGGGGCTTCGGGGGTCCGGCACCTTCGGCCTCCAGGATCAGCGTGCCGCCCTCACCTGGGTGCGGAACAACGCGCGGGCCTTCGGCGGTGACCCCGGCAACGTCACCGTGGCCGGGGTGTCGTTCGGCGCGTCCGCCGTGGCCGGACACCTGACGTCACCCGCCTCCAAGGGCCTGTTCCACCGGGCCGTCATGGCGAGCGGTGAGGCCGTGATGGACATGCCGGCCGGCGCGATGGGACCCGGGGTGCCGGGATATCCGTGGTACGTCTGGCGGACGGGCCGGGAGATGGAGGACATCACCACCGAGATGACCTCGACCCTCGGCTGTCGGGACCGCCGCCCGCAGCGCACGCTCGCCTGTCTGCGCGCCCTGCCTGTGAAGACGGTCCTGAAGGTGCCGCACATCATGAACGCCTTCCAGGCGTTCGGATACGGCAACGCCACCCTGCCCGAGCTGCCGCCGAAGGCCCTGCGCGCCGGACGATTCCACCGCGTGCCCGTCCTGTCGGGCGCGACGCGCGACGAACACCGCACGTTCGTCGGGATGATGTACGACGCGGTGGGCAGGAAGTTCACCGAGGCCGACTACGGGCGGGCGCTGCGCACCGCGTTCGGCGGGCCGTCGGCGAAGCGGGTGCGCGCCGAGTACCCCACGGCCGCGTTCCCCTCCCCCGCGCTGGCCTGGTCCACCGTGATCACCGACCGCATGTGGGCGCGCGGCACACGGGCCCAGCACGAGGCGCTGGCACGTCATGTCCCGGTGTACGCCTACGAGTTCGCCGACCGCGACGCCCCGATGTTCCTGCCGCTGCCCGGCGACTTCGACTTCGGCGCCTTCCATGCGGGCGACATCCCGTACCTGTTCGAGGACGAGACGGCAGAGCCGCAGTTCACTCCGGCACAGCGGCGCCTGTCGGCCGCGATGAGCGGTTACTGGGCCGCGTTCGCCCGCACGGGCACGCCGAGTGCCGCCGACCCGCCCGCCTGGCCCCCCTACACCCCGCACACGCCGTACACGCAGTCGTTGGCACCGCACCGGATCGGACCCGTCGACTACTACCGGGAACACAACCTCGCCTTCTGGGAGGCCACCCGCGAAGGTGGCCCCCAGCAAGGCGATCAGCAGTGATCAGCGGTGCTCAGTGGTGCTCAGTGGTGCTAGCGGGTCGGCGGCTTGACCCAGCCCTTGCGGACCAGCTGGTCGCAGTGCCACTTGCCCTGCGCCGGGCTCTCACCCTTGTCCGCGGTCGCCTTGAGGCAGTCCGCGTAGGGGAACGGGGGTCCCTGGAGGGGGGACGCGGGGGCGGCCTGGGCGGTCGCCGCCGACATGCCGAGCCCTCCGGCGGCCACCGCAAGGGCCAGGGCCATACTCATTCGACGCACAACGTTCTCCTCTTCTCGCGTCTTGTCGTGCCGAAGCGGAACGCTCCTGCGATCGCTCAACGAGAGAGGCCGTCAGCGGGAAATCACCCATCCGCTTTAACTCGGCGGCCCCGCTGCCACACCTCGCCGACCAGCGGCACCCCCGGGCGGTACGCCAGGTGGACGTGGCTCGGGGCGTCGAGGAGGGCCAGGTCCGCGCGGGCGCCCTCGCGGATGACGCCGATGTCCGTGCGGCGCAGGGCCGCCGCGCCGCCCGCCGTCGCGGACCAGATCGCCTCGTCCGGGGTCATGCCCATGTCCCGTACGGCGAGGGCGATGCAGAACGGGACCGAGGACGTGAACGACGAGCCCGGGTTGCAGTCCGTGGAGAGGGCGACCGTCGCGCCCGCGTCCAGGAGGCGGCGGGCGTCGGGCCACTCGGCGCGGGTGGAGAACTCCGCGCCCGGGAGGAGCGTCGCGACCGTGTCGCCCTGAGCCAGGGCGTCCACGTCGGCGTCGGTGAGGTGCGTGCAGTGGTCGGCGCTCGCCGCGTCCAGCTCGACGGCCAGTTGCACGCCGGGGCCGTACGACAGCTGGTTCGCGTGGATGCGGGGGTGCAGGCCCTTCGCCTTGCCGGCGGTCAGGATCGCGCGGGCCTGGTCGCCGTCGAACGCGCCCTTCTCGCAGAACACGTCGATCCAGCGGGCGTGGGGCGCGCACGCCTCCAGCATGGGGCCTGTCACCAGGTCCACGTACGCCGCCGGGTCCTCCGCGTAGTCCGGGGAGACGATGTGCGCGCCGAGGAACGTGACCTCGTCGGTGTGGCGGGCCGCGATGCGCAGGGCGCGGGACTCGTCCTCCGTGTTCAGGCCGTAGCCCGACTTCGTCTCGAACGTGGTCGTGCCCTGGCGGAGGGCCTCGTCGAGGTAGTGGGTGAGGTTCGCTTCGAGGGCCTCGTCCGTGGCGGCTCGGGTCGCCGCGACCGTCGTACGGATGCCTCCTGCCTCGTACGCGCGGCCCGACATGCGGGCGTTGAACTCCTGCGTGCGGTCGCCCGCGAAGACGAGGTGGGAGTGCGAGTCGACGAAGCCGGGGATCGCGGCGCGGTTCCGCGCGTCGTGGGTCTCGTCCGCCGCGGGGGCCTTCGCGGCGGGGCCCACCCAGGCGATGGTCTCGCCGTCGAGGACGACGGCCGCGTCCGTCATGAGACCCAGGGGGGTGCCGTCGCCCTGGGCGGGGTCGTTCGTGACGAGGCTGGCGATGTTGGTGATGAGGGTGGTGAGGGGGGTGGGCATGGAGGTCTCCCGGGGAGGGGATGGGTTCGGGGCTGACGTTGCCCGGGACGGGACGGGACGGGACGGAGCGGGGCGGGACGGGTCGGAGCGGGGCGGGACACGGCAGGACGGGGCGGGTCGGGGCGCGTGTCAGTCTCTCAGCACCGCGATCGCCTCCGTGAGGGCCGACGGGACGTCGGGGACCGACGTGTGGGCACCGTCGCGGACCACGTGGCGGCCTGCGGTCACCGTGTGGCGGACGTCCGCCGACGTCGCGGCGAAGACCGCCGTCTCGGCGGCCAGGCGCGGGACCGGGCCCGCCGTGCGGACCGAGTCGAGCGCGATCGTCGTGAGGTCGGCGAGCGCGCCGGGCTCCAGTACGCCCGAGTCGGGCCAGCCCAGCGCCGCGTGCCCGTCCGCCGTCGCCGCGCGCAGCAGCGCCGCCGCCGTCCAGTGGCCGCGCGTGTGCGAGCGGAGGCGTTCGTTCAGCTCCATGGCGCGGGCTTCTTCGAGGATGTCGATGACGGCGTGGCTGTCGCTGCCCAGGGAGAGCGGGCTGCCCGCCCGCTGGAGCTGGACCGCGGGGCCGATGCCGTCCGCCAGGTCGCGTTCCGTCGTCGGGCACATGCACGTGCCCGTCGTCGTCCCGCCGAGGAGCCCGATGTCCTCCTCGGTGAGGTGCGTGTTGTGGACACCCGTGGTGCGGGGGCCGAGGACGCCGTGGTCCGCGAGGAGCCGCGTCGGCGTGCAGCCGTGCACCGCCAGGCACGCGTCGTTCTCCGCCGTCTGCTCGGAGAGGTGGACGTGCAGCGGGGCGTGGCGGGCCGACGCCCACTCCGCGACCGCGCCCAACTGCCGTGCGGGTACGGCTCGTACGGAGTGGATCGCCGCTCCGATCCGGGCGTGCGCGCGGTCCTTGAGCGCCGAGACGCGCTCCGCCCACGCCTCCGTCGTACCGTCGGCGAAGCGGAGCTGGTGGCGGTTGGGTGGCTTGCCCCGCCGCTCGTCGAGGAGTCCCGACGCGACGTACGCCGTGTCGAGGAGGGTGATGCGGACGCCCGCGTCCTCGGCGGCCTGGATCAGCGCCTCGCCCATCGCGTTGGGGTCAGCGTAGGGGGTGCCGCCGGGGGCGTGGTGGAGGTAGTGGAACTCCCCCACCGTCGTGATGCCCGCGAGCGCCATCTCCGCGTACACCGCGCGGGCCAGTGCGTGGTACGTCTCCGGCGTCAGGCGGTCCGCCACCCCGTACATGACCTCGCGCCACGTCCAGAACGTGCCGGAGCCGACCTGCACCGTGCCGCGCAGCGCGCGGTGGAAGGCGTGCGAGTGGGCGTTCGCGAGGCCGGGGAGGGTCAGGCCGCGCAGCACCGCCGCGCCGGGCGGGGGTGCGTCGACCCCCTTGCGGACGGCCGTGATCCGGTCGCCCTCCACGTCGACCGCGACCCCCGGCTCGACGTGCGTGCCCAGCCAGGCCTGCTCCAGCCAATACGTCGTCACCTGCACGCGAGCCCTTCCAGTACGTCGGCCAGTGCCGTCACCCCGGCCAGGCAGTCGTCCTCCGTGGCGTGTTCCGCCGGGGAGTGCGAGACGCCCGTGGGGTTCCGTACGAACAGCATGGCGGTGGGGATCGAGCCGGACAGAATACCCGCGTCGTGTCCCGCGCCCGTGCCGAGGACGGGGAGCGGGCGCTCCGTGCGGGCGCCGAGGATCGTGCCCAGCTCGTCCCGGAGCGCGTCCTCGAACTCGATGACCGGCGTGAAGGACTCCCGGACGACGTCGAGGTCGATGCCGTGCCGGTCCGCGTACTCGCGGGCCGCCTTCTCGATGCCGGTGACGACCGTGTCGAGCGTCGCCTGGTCGGCCGCCCGCGAGTCCAGCCAGCCGCGGACAAGTGACGGGATCGCGTTGACGCCGTTCGGCTCGACCGAGATCTTGCCGAACGTGGCTACCGCGCCCGCCAGTTCGGCCTCTCGGCGTGCCGCCAGGACCGTCTCCGCGTAGGACAGCATCGGGTCGCGGCGGTCGACGAGGCGGGTGGTGCCCGCGTGGTTGGCCTCGCCCCGGAAGTCGAAGCGCCAGCGGCCGTGCGGCCAGATGGCGGACGCGATGCCCACGGGGTCGCCGGTGAGGTCGAGGGCGCGGCCCTGTTCCACGTGCAGCTCGACGAACGCGCCGATGCGGGCGAGCCGTTCGGGGTCGGGGCCGATGCCGTACGGGTCGTGGCCCGCCGCCTCCATCGCCTGCGGCAGCGATACGCCGTCGCCGTCCCGGAGCCGGTGCGCCGCCTCGACGGTGAGCTGTCCCGCGGTGAGCCGCGATCCCACGCAGGCCAGGCCGAAGCGTGCGCCTTCCTCGTCGCCGAAGTTGACGATGGCGAGAGGGCGGGTGAAGTGGGCTTCCCGCGCCCGCAGTTCGTCCAGTGCCGCGAACGAGGACACGACGCCGAGGGGGCCGTCGAAGGCGCCGCCGTCCGGGACCGAGTCCAGGTGGGAGCCCGTGACGACGGCGTCACCGGCCGCCCGATCGCCGAGCCACGCCCACTGGTTGCCGTTGCGGTCCAGTTCGTAGGTGAGGCCCCGGGTATCCGCCTGCGCCTTGAACCAGGCGCGGCAGTCGGAGTCCGCCCCCGTCCACGCGTATCGGCGGTAGCCGCCCGAGCCGACGTCGCGGCCGATGGAACTCAGGTCCCGCCACATTTCCTGGAAGGACACGGGGCTCCGCCCCGGACCCCGCTCCTCGATCGCCGGAGGGGCTGAATTATTCACTCCCCCTCCCGCATGGGAACCCGCACGCCCCGCTCGTCCGCCACGCGCTCCGCGATGTCGTACCCGGCGTCCACATGCCGGATGACGCCCATGCCGGGGTCGTTGGTCAGGACGCGGCGGATCTTCTCGCCGGCGAGCTTCGTGCCGTCGGCGACCGAGACCTGGCCCGCGTGGATGGAGCGGCCCATGCCGACGCCGCCGCCGTGGTGGAGGGAGACCCAGGAGGCGCCGGACGCGACGTTCACCATGGCGTTCAGGAGCGGCCAGTCGGCGATCGCGTCGGAGCCGTCGAGCATGGCCTCCGTCTCGCGGTACGGGGAGGCCACGGAACCGCAGTCGAGGTGGTCGCGGCCGATCGCGAGGGGCGCGGCGAGGGTGCCGTCGGCGACCATGTCGTTGAACATGTCGCCCGCCTTGTCGCGCTCGCCCTGGCCGAGCCAGCAGATGCGGGCGGGGAGGCCCTGGAAGTGGACGCGCTCGCCCGCCATCTTGATCCAGCGGTGCAGGGACTCGTTCTCGGGGAAGAGGTCGAGGATCGCCTTGTCCGTCTTGTGGATGTCGGACGCCTCGCCGGAGAGCGCCGCCCAGCGGAACGGGCCCTTGCCCTCGCAGAAGAGGGGGCGGATGTAGGCGGGGACGAAGCCGGGGAAGGCGAACGCGCGGTCGTAGCCCGCGAGTTGGGCCTCGCCGCGGATCGAGTTGCCGTAGTCGAAGACCTCGGCGCCCGCGTCCATGAAGCCGACCATCGCCTCGACGTGCTTCGCCATCGACTCGCGGGCACGGGTCGTGAAGCCCGCCGGGTCCTTCGTCGCGTACGACTGCATCTCGTCGAAGTCGACGCCGCTCGGCAGGTACGACAGCGGGTCGTGGGCGGAGGTCTGGTCCGTGACGATGTCGATGGGCGCGCCCTCGGCGAGCATGCGCGGGAGCAGGTCGGCGGCGTTGCCGAGCAGGCCGATGGAGAGCGGGCGGCGCGCGTCGCGGGCCTCCGTCGCCAGCTGGAGCGCGTGCTCCAGGGAGTCCGCCTTCACGTCCAGGTACTTGTGCTCGATGCGGCGCTCGATGGCGCGCGGGTCGCAGTCGATACAGATCGCGACGCCGTCGTTCATGGTGACGGCGAGCGGCTGGGCACCGCCCATGCCGCCGAGCCCGGCGGTGAGGGTGATGGTCCCGGCGAGCGTGCCGTCGAACTTCTTCGCGGCGACGGCGGCGAACGTCTCGTACGTGCCCTGGAGGATGCCCTGCGTGCCGATGTAGATCCACGAACCGGCGGTCATCTGGCCGTACATGGTGAGGCCGAGCTGCTCCAGGCGGCGGAACTCCTCCCAGTTCGCCCAGTCGCCCACGAGGTTGGAGTTGGCGATCAGGACGCGCGGGGCCCACTCGTGGGTCTGCATGACGCCGACGGGACGCCCGGACTGGACGAGCATCGTCTCGTCCTGCTTCAGGGTCTTCAGGGTGCGCACCATCGCGTCGAAGGAGCGCCAGTCGCGGGCCGCCTTGCCGGTGCCGCCGTAGACGACGAGCTTGTCGGGGTGCTCGGCGACCTCGGGGTCGAGGTTGTTCTGCAGCATGCGGAGGGCGGCTTCCTGCTGCCATCCCAGGGCGCTCAGTTCCGTACCGCGCGGCGCCCGTACGGGGCGGGGTCCTGACATGGCGATGCCTCCTCGAAGCTGTGACCTTGTGGCGCTGACCTTGTGGTGCTGACCTTGCTGCTGTGACCTTGTTATTCACATCCTGGTGGCCTGAATAGAGCTAGTCAATAGCGAACGAATGCGCGAGTACGCCAGCGGGGGCCCGGCTCGAATGATTGGCTGGATCACATGGCCCACGACGAGGACGACGAACAGCGGACCCAGGACGCCGAACAGCAGACCCAGGTCCTCCGCACCGGAGCCGACGCCGCCACCCGCCGCGACCAGGCCGTCCGCGCCGCCGTCGAGCAGGGTGTCGTCAGCCCCGCCGAACCCGTCGTGGGCCTGCTCGACGTCGCCGGCATCCGCGCGAGCGCCGCCGCCCTGCGCGCCGCCTTCGACGCCGTCACCCCGCCCGGCACCCCCGTCCTGCACGCCTTCGCCGTGAAGGCGACACCGCTCGTCCCGGTCCTTCGGCTGCTGCGCTCGGCGGGCATCGGCGCGGAGGTGGCGAGCCCCGGCGAGCTCGCCCTCGCGCGGGCCGCGGGCATCGCCCCCGCCGACACCGTCCTGGACTCCCCCGCCAAAACCCCCGCCGAACTCCGCCAGGCGCTGGCGCTCGGCATCGCGGTGAACGCGGACAACCCGCAGGAGCTGGCCCGCGTCGACGCGATGATCCAGTCGGCGCCGACCGGCTCCCCCGTCGGGCTGCGCGTGAACCCGCAGATCGGCGGCGGCGCGATCGGCGCCCTGTCGACGGCGACGCCCACCTCCAAGTTCGGTGTGCCGCTGCGGGACGAGGGCGGCAGGGAGTGGGTGGTCCGGGCCTGCCTCGACCGGCCGTGGCTGACGCGTCTGCACGCGCACTCCGGGTCGCAGGGCATGCCCCTGGAGATGATGGTGCGGGGCGTCGCGGCGACGTACGAACTGGCCGAGGAGATCAACGAACGCGCCGGGCGGCGGCAGATCGACACGGTCGACATCGGCGGCGGACTGCCGGTCAACTTCGGCTCGGACGACGAGACCCCGACCCACGCGCAGTACGCGCGCCGCCTCAAGGCACGGGTGCCGGGGCTGCTCGACGGGCGGTACGGCATCGTCACCGAGTTCGGCAGGTC
Organism: Streptomyces sp. NPDC093510; assembly: GCF_040683555.1. NCBI lineage: Bacteria > Bacillati > Actinomycetota > Actinomycetes > Kitasatosporales > Streptomycetaceae > Streptomyces > Streptomyces sp. NPDC093510. The sequence goes on from NZ_JBFBEE010000049.1 coordinate 11,747, forward strand.
GCTGCTCGCCAAGCACGGGACGGTGCTCGCCCGCGTCGAATACGCGAAGCGGGCGGGCGGGCGGCCCGTCGCGGTGACGCACGCGGGGGTGCAGGTGGCGACCCGGACCGTGTACGCGCCCGCGGCCTGGCCGCTGCGGATCGCCGCGTACGACGGGAAGGGGCGGCCCAAGAGTGGTCCCGCCGTCGGGCAGGACATCGCGGGGCCCGCCTGCTTCGCGGGCGACCTCCTCGCCGAGAACCGCCCGCTGCCGCTGCTCGAACAGGGCGACCACGTGGCCGCGCTGGACACCGGCGCGTACTACTTCGCGCAGCACTACTCGTACAACAGCCTTGTACGGCCCGGCATCTACGGCTTCTCCGCCCATGCCGACGAGGTCCGCTTCGCGGTCGTACGGGAGCCGCAGACGCTGGACGAGATCGTGGCGGAGGCGGGGGGTGGTGCGGAGCGGGACGCTCTGCGCGGGCTCTGACTCTCCGGCCCGCCCGGGCCGGGGGGCTGCCGAAGGTGCCCTTCAGGGGTGCGGGGATCTGCGCGGGCAACCCGAAGCGGCCCGCACCCGCCGAGAGGCCGCCGGAGGCAGACGCGTCTGCGGGGCTTGGACCGTTCGCCGCTGCGGGTCCGTCGTGGCTGGTCGCGCAGTTCCCCGCGCCCCTGAGCCGCACCTGCGGCAACGCCCCCGCCCGCAGGGGAAGGCACACTCGTCTGCCAAGCTCGGGCCGTTGGCCACTGCGGGCCGTGGAGGGCTGGTCGCGCAGTTCCCCGCGCCCCTGGAGAGGCGCCTGCGGCAACGCCCCCGCAAGGGCAAGCACACGCGTCTGCGGGGCTCGGGCCGTTCGCCGCCGCGGGTCCGTCGTGGCTGGTCGCGCAGTTCCCCGCGCCCCTGGACCTCGCACAGGGGCCGTAGAACCGCCGAGGCTCGCACGCTTAGTGATCTGGATCACGGGCAGGACCCTTCTCCAGTCCCGATCCAGTCCCGAACCCCGGGGGAGGCTCCTGTGACGACATCGGACACGCCCGCCACCGCACCACCACCGGCCGAAGAGCCGGCGCTGCACCGTGCCATCGGACCGAAGCTGCTGATCCTCTTCGTGATCGGCGACATTCTCGGCACCGGTATCTACGCCACCACCGGCAAGGTCGCGGGGAAGGTCGGCGGAGCCCTGTGGGTGCCGTTCGCGATCGGCTTCGTCGTGGCGATCCTGACGGCGGCGTCGTACGTCGAGCTGGTCGGCAAGTACCCGAAGGCGGCCGGTGCCGCGCTCTACACCCAGAAGGCGTTCAAGACGCCGTTCCTCACCTTCATCATCGCCTTCATGGTGATGTGCTCGGGCCTCTCGTCCGCGAGCGCCGCGGCCCGCGCCTTCAGCGGCGACTACCTCGGCGAGCTGACGGGCGACGCGCTGCCGCCCACCCTGATCGCCATCACCTTCATCGTGCTGCTCGCGGCGCTGAACCTGCGCGGCGTCTCGGAGTCGGTCAAGACGAACGTGGTCCTGACCCTCGTCGAGCTGACCGGACTCGCGATCATCCTCGCGATCGGCGTGTACGCCGTGCTGTCCGGGGACGGCGAGCCCTCGCGCCTCACCGAGTTCGAGGCGGGGGGAGGCACCGCGTACGCCCTGATGACCGGGGTGCTGGGAGCGACCGCGCTCGGCTTCTTCGCCTTCGTCGGGTTCGAGGACTCCGTGAACATGGCCGAGGAGACCAAGGACCCCGTCCGGACCTTCCCGCGCGCCATCTTCATCGGTGTCGCGGTGACCGGCACGATCTACGTCCTGGTCGCGCTGGTCTCGTCCCTCCTCGTCGACTACAAGACCCTGGAGGGTTCGAGCGGTCCACTGCTGGAGGTCGTCAAAGCCGGCGGCGTCGACTTCCCGCACAAACTCTTCGCCCTGATCGCCCTGTTCGCGGTCACCAACTCGGCGCTGATCAACATCATGATGGCCTCGCGGCTCTGCTACGGCATGGCCAACGAACGCATCCTGCCGCGCGCCATGGGCCGCGTCCTCGCCAAGCGCCGCACGCCGGTCGTCGGCATCGTCTTCGTCTCCCTGCTCGCCATCGGCCTGGTGTCAACCGGTGAGATCGAGGGCCTCGGCGACACCACGGCGTTCCTGCTGCTCTGCGTGTTCGCGGTGGTCAACGTGGCGGTCCTGGTCCTGCGCCGCGACCCCGTCGAGCACAAGCACTTCCGCACGCCGACGGTCCTCCCGGTGCTCGGCGCGATCACCGCGCTGACCCTCGCGAGCCCCCTCGCGGACCGGCCCGCCGAGGTCTACATCCGGGCCGGCGTCCTGATCGCCATCGGCATCGCGCTGTGGGGTGTCAACAAGGCGGTCCTGAAGGCCCGGGGTGAGGACTGACGCGGGGTGAGGACTGATGCGGGGCGAGGACTGACGCGGGGCGAGGACTGATCCGGCGGGAGCACCGGCACCCGGTCAGGGGACGGCTCGGTCATCCGGGTGACGCACTCGGTCAGGCATGGCCATGACTTCGAACAGCCCTCGCACCGGTCCCGTCGGCCTCGGGCATGTTCCACCGGAAGATGCCAGTACCCCCGGAAACTCCACCCTTCCTGCGTACCTTCCTCACACCGGACGGCGAGACCGCCCGGACGGGCGGCGGCCGTCCGGTTCAGCCCTGGGGGAAGGGGAGGCGCGTGCCCGGAATCGACGAGTGTCTGCTCACCGCGATGACACTGCCCGGCGCGCGCGGCGCGGCGATCGTCGACTGGACCAGCGGGCTCTCCCTCGGTTCGGTCGGCGACTCGCCCAACGGAGACCACGAGGCCACCGCCGCGGAGACCGCGGAGGTGGCGCGGGCGGCGGCCGAGTACCAGGCGTTCGCCCCGCTCTCCGACGAGCCGGGTGGGGCAGACACGGCGGGCGTGACGGGCGCGGTGCGCGTGACGGACGCGGCGGACGGTTCCGGGCGCGAAGGCCGTGCAGCCCGTGCAGCCCGTGCAGGCCGTGCGGAGCTGCCCGTCGAGGACCTCATGCTCACGACCCGGACCGGCTTCCATCTGATCCGGTTCGTCGAGACGACCTTCGACAGCAGCGTCTTCCTCTACCTCTGGCTCGACCGGCACACGGGCAACCTCGCGCTCGCACGCATGCGGCTGCGGGACCTCTCCGTGCGCCTGGTGCTGGTGTGACGGCCATGCGGATCACCGGGCCCGCCACCTCCCCGATGCTGATGCGCCTGGCCGGGGAACGGGCCACCGGAGCCCTGCTGCGCGACCACGGTGTCCTCTACCTCGTCGAGGGCCGCGTGGCGCACGCGGAGAGCCCGCTGGCCCCCGGCATCGACGTCCTGCTCACGGCCGGCGGGGTGCTTCCCCCGCACGGCTGGCAGGAGGCCCTGTCCCAGGCGGGGACCCGGCACGAGGTGGGGCGCCACCTGGTCGACAGCGGGCAGGTGACCGCGGGCGAGCTGGAACTGTGCCACCTCGGCGCGCTGTTCGACGCCGCGTTCTTCGTCCTCGGCCCGGCGAGCGGCCCCACCCGGTTCCGCTACGGCGTCGCGCACTGGCTCGGCCGGCTGCGCCCCGTATCTGCCGAGGCCGTGGAGCGGGAGACGCGGCGCCGCCGGGCCCTCCTGGACAGCGTCTGGCCCTGCCAGGACGACGCCGTCGACGTCGATGCCGCTCCGGTCGTGCCGCGCCGTCCCGCGCCCGGCCAGACCGTCACCGGACGTCAGCGCGCCCTGCTGCGGCTGGCCGACGGCGTGCGCACACCCGCGGCGATCGCACGGACCCTGGGCCGTCCGTCCTTCCACACCCTGATCGAGGTGGGGCGGCTGGCCGCCGCCGGACTCGTGGAGCCGCCGCGGGCGCGGGACTCACCCCCGGTGGCCCTTCCCGTCCCGGCCCTCGCGGACTCCGAACCGGACATCGCCCTGCTGCGCAAGGTCCGTGACGGGCTGGAGGCAAGCCTGTGAATCGCCGTTCCCCTCACCCGGCGCGGCTCCGGTCGTCGTGAAGGTCTTCGCGCTGTGGAAGCGCCCCTGGAGGAGACACCTGATGGTTGCCGAAGCCGACGTACTGAGTGAGCTGAAACGGTTGCGGACCAGAATCCCGCAGCTCAGGGGCGCCCTGACGGCCAGCGTCGACGGGCTTCTGCTCGCGCAGGACGCGACGGACGTGGAGGCGGAGGGCGTCTGCGCGCTCACCGCTGCGGCGCTCGGAGTGGCCCTGCGGCTGTCCGACGCCACCCACCAGGGCGGCTTCCGTGAACTGCTCATCCGCGGCGAGGACGGCTACGTGGCCACGTACACGGCCGGCTCCTCGGCCGTGCTGACCCTGCTCGCCGAGCCCCGCGTCAACGTGGGCCGGCTGCATCTGGAGGCCCGCCGTTCCAGCGTTCTCATCGGAGAACTGGTCGACGCCGCCGTCGAACGAGCGGAGAACACCTGACCCATGTCCCCTACATCCCCGTCATCAAGGACATCCGGCAGCCGGAAAGGAAGCACACGGACCATGACCAACGCGGAAACAGCACTGAAGGAAGCGACCACCTCGATCGAGGGAGTCATCGGAGCGGCCCTGGTCGACTACACGAGCGGCATGGCCCTGGGCACCATCGGCGGCGGCAAGGACCTGGACCTGTCCGTGGCGGCCGCCGGCAACACCGACGTGGTGCGCGCCAAGCTCCGCACCATGGAACTCCTGGGCCTGAAGGACGAGATCGAGGACATCCTCATCTCGCTCGGCTCCCAGTACCACCTCATCCGTCTGATCAAGGGGCGCAACAACAACGGCCTGTTCCTGTACCTGGCCCTCGACAAGGGCAGGTCCAACCTGGCCATGGCCCGGCACCAGCTCATGCGCATCGAGGCGGATCTCGACGTCTGACCGGTGGCGGGACTCCCACGTCCTCACCGCCGGGCACCGGCAGCTGCCGTGCGGCGGGCGCCGCCCGGGGCCGCGTCGCCCGCCGCGATGCCCGTGCTGCGGTGGCCCTTGACGGGCTTGCCCGCGGGGGCGCCCGCGCGTCGCCCCAGCCAGTCGACTCGTACCCACAGGAGGACGTCGTCGTCCCGTTCGCGGCGGCCGAGCCACGCCGCCTTCGCCCACAGGCCCGCTCCCGCGCCCGCGAGGGCCGCGCCGCCCGCGACGGGGACCGCGAAGGCGGCGCCCAGGGCGGCGAGGAACGCGGCGGCGAGCCACCAGCGGTGCCCGCGCCGCCAGTTGCGCACGGTCACCGACCGGCTCTGGAGCACGTCGTACTTCCCGGCACGGGTCGCCTCGCGGGCGAGGGCGTCGTAACGCTTCCTGCGGGAGTACGCGACGACGGCAGCCGTCACGACGAAGAGTGCCGCCCCGCCGAACACGCCGATGCGGCGGCCGGTGAGCCCGGCGGGCAGTGCGCCGATGCCCGCGGCCGACACCCCCAGCCACCACAGGGGCGCCGCCCCCGCCCGTACGACCACCGGCACCCTCGCCAGCCCGTGTCCACCGCGTCCCACGTCGCCTCCCATGCCTCCCGCCGTGCTTCTTCGGCGGAGGAGGCTAGCGGCGGAATCTGAGGAGAGGGTGAGAACACAAGAACACCCAACACCCACCCGCCCCGGCAGCGTCAGGTCTCCAGGGAGCGGGCCGCGCGGAACTGCTGCTCGGCCTCGGCCGGGCGGCCCGCTGCCGCGTAGGTGCGTCCGAGCCTGCGGCGGACCTCCGTCTCCAGGGGCCTGCTGGTGTGCTCGGTGAGCGTGGCCAGTGCCTCCTGCTGGAGCGTGACGGCCAACGGCAGGTTCCCGCAGCCGTGTTCCGCGGCGCCGAGCAGGGACAGGCTCGTCGCGCGCAGTTGCAGGTCGCCGACCTCCTGGGCCAGGTCCGCCGCGCGCCGCGCGAGATCCTTGACCTCGGTGTGCCGGCCGAGTGCCAGGTGGGCCTCCGCGGTGAAGCAGAGGGTCTTGCTGATCATCCGGGGGCGGCCGATCTTCTCGGCGAACGTGAGGGACGTGGCGTAGTACGTGAGCGCCTCCTCATGCCGTCCCTGCTGGTCGTGGAGGGCGCCGAGGTTGCAGCTCGACATCCCGGCCAGCCAGTCGTCGTCGAGCCGGGCCGCCATCTCCATGGCCTCGCCCAGGTGGGCGGCCGCCTCCGGGAAGCGGCCAAGCGCACGCTCCGCGGCGCCCATGCCGGCGGTCGCCCTGGCCTGTTCGCGAAGGTCGCCCTGGTGGCGGGCGAGGCGGAGCGCGTCGGTGCACCAGGCGTGCGCCTGCTGGAAGCGTCCCTGGTAGATGTCCGCGATGGCCAGGCAGTTGCGCAAGGAGGAGGGCATCCGCCGGTCGTCGGCCAGGTCGGCACCGGACAGCGCGAGCTCCAGGGCGGAGCGGCACTCGTGGTAGCGGCCCTGGCGGACCAGCGGATCGACCAGGGACTCTGCGATCCAGCAGGCGTGGTCGCGCTGCCCGGCGGCCGCCGCGAAAGCGACCACGTCGAGCAGTTGGCCGCCCGCGGCCTCCAGCCACGCGTCGGCCTCCCGCCAGTCCCGGAAGGGTGAGCCGGAAACGTCGGGGCCGGTCGGGAAGCCCTCGGGGCCCCAGTCGCTGGCCATGCGCCCGGCGGCCGTGTAGAGGTGCAGCACGGCGGCGCGGTCCGCGGCGGCCTCCTCCGGTTCGGCGGCGGCGAGGCGGCGCGTGTGGTCGCGTACGAGATCGTGCAGCCGGTAGCGGCCGGGCCGTGGCTGCTGCAACAGGCTGGCGTCGACCAGGCGCTCCAGGAGGTCCTCGGCGTCCTGGAGCGGGCGGTCCAGCATGACGGCGGGGGTGAGCCCGTCGAACTCGGCGGTCGGCGCCTGCCCCAACGCCCGGAAACCGCGCTGCAGTTCGGGGGCAAGGAGGTCGTACGACATCCGGAAGGCCGCTTCCACACTGCGGTCCTCCGCCCGGAGCTCGCCCAGGCGGCGTTCGTCGTCCGACATCCGGCCGACCAGGTGGGCCAGCGTCCAGGACGGGCGGTTCTGCAGCCGGGCCCCGGCGATCCGCAGCGCCAGCGGGAGGCCGCCGCAGCGGCGGGCGAGCTCCTGCGCGGCCTCCGGTTCCTGCCCGGCGCGCGTCTCGCCGAGAAGGCGCGTGAGCAGGGCGACCGCCTCGCCCGTGTCCAGCGGCTCCACGGTGAGCCGCCGGTCGGCGTCGAGGCCGGGCAGGCGCTGGCGGCCGGCCACGAGGACCCGGCTGCCCGGGCCCGCCGGCAGCAAGGGCCGCACCTGTTCCGCGCTGCGGGCGTCGTCCACGACCAGCAGCAGCCGCAGGGAACTGGTGGCGGCGCGCCAGGCGGCCACCAACTCGGGCAGCTCGTCGGGCAGTTCGCCGTCGGCGGCGTTGACGGCACGGAGCAGCCGGTGCAGTGCGCGCTGCGGGCGCAGGCTCTCGTGCGGGGCGCCGTGCGTGTGCAGGTCCACGAACAGACAGCCGTCCGGGTACTGGTCCTGCAACGTCCAGGCGGCGCGGACCAGCAGCGCGGTCTTGCCGACACCCGCCGTCCCGTCCACGGCGACCACGGAGACGGAGCCGGGCGCCACCGGCGCGGTGAGCAGCGCGAGTTCCGGCCCCCGCCCGACGAGCCGGGCGGTGTCGCCGGGGAGTTCGTTGCGGCGCCCGGGGCCGGGCGGGGGCACCGTCCCCGGTGCCGGAGCGGCCCCGGACCCGAGCACCAAGGGTCGACCCAGCAGCAAGCCGTCGTCTCGGCGCAGTACGGCCTGGTGCGTCCGGCGGAGTCCGTCGCCGGGCTCCACGCCCAGCTCGTCGCGGAGCCGGTCCCGCGTCTCCCGGTAGGCGGCGAGCGCTTCGGCCTGCCGGCCGCTGCCGTAGAGCGCGCGCATGCGCAGGGCGGCGAGCGGTTCGTCGTGCGGCCCCGGCCACGGCGCGGCCGCCAGTTCGTCCAGAGCCTCCGCATACCGGGCCAGGAGCACCAGGCACTCCGCCCGCTCCTGGTGGAGGACGCGCCGCTGCCGGGCAAGACGCTGCCGCTCGGCGTCGGCGAGCGGGCCGGGCAGTCCGGCCAACGGCTCCCCGCGGAACAGGCGCAGTGCTCGCGTGCAGCCGTCGAGTGCCGCGGCGAGGTCACCTGCGGCCTTCGCGCCGCGCGCCGCGCCCGTCTCCGCCGCCAACTCCGCGACGTCCGTACGGGCTTGTCCGGGTACGAAGCGGTAGCCGCCGCGCTCACCGCGGATCACGGACGCGGTGGGTCCTGTGCCGGGCGCGTCCAGTGCCTTGCGCAGGGGGTAGACGTAGCTGGGCAGGACCCGGTGGCCCGTCCCCGGAGGTTCGAGTCCCCATACGTCGTCGAGGAGTTGCTGCCGGGTGACGAGTGTCCCCGCGCGCAGGATCAGCGCGGCCAGTACCGCCTGACGTCGTACGGGCCCCAGGTCGAGCGGTACCTCACCGCGGTGGGCGCCGACCGGACCGAGCAGGGCGAGGTGCAGCCGGCCCTCGGCACCTCCCGCACCGGTCGCACTCACCACACCCGCCGCGCCGGACGCACTCGCCGCGCCCCCCGCACCGGTCGTACTCGCCACACCCGCCGCACCGGTCGTACTCACCACACCCGCCGCGCCGGTCGCACTCGCCGCGCCCGCCGTGTTGGCTGCGCCCGCTGTGCTCGCCGCGCCCGCCGTGCCCGCCGTGTTGGCTGCGCCCGCCGTGTTCGCCGTGCCCGCTCGGTTCTTGCCCACCCCGAACTCCCCCGTGGTTCCTGTGGTTCCCCGTAATGCCCCGTAGTGCCCCGTTGGTTGCCCGCGGCAGCCGAGTCCTCTGCTTCAGCAGGATTTCATCGGCATTGCAGTGTCTCGCGGGAAGGTGCGGCGGGTCATGTCCGGTCCCGGTCGAGGAAGCGAGCTGTTCCGTGAGTGAGAACCCGCAGGTTGATCCCCGGCAGGGCTTCGGCCAGGCGCCGCCCCCGATGCAGGGGCAGACGCCACCCCCGATGCCAGGTCAGGCGCCGCCGCCCGTCCCGCCGCAGGCGCCGGGCGGGCCCTCGGCCTGGTCGCAGCCGGTTCCGGCGGGCGGCCCCGGCGGCCCCGGTGGCCCCGGCGGCTCGGGCCCGCGCGGCGGCCGTTCGCGCGGCTGGCTGATCGGTGGCGCCGCGGCGCTCGCCGCCGCCGTGGTCGTCGGCGTGGTGGTCGTCGCCACGTCGGGGGACGACGACAAGGGCACCGCGTCGGCCAAGCCCTCGGGTGCGCCCGGAAGCGGGCCGGGAGGCGCCGCCAAGCCGAAGGCACCGTCGGCGGGCAAGGCGTTCACCAAGGTGCCCAAGGGGTGTGAGCTGATCAAGGCGGCCACCATCGAGAAGATCGCGCCCGGCGGCGAGTGCACGCCCGGCCTGATGGACGACGCGGACACGTCCGTGATGATCACCAGGATGCCGAGGTGGCAGCCCGCGGACTACAGCCTCTATCAGAGCCTGGACGTCAACCTCACGGTCGGCGCGAGCGTCAAGGGCCAGTACGACCTCAAGAAGAGGGGCCTCCTCAAGGCGGTCACGGGCAACAAGGTGGAGGACCCCCACTCCGTCAGCGGGCTCGGCGAGGAGGCCTTCGCCGCTCACCACGTCGACGCCCGGGGCGGGTCGCTGACCTATGCCAAGGTGGTCGTCCGTGAGGGCAACGCCTCGCTCAGGGTGGAGCTCGTCTACAGCCAGGGCACCTCCGACCTCACCCGCAAGCAGGCCGAGGACACCGTCGTCACCGCCGCCCGTGACGTGCTCGCCTCGATGAGCTGACCCCCGCGGCGACGACGTGTACACCCACACCTACGAAGGCGGCGACCCCGCAGTCGTACAGAGCCCCGCCCGGATCGGCCCCTACGAGGTGTTCCAGCTCCTCGGCGAGGGCGGCATGGGCAGGGTGTTCCTGGCCAGGTCGCCGGGGTCGCGGCTGGTCGCCCTGAAGGTGATCCGGCCCGAGTACGCCGAGGCGCCCGACTTCCGCGGGCGTTTCCGGCGCGAGGCCGCGTCGGCCCGGCGCGTGAGCGGCTTCTTCACCCCGCCGGTGCTCGACGTGGACGCGGACGCCCCGCAGCCGTGGCTGGCCACCGCCTACGTTCCCGCGCCGTCGCTGCACGACGTCGTACGCGGCTTCGGTGTGCTGTCCGAGGCGGGCCTGCGGGCCCTCGGCACCGGACTCGCGGAGGCGCTGCTCGCCATCCATGACGCCGGTGTCGTCCACCGCGACCTCAAGCCCGGCAACGTACTCGTCGCCGAGGACGGGCCCCGCGTCATCGACTTCGGCATCAGCAGCGCGGTCGACGCCACCCAGGTGACCCGGACGGGCGCCGTGATGGGGACGCCCGGGTTCATGGCGCCCGAGCAGATCGTGTCGAGCCGCGAGGCCGGACCGGCGGCCGACGTCTTCTCGCTGGGCTGCGTCCTGGTCTTCGCGGCCACCGGGCGGGGCCCCTTCGGTTCCGGGGGGACGGCCGAGATCCTCTACCGGGCCGTCCACCACCCGCCGCGACTCGACGGCGTACCAGCGGCGTTGGTGCCGCTGATCAGCGCCTCCCTGAGCAAGGACCCGAACCTCAGACCGTCCGCCGCGTCGGTGCTTGCCGCGCTGGGGCCCGCCGACCCTGCCGCGCTGCTCACGGAGGGCCTGCGGGAGGACCTGGCGCGGCGGGAGGCGCACGCCGCCGTCCTGGTCTCCGCGCCGCCCGTGCCCAGAGCGTCCCTGGCGCCGCCCCTCGACCCGTTCACCGCCCCCAGGGGGACGAGCCGCCGCAGGTTCCTGTGGATCGCCGCGGCCGGCACCACCGTCGCGGTGGGCGGCGGGGCCGCGGCGCTGGCCGGGTGGCGGTCGGAGCCCGGCAAGGACCCGGCCCGGAGCAGCGGCGGCGAGGGCAGCACGGGGCGGCCCGAGCCCAAGGTTCCGGCCGGACCACAGCCGCGGTGGTCGGTCCCGCTGAAGAAGCTGGAGAGCGCCCGGCTGCACCTGCTCGGCGACGTGTTGGTGCACTGGGCGCAGAGTGGCGCGACCGCCTACGACACCGCGAACGGGAAGGAACGCTGGACGGGTTCGCTGCGCATGCCCTCGGACGTCTCGACCGACCCGAAGTGGCTGGGCGTGCGCGGGTCGCTGCTGTTCGCCTCGGCCTGGAGCGGTGAGCGCGGCTATCTGTTCGGCGTCGACGCCTCGGGCAGGCAGAAGTTCGCCCACGCGGTCACCGAGCAGGGCGCCGACGGCCAGTCAGCCGGGTTCGTCGACGACGTCCTGTCCGTCGCCGGTTCGGTCGCGGTCCTCGGCACCAGCGGCCACAAGGGTTATGGGGTCCTCGCGCTCGATCTCGGATCGGGTGAGGTGCTGTGGTCGCGCGGGGTCAAGGGCAGTGACTTCCAGGCGTACGCCGACGGGAGCCGCTGCTTCCTCCAGGACAACGGCACACTCCGGGGCCTCGGCCTGCGCTCGGGCGCCGAGCAGTGGAAGGTCCGGGACGTCGTCAAGCCCGGCGCCTACCCCCATCTGTCCACCGACGGCAGGACGCTGCTGGTCACCAGCACGAAGGCGCAGGCCTTCCGCGTCACCGACGGCAAGAAGCTGTGGACCGCCGTCAACGAGACGACCACCATCAGCGCGGCCAGAGTCCGCGGCGAGCGGGCCTATCTCTACGACGGTCCTGGCACCGTGTTCGCCCTGGACACGCGGAGCGGTGAGCAGGTGTGGCACACCGCGAGCCCGGTGCACCTGACGACCACCGGCGGCGCACACGACCGGGGGCCCACCGTCTCCTCGTCCGTGGTGGCCGTCGCCACCTGGGCCACCGGCGACGTGCCGGGGTTCGTCGTCCTGCGCGCCTCCGACGGCAAGCCGCTCTGGGCGCACCAGCCGTCCGGCGCCAAGGAGGCGGGCAAGGCCGACTGGCTGCTCCAGGTCTCCGGCAGCACCCTCTTCGCCGCGTCCGCGTCCACCCTCCACGCCTTCCGGAGCGACACCTCGTGACCATGCCGCCGACACCGCCGATGCCGCCATCCGCGCCGCCGCCCGCCGGGCCGACACCGCAGCCGGCACCGCAGCAGACACCGCAGCCGCCGCCACCGCCGCCCCCGCAAGCCGCCGCCCCCGCCACGTACATCGGCCCCTACCGGGTGATCCGGGAGCTCGGCGCCGGCGGCATGGGCCGTGTCCACCTCGCCGCGTCGCGCAGCGGCCGTGCGGTGGCCGTCAAGGTCGTACGTCCCGAACTGGCCGCCGACCCCGACTTCCGCCGCCGCTTCAAGGCCGAGGTCGACGCCGCCCGCGCGGTCTCCGGCGCCTTCACCGCGCCGGTCGTCGACGCCGACCCCGAGGGGCCGCAGCCGTGGCTGGCCACCGCGTACATCCCCGGCCCCTCCCTCACCGACGCCCTGGACGCCCACGGGCCCATGCCCGAGCCGACCCTGCGCGTACTGGGCGGCGGCCTGGCCGAGGCGCTGGCCGCGATCCACCGGGCCGGGCTCATCCACCGCGACCTCAAGCCGTCCAACATCCTGCTCACCCTCGACGGCCCGCGGGTCATCGACTTCGGCATCAGCCGGGCCGTCGACGGAACGGTGCTCACCGCCGCGGGGCAGGTCGCGGGATCACCCGGATTCATGTCGCCCGAGCAGTCGCGGGGAGGCGAACTCACGCCCGCGAGCGACGTGTTCGCCTTCGGCGCCGTGCTCGCCTTCGCCGCCACCGGCACCCCGCCCTTCGGCACCGGCGCGGTCCACGCCCTGCTCTACCGGGCCGCCTACGAAGAGCCGCAGCTGACCGGCGTCCCGCCCGGCCTGCTCGGCATCGTCACCGCGTGCCTCGACAAGGACCCCGCCCGCCGCCCGACCGTCGAACAGCTCCAGGCATGGCTGCGCCCGGAGACGACCGCCGGCTGGCTCGGCGCGGTCGAGCTCCAGGTGACCGAGGACCAGCGCACCCTCCAGGGCGCGCTGCGCGGACCGCTGCTCAGCCGCCGCCGGCTGCTGACCGGGGGCGGCGCGCTCGCCGTGACCGCGGCGGCCGGGGGCACCGCCTGGTTCCTGCGCTCACGCGGCGGAGGCGGCGGGGACACGGCCGCCGCGCCCGGACTCGACTGGACCAAGGAGCTTCCGCAGCCCGCCATGTTCCTGCGCGCGGTGACCCGGTCCACGCTCCTGTGCACCGAGAAGGCCTCCGGCGCCTGCTTCGACCGGGGCACCGGCAAGCTCCTGTGGAAGGACCTCGGCGGCCAGAACACCGACGCCCTCACCGACGACAAGCGCGTCTACACGGTCCGTACCGACGGCAAGGTGCACGCGTTCGACGGCCGGTCCGGCAAGAAGCTGTGGGACGCGCCACCGGCCAAGGGCAGCGCGCCCGAACTCGATCACGCCGACGGCGAGTTGGTCATGGCCAGGAGCGGCGGACGCTTCCGGGCCCTGGAGGCGTCGAGCGGTGAGGTGCGGTGGACCTCACGGGACGTGGATGACGTGAGCACGGCCCTCGGCGCCACCCCGGCGGGCGCGCTGCTCGTCTGGGGCGACGCGTCGAAGACCACACCGGGCGCGCTGCTCAAGGGCTACTCCGCCCTCGACCGGGAGACGGGCGAGCGCGTGTGGGCGAAGGACCTCGTCGCCCTCTACCCACCGGAGAAGAGCAAGGTTCTCTACGGCATCGACGCCAGGATGAGGCTGCTCGCCCTCGACCCCGACGACGGCCGGACGCGCTGGAGCGAACCCACCGGACTCCCGCCCACGAACGCCGAGATACTCGGCTGGACCGACTCCATGAGCCTGCTCGAAGGCACCCTGTTCTGCTATCCGAGCACCGGCTTCAACGGCTCGACGCGCGGCCTGCTCGCCGCCTTCGACCCGGCGTCGGGCAAGACCCTGTGGACGGTGCGGACCGCCGCCCGCGGCAACCGTGGCTACGCGCGCGCCGGCGCGACCGTCTGCCACCTGGACAAGAAGGTCCTGCACGGGCTCGACGCCCGGACCGGCGCGGAACGCTGGACGGCGGGGGCGGGCCTGGGCGACCTCGGCTTCCTGGGCGCCCTGCGCGGACTCTTCCTCGCCGCGGGAACGAAGGGCCTGTACGCCTTCCACGCCGACACCGGCGAGCAGGTCTGGCACCACCGGGCCACCGGCGGCTCCGGGCCCTGGACAGCGCACGTCGTCGGCGACCACCTGTACGCCACCTGGTCCGGCAAGCTCTTCCGCTTCTCGGTGCCCGAGGCGTAGCCCGTACCCGTCACCAGGCACACGGCCTACTCCACGAACAGCCCCCGCGCCGCCGCGCGCACGTCGAACTCCTCCAGGCGGGCCTGCGCGTCCGGGAGGCCGTCGCACATCGCCTCCAGGAGGACCCGGCCGAGGAGCATCGGCGCACAGGCCGTGTCGAAGGCGAGGCCCGTGCCGACCGCGGCCGGCAGGAGGAGGTCGGAGTGGGCGGCCACGGGGGCGAACGCGGAGTCGGCGACGGTGACGACCGTCAGGCCCGCCGACCGGGCGTGGGCGAGCGCGTCGACGACCTCGCGGGGGTGGCGGGGCAGCGCGAAGCAGAGGAGGGCGGAGGCGCCGGCCCGCACCGCCGCGTCGACGCGGTCGGCCAGCATCGTGCCGCCCTCGTCGAGGAGGCGTACGTCGGGGTGGACCTTGGCGGCGAAGTAGGAGAAGCCGTACGCCTGGGAGGCGGCCGCCCGCAGGCCGAGGACGGGCAGGGGCCGCGAGGCGGCGAGGAGCCGTCCCGCGCGCTCCACCGGCGCCGGGTCGGCGAGGGCCTCCGCGAGGTGCCGGAGGTTCTCGATCTCGGCCTCGACGGCCTGCTGGTACTCGTTCGCCAGGGCCTTGGCCGACGTCTCCGGGGGCGCCACGTCCCGCAGGTGCCTGCGCAGGGCGGGGTAGCCGTCGAAGCCGAGGGCGACGGCGAAGCGGGTGACCGAGGGCTGGCTCACCCCGGCGAGCTCGGCCAGCTCGACGCTGGAGAGGAAGGGCGCGTCGGCGGCCCTGCGCACCATGCAGTGCGCGATGCGCCGCTGGGTGGGCGTGAGCCGGTGGCCCTCGAAGAGCACTTGCAGTCGCGCGGCAGGGCTGTCACTCATGCCGTCCCCCTCAGGATGTCCGTACCCGCAGTCGTTCCGGCGCCGAGTTCCGACCAGAGCCGGGTGAACCGGTCGAGGAGTCCCGCCGCCGCCGTCACATCATCCGTCAGCGGCCGGTCCGCGATCTCCGGTTCGAGCACGGAGTCGGCGAGCGCGAAGGCGCGGGCGAGCGGGGTGGCCGGGTCCAGGCGCATGTCACGTTGCCTCAACGCCCTTATGGCGGCGACCAGTTCGCACCCGACGACCATGCGGTACGCCTCGCAGGCGCGCAGGGTCTGGCGGGCGGCGAGCGAGGCGAAGCTGGCCTGTTCCTCGACGCCGCGGGAGAGCACCGCGTGGCCGAGGGAGGCGGGCGCGGAGAACGCCCGCAGGTCGCCGAGGGCGGCCCCTGCCGCGTATTCGAGGATCATGACGCCCGACGAGGCGGGTTCGCCGTCCGCGAGGAAGGGCCGCAGGCGGGTGAAGGCCGGCTCGTTCAGGGTCGAGAGGCGGGACGTGGAGAGCCGGGCGGCCTGCGTCACCGCCAGCCTGAAGTGGTCGAGGGCCAGGGAGAGCTGGGCGAGGTAGAAGCCGCCGTGGTGGTAGGCGGCCAGGTCCTCGGGGCAGATCAGCGGGTTCTCCGCGGCCGCGTTGATCTCGACGGTGAGGACGTCCTCCAGGGCGTCCGCCGCGTCGTGCGCGGGTCCGTGGATCTGCGGCACGCAGCGGAAGCCGTAGGGGTCCTGGATGCGGCCGAGCGGCGGCGTCGGCCGGTCGGGGGCGCCGAGGAGGCACCGCATGCGTGCGGCGACCGCGTAGGAGCCGGGGTGGCGGCGCGCTTCGTGGACGGGCAGCGCGTACGCCTCGTACGACCCGTCGACGGCCATCAGGGACAGTGCGGCGACGACCTGGGTGGCGCCGATCAGGCCGCGCAGTTCGTGGAGGGCGAGCGCGGACTGGCCGAGGGTGAGGGCGTTGCTGCTGATGAGGGCGAGGGCGTCGTTGTTGTCGAGGGGCTGCGGCTCCGGCGGTTCCCCGGGGCCCTGCCAGGGGTGTTCGCCCGCGAGCGCGAGGCCCATCTGGGAGAGGGCGGCGATGTCGCCGGTGCCGACCGAGCCGAATTCGTTGACCGTGGGGTACGCGCCGGTCTCCAGGGCCCGGCAGAGCGCGGTGACGACGCTGGGGCGCAGGCCCGCGCCGCCCGCGAGGAGCTGGTTGGCGCGGACCGCGAGCATGGCGCGGACCTGCCGGGCGGGCAGTTCGGCGCCGATGGCCCCGGCGTGCGAGCGCAGCAGTCTCAGGCCGTGGTCGGCGGCCGCCTCGGTGGGCACGTCCTCATTCCGGTTGGCGCCGACTCCGGTGGAGCGGCCGTAGACGCGGCCCCAGGCG
Source organism: Streptomyces sp. NPDC093510 (assembly GCF_040683555.1). Lineage (NCBI taxonomy): Bacteria > Bacillati > Actinomycetota > Actinomycetes > Kitasatosporales > Streptomycetaceae > Streptomyces > Streptomyces sp. NPDC093510. Next base: position 28,142 of record NZ_JBFBEE010000049.1, read on the forward strand.
GCGATCTCCCGCGCTGCGTTCCAGGAGTCCTCGGCGCGCTTCATGCCGTCGGTGGCGGGCACCGGCCTGGCGCCGGATTCGGCCAGGCGTACGACGTCTGCGACCATCAGTCCCCGGCCGTCGAGGACGACGACCGCTTCCCTGTGGTCGGTCGCCGTGTCCGCGATACGAGACGACTTCACTCGCATTCCCTCCTCAACCGGACGTTCTGTCTTGCCCTGCGACCACTTGTTACCGGTGATTTACGCGGGGCGCCCCGAAAACTATTGACAACTTATTCAGACAGCGAGAACTCTGCATGACGATATACAGCCGGGCAAGGGACTCCACATGATCCAATTCGATACGGTCCACAAGCGCTTCCCGAACGGCACGACAGCGGTCCACGACCTCACCCTGGACATGCCGGAAGGCGGCGTGACCGTCCTCGTCGGATCTTCCGGTTGCGGCAAGACGACGACCCTCCGCATGATCAACCGCATGGTCGACCCGACCTCGGGGACGATCCGGGTCGGCGGCCGCGACATCCTGGAACAGGACGCGGCCGAACTGCGCCGCTCCATCGGCTACGTCATCCAGCAGGCCGGCCTCTTCCCGCACCGCACGGTCCTCGACAACGTCGCCACGGTGCCGTTGCTGCTCGGCTGGGGCCGCAGGAAGGCGCGGGCCCGCGCGGCGGAGCTCCTGGAGACGGTCGGCCTCGCCCCGGACGCGGGCAAGCGCTACCCGCACCAGCTCTCGGGTGGCCAGCAGCAGCGCGTCGGCGTGGCGCGTGCGCTCGCCGCGGACCCGCCGGTCCTCCTCATGGACGAGCCGTTCGGCGCGGTGGACCCGGTGGTCCGCACCCAGCTCCAGGACGAACTGCTCCGCCTCCAGCGGGAGTTGAACAAGACCATCGTCTTCGTCACGCACGACATCGACGAGGCGGTGCGGCTCGGTGACCGCATAGCCGTCTTCCGCACCGGCGGCCACCTCGTGCAGTGCGCCGAGCCCGCCGAGCTCCTCGCCCGCCCCGCGGACGACTTCGTCGCGGACTTCCTGGGTGCGGAGCGGGGCCTGAAGCTCCTTTCCCTCGCCTCCCTGTCCGGCGTCCCGCAGGGGCCCGCGCCGGAGGGCGGCGCGTGGACGCTCCGGCTTGACGCGGTGGGGGCGCCGCTTGCCTGGCGGCACAAGGACGGGGACGCGGCGGACGTTCCCGTACGTCCACTCCGTGACACGGACACGCTTCTCGCGGCGCTGGACGAGTCACTGTCCTCCCCGGCGGGGCTGGTCGCCCGCGTGGACGCGGAGGGCCGCCTGACGGGGGTGTCGTCCCGTGAGGACATCCACGACGGGGCGAGCGCGGCGCACGCGGTCAACCGCGGGCCGGTGGGGGCTGACCGCGCAGTTCCCCGCGCCCCTAGGTCGTCCCCCGCATCCGGCACCGAGTCGCCCCTGGAAGAGGCCCCCTCAGCGACGCCGGGCAAGGTGGACAAGTCAGGGGCGCGGGGAACTGCGCG
>NZ_JBFBEE010000050.1:0-29583 GCF_040683555.1 Streptomyces sp. NPDC093510
GCCGCAGTCGCGTCTGCTCAGTAACTCGGCAGACGCGACTGCGGCTTTGTTGTGGTTGCTCGCGCAGTTCCCCGCGCCCCTGACAGGGCTAAGGCACCTTGACCCACCGTGCCTTGCTCGGCGTGCCCTGGTCGTCCGTCACGAAGAGCATGTACCAGCCGGACTCGACGAGGCTGCGGTTCTTCGGGATCGTCACCGTGACCTCGCCCCGGGACTTCTTCACGTCGAGCGCGATCGACGTCTGGTCGATGTCGGTCACATGCGTCGACGCACTCGGCTTGATCAGGCGGGCCGTCTTGATGGACGAGGCGTGCTTCGTCGGGAACGTCCCCGACTCGCCCCGTGCGATCGTCTTCGGCCCCGCGCCGAGCGACGGCCGCGAGCCGTGGTACAGGTACGGCGGCGTGTAGATCTCGATGCGCTGCTCGAAGACGCCGGGCTTGGTGTTGGCCTTGTCGGCGTAGAGCGAGTCGGAGCCGAAGAACATCACGCGGCCGTCGGGCAGCAGGACCGAACCGGAGTGGTAGTTGCGGCCCACCTCGGGGTCGGCCACCCGCCGCATCTCACCGGTCTTCGCGTCGTAGATCCGCGCCTGGTGGATGTTGGAGTCGCCGCGCCCGCGGTAGTCCTCGGAGCCGCCGGAGATCAGCACGGTGTCGTCGGGCAGTGTCGAGATCTGCGGGTAGCGCGTGCCCTTCTCCAGCGAGGGGCCGTCGACGAACTTCGGGTCGTCCGCCTTCAGGTCGACGATGCGGGTCTTCTCGCTGGACTCCTTGGACTCGCCGACCCCGCCGCCGCCGACCACCATGTACTTCTGGTCCTGCGCGGGCGGCAGCTCGACCGTGCCGGAGGTCTCCAGGAGCTTCTGGTCGCTCAGGCCGGGGATGCCCTGCCACTTGTTGGTCCTCAGGTCCCAGACGCCGGGCTTGCGGCCGACGTCGTCAGGGCCGTACCCCGCGTTCGAACCGGAGTAGAAGAGCTTGCCGTTGGCCATCTGGAAGATCGCCGGGTACGTCGGGAACTGGCGGATGCCCTTCGTGTACGTCCACTTCTTCGTCTTCGGGTCGTACACCTCGTTCTTGCCCGGGACCAGCTGGCCGATCTCGTCGAGCCCCGAGGTGGAGAGGATCCTGCCGTCGGTGAGCGTGGTCAGCGTGGGGTACCAGCGCGCCTCGTTCATCGGGTCGACCTTGATGTACCGCTCGGCGACCGGGTCGAACTCGAAGGTGTCCTTGATCCCCTGGAAGTCCTTCTTGTCCAGGGCGAGCTTCTGCGCCATGCCGTAGACGTTGCGGGTGTCGGAGCCCTTCAGGCCCTGGATGCGGTAGTTGTCCTGGGTGCCCGTCTCATGCTTGGCGCCGCTCCTTGCCGCCTCCACATAGACCCGGCCGAGGCCCGGCTCGGTGCGCAGGAACCGGCCGGTCTGCTTGTCGAAGACCTTCTTCGCCTTCTCGACCAGGACGCTGTCCTGGGAGACGAACGTCTTGCCGTTCTTCCTGCCGGTGAACTTGGTGCCCGCAGGAATCGTCTTCGGCTCGTCCGGGTCCTCGTTGTGGACGATCATCAGGCCGCCGGCCTTGGTGATGTCGCCCTTCAGCTTCTCGTAGCGCTGCGTGCCGCCCGCGATCAGCAGATTGCCGTTGCCCAGCTGGGTGTGGCCCGTGCAGAACAGGTCGGTGGGCGTCGGGATCTTCTTGATGGTGTTCTTGACCGGGTCCCACAGCCGGGTGTCGAACTTCTTCTTGTCGAAGTTCTTCTGGTTGTTGCCGGACCCGGCGACCAGGAGGACCTTGCCCGTGTGCAGGAGCGCCGCGTGGATGGTGTTCTGGCGGTACTCCTCGGGGAAGTCGAGGACGTCCCAGTGGCCGTTGTCCGCCTTGTACTCCGGCTTGTTGATCTTGTAGTCGTGGTACTTCTCGGAGCCCACGCGCCACAGCCACGGGCCGTTCATCCCCGCCAGCGCGAGGACGACCGCCGCGCCTATCGCGATGCGGCGGGCGCGGCGGCGGCCGGCACGGTCTTTCATTTCTTACGTCCCCCAAGGGAAATCTGCATGGTCTGGTCGGGTGCGGCTGCCCAGCTGGGCTTCTGCTGCGGGGCATGTGGCGCGTGCGGGGCATGCGGGGCATGCGGCGCGTGAGGCAGGGGTGCCGTGGCGTCGCGCTGCTGCGGAACGGTCACGTCCGGCGCGGGCGGCTTGGGCTTCTTCTTGTCCTGCCGCATGCCCCAGCGCCACGCGAAGATCGGCGCGGCCGTGATCAGCAGGGCGAACGTGGCCCAGATGATCATCGCGGGGTGGGAGTGCCCGTACACGAAGGAGGCGGCCATCGAGCCACCGAAGACCAGGATGAAGAACAGGTGGATCCGGAACGTCCCGAACAGCGTGTCCGGGCTCGCCGAGTCGCCCTTGGGGGTCACCACGAACTTGCTCTTGCGGCGCAGGGCCGCGTCGAGGAGCGAGCGCGCGTAGATGGGCGCGGAGAGCGCCGACATCACCATGCCCGCCACACCGCCGGAGCCCTCCGGCTCGTGCGGGGAGACGTTGTGCCTGCGGTTCCAGATGTACAGGCCGATCTGCAGCGCCGAGGCGTTGCCGTACAGCATCAGCCAGATGGTCGGGTCGATGTTCACGCCGGACGCGCCGAGACCCAGGAACAGCGCACAGCTCAGCGCCGCGAGAATCCAGTTCATGGCGGACATCGGGTAGAAGATGACCATCATCGTGTAGTTGAAGAGGCGGCCCGGGGGCAGCGAGAACGGCGCCTTCCAGAACTGCTTGAGGATCGTCTCGTACGTCCCTCGCGACCAGCGCAGCTGCTGCGTGAAGAAGTCCGTCCAGGCGTTGGGGCCCTCGCCGACCGCGAGCACGTCCGGCGTGTAGACCGACTTCCACTTCTTGCCGGTCGCCGGGTTCGTGGCCCGGTGGATCTCGAAGCCGGTCGCCATGTCCTCGGTGATCGAGTCGTACAGGCCGCCGATCTGCTTCAGGGCCCTGATGCGTACGGCGTTGGACGTACCGACGAACATCGGGGCGCCGTAGGCGTTGCCCGCCCGCTGGATCAGCGCGTGGAAGAGGAACTGCTGCGACTCGGCGGCCTTGGTGACGAAGTTGTCGTAGTTGCCGTAGACCTGCGGGCCGATGACGAAGCCGACGTTCTCGTCGCGGAAGAAGCCGAGCATCCGCTCCAGGTAGTTCGGCATCGGGACGTGGTCGGTGTCCACCGAGGCGAAGTAGTCGTAGTCGTCGCCGTGCGCGTCCAGCCAGGCGTTGTAGTTGCCGTGCTTGGTCTTGGCGCGGTGCGGGCCCTTCGTCATGTTCCACTTCGCCACGCCCTTGCGGGAGAAGTGGTGGACGCCGAGCCGCCGGCAGACCTCCTTGACCTCCGGGTCGTCACCCTCGTCGAGGAGCCAGACGTGCATCAGACCGCGGTGACGTATCTTGACCGCGGCCTCCAGCGTCTTCGTCACCATCTCGATCGGCTCCTTGCCGGGCACGAACGAGGTGAGGAAGGCGACCCTGGTGCCGGTCTCGGGCACCACGGGTATCGGGTCGCGGGCGACGAGGGTCGCGTGCGCGTTGGACAGCACGTTCATGCAGCGGAAGAACTCGATCAGACCGATCGATATGAGCATGACGATGTCGAGCACCGGCAGCCAGTCGTTGGCCACGTAGTCCCGCTCGGTCCAGTGTCCGGGCTGCAGCAGCCAGCCGAGCAGGACCAGGGAGAGCAGCGGGGCCGCGCCCAGCATCAGCGCGGCCCGTATCTTGTGCGGCTCCTGCGAGAGCAGCGAGCGGTACTTCACCCTGTAGGGCTTGCTCGGGTCGGGCTGGGTCAGCGGACCCGCGAGCCGGCTGTAGTGCTCGTAGTCGTACCGCGGCAGGGTCTTCTTGATTCTTCGGAACCCACCCGTCCTGTGCGACAGCACCCGGAGCTGGGTCGTCTCCGACGGGTCGTTCTGTCGGGCGCCCGGCGGCGTCGACGTCATGAGTCATCCCCCCGCACGCGGACATCCGCGTGTTCGTTGGTCCTTCCGTCCGCTCCGGTCCCCCTCGACCCTCGCGGACGCATCAGTGGCAGGCCACCGTCTCCTCAGACATGGAAAGGCGACCTTCCGGTTGCATGATGCCCCCCTCGGCATCGCTTCACGAACGGGACCCCCGTCCCTGTCCCGCCGCGGCCGTATCGGGCCCCCAACCGCCCCGTACCGCCCGCCTCATGAGAGCCGATGGCTCCAGGCCAGGGTTCTACGCCTTACGGCATGATCGCAAGAGCGAAACAAGGGGTTTACCGGTCATACGAGCGATTTGGGGCGTCTGCTGGGGCGGGTGAGCTCAGACGGGTTCGGATGTTACCGAAGTGCTCGCGTATGGCCTGCTCAGCCCGGAGGGCATCGCCAGAGCGTACTGCCTCCAGAATCTCCCGGTGCTGCCGGCAGGTGACCCGCGGATCGAGCGGCACGTCCACCAGGTCCGTACGAACCTTGTGGAAAGCATCCCAAAACGCCTCCAGAACCTCGCCGAGCAGGAGGTTTCCCAGGCCGCGGTAGAGGGTGGCGTGAAATGCGCGGTCCGTCTCGGCGTGCACGGCGCCCTCCGGGGAGGCCGCCTCGGTCTCCATCCGCTCGACGAGCGCGTCGAGTTCGGCCAGGTCGGCGGCCGGGACGCGGCCCACGAGGCGCGCGATGAGCCCGGTCTCCACGGCCTCGCGCAGCTCCAGGAGCTGGAGCAGGCTGTCCTCGCCGCGGTAGTGGCCCGCAACGGTCCTGAAGGCGAGGCCCTCGATCATCGGCGCCACCGACATCGGGCCGACATACGTCCCGAAACCGTGCCGGATCTCCACGATCCCCATCGCCTGGAGCGCCTTCAGAGCCTCCCGCACGGAGTTCCTGCTGACGCCCAGCCGCTCCATCAGCTCGGGCTCCGTCGGCAGCGAGGCCCCGGAGGGCAGCCTCGAATCGATGATCAGCTTCTTGATTCGCTCCTGGATGTCTCGCGCCATGGCGACACGGTAGCGGTACGTGAGCACGACGAAGGCCCTCCGTGTGAACGGAGGGCCTTCGCTGTCTGTGCGCCGCCAGGGACTCGAACCCCGGACCCGCTGATTAAGAGTCAGCTGCTCTAACCAACTGAGCTAGCGGCGCCTGCTGACCTGGATAACTCTACCGGATGTCCGGGGGTGGTCCCGACCACCCGGGAGCCGCCGGGGAGAGAGCCGGGCGCCCGGGGAGAGAGCCGGGGCCGGGGGCCAGCCGGGGTCGATCCATCATTCGGACCGTCAACATGCGGTATCCCGGGACAGTTGAGAAACTGACGCACGTGCAGATGCGCGGACATTCTTTTCTGGGGTGTGAGGGGAATCGCATGGAGGCCGCTCCGGTATTCGAGGAATTCACCCCCGAGAGCGACTGCGACTGTCCCGGCTGTATTCACTGGCGCCGCACGACGGCACACGCTCTCCCCCTGCGGCTCGGCGGCCACCCCGCGGCGCACGGTGCGCGCCGCGCCCTCGTCCTCGCCGCGGCGGCCGGCACGGTGCTCGGCGGCCAGACGCTGCCCGCGGTGGCATCGGTCGAGGTGGGAGGCCGTGCGGCGGCGCCAGGGGCGGGGCCGGCGGACGACGTTCCGGGCGACGTGACGGACACTCCGCAGGGTGGCACGAGCCCGCTGCACGGTGGCCACGGCGCCGCGAAGCAGGGGTCGTCGGGGCCGCCGGGGTATCGGGCGACCACACGGGCGGCGATCATCGACAGGGCCAAGGAGTGGGTCGCCGCGAAGGTTCCGTACGACATGGGCAAGTACTGGCCCGACGGCTATCGGCAGGACTGCTCCGGCTTCGTCTCCATGGCCTGGAACCTGGGCGGCAACGAATGGACGGGCAGTCTCGGCAAGTACGCGACGCCCATTTCGAAGGACCAGTTGCAGCCCGGCGACATTCTCCTCTTCCATAATCCGGCGGACCCCACGAAGGGTTCGCACGTGACGGTATTCGGGGGCTGGTCGGACTCCGCCCGCACGCATTACCTCGCCTACGAACTGGCCCGCCCGCACGCCCGCAGACAGACCACTCCCTATGCCTACTGGACATACGGGAACCGCTATCTGGCCTATCGCTACAAGGGCGTGACCGGCGGCTCCCCGGGCGGCTCGGGCACGCCGGGCCCGTCGACGCGCTACCCCGGCGCGAAGGCCTTCGGCCCCGGGGCGGAGAACCAGCACGTGACGCGGCTCGGCGAGGCGCTGGTCGCCCGGGGCGGCAAGCGGTTCTACCGGACGGGCCCGGGCCCGCGCTGGAGCGACGCCGACCGCAGGGCGACGCAGGCGTTCCAGCTGGCGCAGGGGTGGCGGGGCCGGGACGCGGACGGACTGCCGGGTCCGACGACGTGGACGTACCTCATGAAGGGGAAGGGCCGGGACATTCCGGCCGGGCGCGCAGGTGCGGGCGGTGGTGGCGGAAAAGGTGACGGAAGAGGTGACGGAGGCGGCGGCGGGGACGGAAAGGGCGGGACTGGTTCCGGTTCCGCTTTCACTCCTGGTGGCGGGGTGGGGGTGCCCGCTTACCCGGGCCGGGGTGTCTTCCGCCCGGGTCGGTCGCACGCGGCGATCGAGCGTCTCGGCAGACAGCTGGTGAGCAGGGGCTTCGGCACGCACTACGCGCGGGGTCCCGGCCCCTCCTGGAGTGAGAGCGACCGGCGCAACGTGGAGGCGTTCCAGCGCTCCCAGGGCTGGCGGGGCGCGGCGGCCGACGGCTTTCCGGGGCCGGAGACGTGGCGGCGGTTGTTCCGGTGAGGGGGTCGGTGGGCGCGGGTGGCGGGGGCGGGCGGGACGTGACGGGCGAATGCGGGCGGGGCACGGATGAGGCGGGAAGTACGGACGAGGCGGGAAGCACGGACGAGGCGGGAAGCACGGACGAGGCGGAGGCACGGATGAGTACGACGGCAGCTTCACAGTCAGAGTCACCACGTTCCTCCCAGCCGTCGCAGCCCGGCGGGGTGCCCGAGGTGCAGGGGCTCGTGCGGGCGGCGCGGGTTATCCAGAGTGAGGCCACCACCGAGATCCCCGTGCACCTCCTCTTCCGTGATGATCCGGACGACGCGGCGGGCGTCGTGCTGCCGCCCGCCGTGGTGCGGCGCAGGCGGGGGACCGGGGAGCAGCCGCGGACACCGCGCCGGCCCGCGCCGCCCCCGGCCGCGCCGGCCGCCGCCGCCGCCCGGCCCGTGCCCGAGGTCGACCCGGCTCTCGTGGAGCTGGAGCGGCGGGCGTGGGTGCTGCCCGGCCTGGCCGGGGTGCTCGGCGGCTGCGCGGGCGTCGCCGGGTGCGCGCTCTCGCTGTGGTGGGCGGGCGTGCTGCCCGAGCCCGCGCTGCGGGTGACGGCACTGCCCGGGTACGAGGGCGCCGGGCTCGGCCCCGCACAGTGGGCGTCGCTCGCCGGGTCCGGGACGCTCGGCCTGTTCGGGTTCGGCGGTCTTGCCCGCGGCCGGGTCGGCCGGGCCTGGGTGCTGAGCCTCTTCGGCCGCTACCGGGGCACGGTCCGCCGCACCGGCCTGATGTGGGTGAACCCGTTGCTGCTGCGCCGTCGTGTCGACGTACGCCTGCGGCACTGGCGGAGCGAGCCGATGCCCGCGGTGGACCGCGGCGGGGTCGCGCTGCGCGTGGTGCTCCTCGTCGTGTGGCGGGTGAAGGACCCCGCGCGGGCGACGCTCGCGGTCGAGGATCACCAGGAGTATCTGCGGGAGTGCGTGGAGGCGAGCACGGCCCGTGTCCTCTCGCGGCTGCCCGCCGACGCCTTCCATGAGGACACCCCCACCCTGCGCGACGCCGAGGCCGTCGGTGCCGCGCTGACCCGGGCGCTCGCGGCGGACGCGGAGGCGGTCGGCGTCGAGATCTTCTCGGCCTGCCCGACCCGTATCGAGTACGCCCCCGAGGTCGCCGCCGCGATGCAGCGCCGCCGGGTGGCCGCCCTGGACGCGCGGCACCGCGACACCGTGCTGACCTCGGTGGTCGACTCGGTCGAGGACACGGTGACGCGGCTGACCACCCGGGGTCTGGTGGAGCTGGACGACTACGAGCGCAAGGCGCTGGTGAAGGACCTGACGGTGGCGTTCTGTACGGGGCACGGCGAGCACCGCTGACAACTGGGGCCGTGTGGGCGGCAGTTGGCCGGTGAACTCGGGGAGGCGTACGCGTGAGCGATGCGGACGGATCCTCTCCGAGATTGGTATGGACATGTTCAACTAACGGCAATAATCTGAGCTTGGTCTAGACCGCGGTGCGCGCACGTCCCACGGAACTCCCCACGTTCGGCAGGAGCGGCACATGCGAAACAAGAAGTTGTACGCGGCCATGGTCGGCCTCGGCACGGTCGGCGCGTTCGCGTTCTCCGCCGGGGGCGCCAGCAGCCACGGCTACACGGATCTGCCCGCGAGCCGGCAGATCAACTGCGCCAAGGGCGTGGTGAGCGGCTGCGGTTCCATCCAGTACGAACCGCAGAGCGTCGAGGGCCCTAAGGGCTTCCCGGCCGGGGGACCGGCCGACGGCAAGATCTGTTCGGCGGGCATAGCGGGCTTCAACCAGCTCAACTCGCCCAAGACCCCGGGCGGCGGAGCCTGGCCGACCACGAAGGTCAGCGGCGGCCAGAACTACACCTTCCGCTGGCAGTTCACCGCACGCCACCGCACCACCGACTTCAAGTACTACATCACCAAGCAGGGCTGGGACGAGAGCAAGGCGGTGACCAGGTCGGCCCTGGAGACCACGCCGTTCCTCAACGTCCCGTACAACAGCCAGCAGCCGCCCGCGACCCTCTCGCACAGCGGCACCATCCCCGGCGGCCGCAGTGGGCACCACGTGATCGTCGCCGTCTGGACGGTCGCGGACACGGCGAACGCGTTCTACGCCTGCTCGGACGTCCAGTTCTGACGTGCTCCGCAGGGCCTCGACCAGTTCTGAGCAAGGCTTGAGGATCTTCCCCACACCCCACGGGTAGGTTCTGCGCACGCCGTGCCGACCACACGGCGTGCGCGGGGCCGCATGTCAGCGTGCGGGCCGCCGGACCGACATCGGGGGAACCTCATGGAGTTCATGTTCTACGCCGTGCCCGGAATCATCGCCGCGGGCGTGATCCTCATGGCGGCCAAGGTGATCCAGCGCTCCACCCAGGTGAGCCGGGCCTGGAGCAGCGGGCTCACCGCCGAGGCGCGCTGCCTGCGCACGTACACGACGACCAGCGGCGGCGACCGCATCTCCACGACGCTGCACCACGTCTACGAATTCACCACCCGCGAAGGCCGCCCCGTCCGCTTCGAGGAGGAGAACGGCCCGGCGACGACCGTCGAGGGCGACATCGTCACCGTGCACTACGCGGCCGGGCGCCCCGAGGCCGCGACCGCGCACGCGCCGCGGCCCTTCGCGATGGCGGCGGGCACGGTGGGCCTGCTCTGCTTCTTCGGCGTGATGCTGGCGTTCTGCGTCTTCTTCGTCATGACGGTGAACTCCGCCCCCACAGACGTCTTCAGCGACATGCCGTAGGACCCGATGGCGACCGCCCCTGACAGCGGGGTCCACTTCTGACGTAGCGTCAATTATGGTGCGCGGCCATGGAGAGCACCGGCACCACGGTCGCGGAACTCGTACAGGCGCGGTGGGGCGACCACCGCACCGGCCTGCGCCACGCGGGCGGACAGCTGAGCCACCACCAGATGACGGCGGGCGCGGCGGCCAGAGCCGCGCTCCTCGCCGACCTGCTGCCACGGAACGGCGAACGCCACATCGGCGTCCTGCTCGACAACACCCCGGAGTTTCCCCTCTGGTTGAGTGCGGCGGCGCTCGCCGGCGCGGCCGTGGCAGGCGTCAACCCCACGCGGCGCGGCGCGGAGCTGGCCCGCGACATCCTGCACACCGACTGCGCGGTCCTCGTGACGGAACGGGCGCACCTGCGACTGCTCGACGGCCTCCAACTCCCCGGCGTACGCGTCCTCGTGACCGACACCGCCGCCTACGCCGAACTCCTCACGCCCTACGCCGATGCGAAACCGGAGACCGCCAGGGGTGTGCGCCCCGACAGCCGCATGCTGCTCTACTTCACGTCCGGTTCGACCGGCGCGCCCAAGGCGGCGATCTGCAGCCAGGGCCGGCTGGCGGCGGCGGGCCGCTCCCTGGTCGGACACTTCGGCATCCGGGCGTCGGACACCCACTACATCTGCATGCCCATGTTCCACGGCAACGCGGTGATCGCCGACTGGGCGCCGGCGCTGGCCGCGGGGGCGGGCGTGGCGCTGCGCGCCCGCTTCTCGGCGTCCCGGTTCCTCCCCGACGTACGCGAATTCGGCGCCACGTACTTCACCTACGTGGGGCGAGCGGTCCAGTACATCCTGGCCACGCCCGAACGCCCCGACGACCGCGACAACCCCCTGCGGACCGGCTTCGGCACCGAGGCGGGGGCGGTCGACGCGGCACGCTTCGAGGAACGGTTCGGGGTGCGGCTCGTCGAGGGCTACGGCTCCTCCGAGGGCGGCGCGGCGATCCAGCGCACCCCCGGCACGCCGGCCGGGGCGATCGGCCGCGCGGCCCCCGGCGACGACCTGGCGGTGGTCGACCCCGGGACGTGCCGCGAGTGCGATCCTGCCGAGTTCTCCACGGACGGACGCATGCTCAACGGGGCGTCCTCCATAGGGGAGTTGGTGAACCGGGGGCCGAATCCCTTCGAGGGGTACTGGCGCAACGAGGAGGCGCAGGCGGAACGCCTGCGGGGCGGCTGGTACTGGACGGGAGACCTCTTCTACCGCGACACCGCGGGCTTCCTCTACTTCGCCGGCCGCACGGACGACCGGCTGCGGGTGGACAGCGAGAACCTGGCGGCGGCGATGATCGAGAACATCCTCTCCCGGTACGAGGGGGCGGCCGCGGTGGCGGTGTACGCGGTCCCCGACCCGGTGGCGGGCGACCAGGTCATGGCGGCCCTGACGCCCCCGCCCGACACCCCCTTCGACCCCCTGGCCTTCTCCGAGTTCCTCCTCTCCCAACCCGACCTGGGCACGAAGATGACCCCCCGCTTCGTGCGGGTGACCCCCCACATGCCGGTCACGGCGACGAACAAGGTCGCACGATCCCACCTGCGCCGCGAGGGCTTCCGCTGCCCCGACCCCGTCTGGTGGCGCCCCCCGAACTCCCCCTCCTACCGCCCCCTGACGCCCTCCGACATCACCACCCTCATCTCCCACTACCGCTCCCAGAACCGCGACTCCCTGCTCAACCCCCCATAGGCCGGGGGCCCGGCCCCGGGAGTGAGATGCCGTTCGGGTGACCGATTACGATCCAGACCCATGAGCGCGCCAGACCGGACCACCCCGGCCCCGAGTGACCCGCAGGACCCCACCCCCACCGCCACAGCCACCCCCACAGCCGCCCCCACCCCCGCCGCCCGCGCCCGCCGCGCCCGCATCGCCGCGGCCTCCGTCCTGATGGCCGCCGCGGCGGTGGTCCTCGCGCTGCGCCTGGCGAGCCGGTCCTCCGTGCTCGTCGTCGGGGTCTACGGGCTCCTGCTCATACTCTGCGGCATCGTGATCGAGCTGAGCCGCCGCGGCCGCACCAGGCTCGGCACCTGGCTCCTGGCCGCAGGCCTCGCGGCGGCGCTGTTCATGGACGGTTTCGTCCTGTCCTAGACGGCCGTCGGACCCGCCGCAGCACCCCGGGCGCCCACCACGCGCGGCGCCCGAGCAGCGCCATCGTCGCCGGGACGAGGAGCATACGGACCACGGTGGCGTCGATGAGGACGGCCAGGGTCAGGCCGAGCCCGATCTGCAGGACCGGTGAGAAGCCGCCGGTCATGAACCCGGCGAAGACGACGGCGAGAAGCAGCGCCGCGCAGCTGACCACGCGCCCGGAGCGGCGCAGCCCCTCCACGACGGCGGCGCGGTGGTCGCCGGTCTCCACGAAGCTCTCCCGCATCCGGGACAGGATGAACAGCTCGTAGTCCATGGCCAGCCCGAACGCGATGGCGATGATGAGCGGCGGCGCCGTCAGGCTCAGCGCGCCGAGCCCCTCCCCGCCGAGCAGCGACGCCCCGTGCCCGTACTGGAAGACCCAGGTGACGACGCCGAGCGCGGCGCCGAGGCTGAGCAGCGTGGTGGCGAGGGTCCGCAGCGGGATCAGGACGGAGCCGGTGAAGGCGAAGAGCAGCCCGAACAGTCCGGCCAGGACGGTCAGCAGGGCCCACGGCGCACGCTCGGCGAGCATCGCCCGGAAGTCCACGAGACGGGCGGCGTTGCCGGTGACGCGGACCGGCTCGTCGCCGCGCAGGTCACGTATCCGCTCGACGAGACCGGTCGCGGCCGGTCCGTCGACGGAGCCCTTCGGGGTGAGTTCGAGCAGGACGGTGCCGTCGGGGAGCCGCCGGCGCTCGGACGCCGCGATGCCGGGCAGCGCACGGATCCTGCGCTCGCAGTCGGCGGGGGCGCCGGGCCGCACGAGGACGCTCACGGGGTCGGTGCCGGTCTCGGGCGGATAGTGCGCGCGCACGGTGTCGTAGAGCTGCCGGGCCTCCGTGTCGTGCGGCAGCTGCCGGGCGTCCCCGATCCCGATGCGCATCCCGAGGGCGGGCGCGGCGAGGACGGCCAGGGCGGCCCCCACGAGTACGAGCACGGCGACCGCCCGCCCGGCGGCGAACCGCCCCACCCGGGCGAAGACCTCCCCGCTCCGCCCCGCCTTCGCGGCCGCGATCCTCCCCCCGAAGCGGGCCAGCAGCGCCGGGAGCAGCGTCAGCGCCGCCAGCATGTCGACGACCACCACGGCTCCCGCCGCGAGGCCCATGCTGCGCAGGAACGGGCTGGGGAACCACAGCAGTCCCGACAGGCTGATGGCGACGGTCAGGCCGGAGAAGAGGACCGTACGCCCGGCACGGGCGACCGTCGCGTGCACGGCCCGGGCCACATCCGCCGTCCTGGCCCGTTCCTCGCGGAAGCGGACGACCATCAACAGGGCGTAGTCCACGGCGAGTCCGAGCCCGAGCATGGTGACGATCTGCACGGCGTAGACGGAGATGTCGGTGACCAGGCTGAAGCCGTACAGGATCAGGAAGGCCCCGGCGACGCCGCTGACCGTCACGAGAAGCGGCAGCCCCGCCGCGCGGAGCCCGCCGAAGATGAGCAGCAGGACCAGCAGAACGGCGGGCAGGGTGATCAACTCCGCCTTGGCTACGTCTTCTTGGGCCCGCGTCCCCATCTGCTCCCCGAGCAGCGGCCCACCGCTGACGGCCACATCGACCGTGTCGGCCGTGTTGATCGTGTCGATCGTGTCGATCTCGCGGAGCCGGTCGGCCGCGTCGCCGACCGTGTCCTCCTCGGCGTCGTCGTCGAGCCCGCCCTCAAGGGTGACGCCGATCAGCAGGGCCCGGCGGTCGTCGGAGACCTGGCCGCGCGTGGCGTACGGATCGGGCACCTCGGCCACGCCGGGCAGCCTCCGCACGTCGGCGACGGCACGCCCGACCTCGCCGCGCAGCCCCGCCCGGTCGACCGCGCCGCCGCCCGAGACGACCGCGGTGATGTCGGCGCCGGACGGGTCGAGATCGTCGAGGAGTTCGCCGGTGACGACGGACTCGCTGCCGGGCACGTCCTCCACGGTCGACGTGAGGTCCCCGAACACCCGGCTTCCGAAGCCGAGTCCGAGGACGAGAAGACAGATCCAGACGGCGATCACGGTGAGCGGGCGGCGGGTCGCCGTCCGGGCGAAGGTGGCGAGCATGACGGCTCCTTGGGAGTTGCCGGGAGTACGCGCCTCAGCGTCGTCCCGGAACCCCTCCCGCGGATCGCCGCGCGGAGCGGTCCTGCCGTCTCCCCCGCGGGGGCGAGCCCTCACCCTCCCGAGGGAGGCCGACGGAGAGAGCGGTTCAGGAGGGAGAGCGGCTCAGCCGACGTCGTCCTCTCCCGCGACGACGAGCCCCGTCTCGTACGCGCAGATGACGGCCTGCACCCGGTCCCGCAGCGCCAGCTTGGCGAGGACGTTGCTGACGTGGGTCTTCACGGTGTGCTCGCTGACCACGAAGGAGGCGGCGATCTCCGCGTTCGTGAGGCCGCGGGCCAGCAGCCGCAGCGTCTCCTCCTCGCGGGCGGTGAGCACGGAGAGGCGCGCGGCGAGGTGCGTCGAGGGCGGCCCGGCCTGCGTGTCCCGCCCGGTCCTCCCGCGCCGCACGAGGTCCGCGACCAGGCGCCGCGTCACCGTCGGCGCCAGCAGCGACTCCCCGGCCGCGACCACGCGCACCGCGTGCACCAGATCGTCCCTGCGGACGTCCTTGAGGAGGAACCCGCTCGCTCCGGCGTACAGCGCCTCGTACACGTACTCGTCCAGGTCGAAGGTGGTGAGCATGACGACCCTGCAGCCGGACCCCGAGCAGACCCGGCGGGCCGCCTCGATGCCGTCCATGCCGGGCATGCGGATGTCCAGCAGGAGCACGTCGGGGGCGTGCCTGCGCACCGCGGCGACCGCCTCCGCGCCGTCACCCGCCTCCGCGACCACCTCGATGTCCGGCTGCGCGTCCAGGATCATCGAGAAGCCGCTGCGCACCAGCTCCTGATCGTCGGCGACCACCACGCGGATGCTCATCCCCCAAGGATGCCGTGGGCAGCCGCGCGACGACACGGAATCCTCCACCGGGACCGGGCCCCGCCTCCACGCGCCCCCCGCACGCGGCGGCACGCTCACGCACCCCGATGAGCCCGTGCCCGCCGCTGCCGCCACCTTCCCCGCACCCGTCATCGGTGACCGTGACGCCCAACTCCTCCCGACCCCACTTCAGTTGTACGCGCACCCGCGTGGCCCGCGCATGCTTCACCGTGTTCGTCAGCGCCTCCTGGACGATGCGGTACGCCGCCACTTCCACGTCCGCACTCAACGCGCCCGGGACTCCGGCCACCGCCAACTCGACCTCCAGGCCCGCGATTCGGACCTGCTCGACCAGGCCGGGCAACGCGTCGAGGGACGGCTGCGGGCTCCTTTCCCCGGCGGCCCGCGGCTCCCTGAGGACGCCCAGGATGCGGCGCAGCTGCACCATCGCGTCACGCCCCGCCGAGGCGATCGCCTCGAACGCCGCCTCCGCACGCGGCGGATCACTGCGCACCACCACGGGCCCGGCCTCCGCCTGCACCACCATCAGGCTCACCGCGTGGGCGAGGATGTCGTGCATGTCCCGTGCGATGGTGGCCCGTTCGAGCGCGACGGCCCGCGCGGTCTCACTCGCCCGCTCCCTCTCCAGGCGCCGCGCTCGGTCCTCCAGGGTGGCGGTGTACGCGCGCTGTACGCGGGCCAGGACCCCGAGGGCGTACGCGCTGACGAGGCTCAGCAGATGGAAGGGGTACTCATAGGGCTCCGCGCGCTCGTGCAACGCCATCGTGACCGTCGTGCCGACCAGCCACCCGGCCAGCATGACCCGCCGCTGCCACGGCCGGGCGACGGCGGCCACGGTGTACAGCACGACGAGCCCGCCGTACACGATGTCCGGCGGCGGCCGGTGGTGGACCGCCATGGCGGGCGTGCAACAGGTGACCGCGCACGCGACGAGGAAGGGCGCCCGGCGCCGCCACACCAGCGGCACGGCCGTCCCCGCCCCGAGCAGGAAACCGGGCAGGGACAGCGCGTCCCCGCCCTCGTCGGGGAAGAGGAACTGCAGGGAGACGGCGAGCAGGACGGCGGCGGTCAGCGCCGTGTCGAGCGCCCACGCCGGAGCGGCCCGCACCCACGCGACGGACCGGGCGACTCCGGACATACGCATACGGCGGCTCCTCAAGAGGGAGAGCGCCAGTATCACCGCGCCCGCCCGCCACCGTCCTCACCGGCGAGAGGGATATGACGAGGGGACGTCACGACTCCAGATACCGCAGCACCGCAAGGACCCGCCGGCTGTACCCCGTCGTCTGGGAGAGGCCCAGCTTGTCGAAGATCGCGGCGAGGTTCTTCTCGACCGCGCTCAGCGAGATGTGGAGCTTCTGCCCGATGGCCGCGTTGGTGTGGCCCTCTGCCAGCGCCTCCAGGACGGTGCGCTCGCGCGGGGTGAGGCGCGTCAGCGGGTCGGCGTGCGTGGTGCGGATGAGCAGCTGCCGTACGACTTCGGGGTCGATGGCGGCGCCCCCGGCATGCACCCGCTCCAGCGCGTCGAGGAACTCCTCGACCTGGGCGACCCGGTCCTTGAGGAGATAGCCGACCCGCTCGGCGCTCGACGTGAGCAGCTGCGCCGCGTAGTTGCGCTCCACGTACTGGGAGAGGACGACCACGCCGATCCCGGGGCGCAGTTCGCGGATGCGCACCGCGGCGCGCAGGCCCTCGTCGGTGTGGTCCGGCGGCATCCGGATGTCGGTGACGACGACGTCGACGTCGGCGGCGTGCGCCTCGACCTCGCGCAGCAGCGCCTCGCCGTCGCCGACGGCGGCGAGGACCTCGTGGCCCTCCTCGGCGAGCAGCCTGACCAGGCCCTCCCGCAGCAGGGTCGAGTCCTCGGCGAGGATTACGCGCACGGCAGCTCCGCGGTGATCGTGGTGGGTCCCCCGAGGGGGCTGTCGACATGCAGGGTGCCGTCGAGCGCGGCGACCCGGCTGAGCAGCCCGGTGAGACCGCTGCCCGCGGGGTCGGCGCCGCCGGTCCCGGTGTCGCGGACGACGACGGACAGGGACGCGCCCCGCTGCCGCACGCGGACGAAGACCTCCCCGGCCGCCGAGTGCTTGGCGGCGTTGTTCACCGCTTCCGACACGACGAAGTAGGCGGCCGTCTCGACGGCGGAGGGCAGCGCGTCCGGGACGTCGTACTCCATGCGCACGGGGATCGCGCACCGCTCCGACACCCCGCCGAGCGCCTCGTGCAGGCCGAGGCTGTCGAGCGCGGTGGGGTAGACGCGCCAGGCCACCTCGCGCAGTTCGGTGAGGACTTCCCTGGCTTCCTTGTGGGCCTGTTCGAGCAGGGCGTCGGCCCGCTCAGGGGTGCGGCCGCGGCGGGCCCTGCCGAGCAGCATGGCGAGGGCGACGAGCCGCTGCTGGACGCCGTCGTGCAGATCGCGTTCGACGCGGCGCCGCTCCACGTCGACGGCCCGGACCACCGCGGCACGGCTGGTGGCGAGCTCGTCGATGCGGCGCTGGAGGAGTTCGCGCTCGGAGGGGCCGAAGCACTCGCGGGCGAGGCGGGCATCCTGTTCGGTCAGCGCGCGCAGCCCCTGCACGGCGAGGAAGAGCAGGGTGCCGCCGAGAACGACCTGGCTGAGGACGTCCACCCAGGTCATCGAGGACCGGGTGGTGAGCGAGACCGCGAAGATGCCCGCGAGGACGGCGCCGAAGTCGACGAGCCCGACCACGACGGCGCACAGCAGCCCGGAGTACGTCCGGGCCGCGAGGTAGCGCAGGATCTGCTGGTCGGAGGCGCGGTGCTCGGGGAACGCGTCGTGGAAGAAGAGGGACCGGCGCCGCCGCTCCACGGCGGTGAGCCTGCGCGCGCCCGCGGCGAGCAGGGCGTGGGCGCGGCGGCGGGTGCGCGGCCAGAGCAGGAAGGCGCCGAGGGCCGCGCCCGCGACGACGAAGTACAGCAGCCCGAAGAGGGCGGTGAGGCACCCGACGAGCACTCCGGCGACCCGCATGACGAGTGGCGCGGCGACGGGTTCCCTCACGTCGTCCGACATTAGCGGAGGCCTAGTCGACGCGGCGGTGGCGGGCCTCGGCGGTGGCCCGGTCCCGGTTGCCGGACTGGTTGCCGGACTGCTTGCCGGAATGATTGCCCGTCTGCTTGCCGGACCGGACACGTACCGCCACGTACACGGCGACGGCCCCGACGACCAGGATCAGGACGGCCTTGGACAGGAGACCCACGTACGTCTCGACGGCGTCCCACTGGTCGCCCAGCCAGTAGCCGGCCATGACGAGCACGGAGTTCCAGACCAGGCTGCCCAGTGTGGTCAGGGCGAGGAAGAGCGGCAGCCGCATGCGTTCCACACCGGCCGGTACGGAGATGAGGCTGCGGAAGATCGGCACCATGCGGCCGAGGAGGACGGCCTTGGTGCCGTGCTTGGCGAACCACGCCTCGGTGCGCTCCAGGTCGGAGGTCTTGACCAGCGGCAGCCTCGCCCACAGGGCGTGCATGCGCTCGCGCCCGAACCAGGCGCCGATCCCGTAGAGGGCGGCCGCGCCGACCACCGAGCCGAGCGTGGTCCAGAACAGCGCGGAGGCGAGGCTGATGACACCCTGCCCGGCGGCGAAGCCGGTGAGCGGCAGGATCACCTCGCTGGGCAGGGGCGGGAAGAGGTTCTCCAGGGCGATGGCGAGCCCCGCTCCGGGGCCGCCCAGGGTGTCCACGAGGCCGGCGGCCCAGCCGGCGATGCCGCCGGCGGGTTCATGGGGGAGGGCGAGCGTCATGAGGTCCATGGAGGCAACGCTAGAAAGTGCAGGTCAGCGGCGGTATGGGGGTTGCCGTCGGATGGGGGTGCGGAAAACCGCACCCTGCCGGGAAGGGGTACGCGAAAGGGCGCCCCCGGAGACCGGGAACGCCCTTTCGGCATTCGCAAGTGCGCCGCCAGGGACTCGAACCCCGGACCCGCTGATTAAGAGTCAGCTGCTCTAACCAACTGAGCTAGCGGCGCCTGCTGACGAGTAAATAATACCTGGTCCGGGAGCGTGCTTCCGACCACGGCGGCTGGGCCCCTCAGGGGCGCGGGGGAACTGCGCGACCAGCCACGGCCGGCGCGCGTCCGCACATCTAGATCGCCAGGGACAGCAGCACCGGTGCCGCCCCGCGGTTGAGCGTGTCCGCGGCCTCGCGCAAGCGATGCGCGTGCTCGACCGGCAGGGACAGGGCGAGGCATCCGACGGCGGCGCCCGCGGTGATGGGGACGGCCGCGCACACCGTGCCCACCGCGTACTCCTGGAGGTCGAGGACCGGGACCGTGGCGGGCTGGGAGGCGAGGCGGTTGAGCAGCACCCGTTCGTTGGTGATCGTCCGGGAGGTGAGGCGGGCCATCTTGTGGCGGGAGAGGTGGTCCTTGCGCCCGTTCACGTCGAGCTGGGTGAGCAGGCTCTTGCCGACGGCGCTGGCGTGGGCGGAGGAGCGGAAGTCCACCCATTCGTTGACCGCGGGGGTGCGGGGGCCCGCCGCGAAGTCGGTGACGCGGACCTCGCCGTCCACGTACCGGCTGATGTAGACCGCGGCGCCGATGGAGTCGCGCAGCCCGTCCAGGGTGCGCTGGAGTTTCTCGCGGAGCGCCTCGGCGTGGTCCCGGGCCGAGCCGAGCCGGCTGAGGGTCTCCCCGGTGACGTACGCCCCGGTCGCTCCGTCGGTGAGCTGTTCCACGTACCCCTCGCTGCTCAGCATGCGCAGCAGGGGGGTGAGCTGGGCGGTGGGCAGTCCGGTGTCGCGGGCGATGCGGGCGGCGGTCACGCCGGTGCTGTGCCGGGAGACGGTCTCGAGGACCCGCAGCGCGCTCTGGACGGAGCGGTGCGGCGTGATCGCGTCGTGCTGCAACGCCACGGCTTCCCCCTGCGTGGAACGGTTCCGGACAGCTGGG
The DNA here is from genome assembly GCF_040683555.1 of Streptomyces sp. NPDC093510. NCBI lineage: Bacteria > Bacillati > Actinomycetota > Actinomycetes > Kitasatosporales > Streptomycetaceae > Streptomyces > Streptomyces sp. NPDC093510. Next base: position 19,521 of record NZ_JBFBEE010000050.1, read on the forward strand.
CCTCGTCCCACGATAGCCGCCAAGTGGCGCATTCGGACCGTCTGTTGAGGAGAATCGTGGCGCGCTCCGCCCCTCTACGCAGGAACGCGCCACTCTGGCATATGCCTATGTCATGATCCAGGCGCTACGCCCTCCCCGCCGGTCACAGCACCGCGCTGAGAAACTCCCGGGTCCGCTCGTGCTCGGGCTCCGTGAAGATCTTCTCCGGCGTACCGGACTCGATGACCCGGCCCGAGTCGAACATGAGGACCTGGTCCGAGATGTCCCGGGCGAAGTTCATCTCGTGCGTCACGCACAGCATCGTGATGTCGGTGGTGTGCGCGATGTCGCGGAGCACGTCGAGGACGCCCGCCACCAGCTCCGGGTCGAGCGCGGACGTCACCTCGTCGAGCAGCAGCACCTGCGGCCGCATCGCCAGGGCCCGCGCGATGGCGACGCGCTGCTGCTGGCCGCCGGAGAGCTGCGTCGGGTACGCGTCGCAGCGGTCGCCGAGCCCGACCAGGTCGAGCAGCTCGCGGGCCCGCACCTCCGCCTCGTCCTTGGAGAGGCCGAGGACGCTCACCGGCGCCTCGGTGATGTTCCGCAGCACCTTCATGTTCGGGAAGAGGTTGAACTGCTGGAACACCATCCCGATGTTCTTGCGGACCTCGCGGACGTGCTTCTCGCCCGCGGGGACGAGCTTGCCGTTCTTCTCCTCGTGGGTGAGGTACTTGCCGCCGACCTTGATGGTGCCCTGCTCGGGCTTCACCAGCGTCATGAGGAGCCGCAGGATCGTCGTCTTGCCGGAGCCGGACGGGCCGATCAGCGTTACGTGCTTGCCGGAGGCGACGGAGAAGTCCAGCTCGTCCAGGACGACGTTCGAGCCGTAGCGCTTGACGACCTTGTCGAAGCGGATCAACTCGCTTCCGTCGACGGCCGGGTTGGGGATTTCCTGGGAAGTGCTGCTGTCAGCGGACAAGGCGACGCTCCAAAACTCGCAGAAGAAGAGAGGCCGGGTAGGCGATGACGATGAAGGCGACACCGACCACGCTGATCGCCTCGTAGGTGAAGGTCGCCTGGCTGTAGCCCTGGGCCTGGCCGAGCATGTCGAGCGCGCCGATGGCGGCCATCTGCGGCGACTCCTTCAGCATGACGATCACGTAGTTGCCGAGCGCGGGGATCACCCGGCGCACCGCCTGCGGCAGGATCACGGACGTCCAGGTGCGGCGCTTGGAGAGGCTGAGCGCGGTCGCCGCCTCCCACTGGCCGGCCGGCACACCGTCGATGCCCGCCCGGTAGACCTCCGAGGTGTACGTCGAGTAGTGCAGCCCGAGACCGACGATGCCCGTGGTGAGCGGGGACATCGAAGGCCCCCACTCCGGCACCACGTAGAACAGGAAGAACAGCTGCACCAGGAGCGGGGTGTTCCGGATGAACTCGGTGACCACCGTCACCGGCCACCGGATCCACTTCTTCTCGGACCGCTGGGCGATCGCCCACACCAGGCCCAGCGAGAAGGCGATCAGGGTGCCGAAGAACAGCGCCTTGAGGGTCAGCTCCACGCCGTCCCAGAACAGCGGCATGAAGTCGTCGACGTGCGACCAGTTCCAGTTCACTTGGCACCCCCCGTGCCCGCGACGACGTCGATCGACGACTTGGCGCGCATCCCGCTGAACAGACCCGTCTTCTCCGGCGCCTGCCCGACGCGTTTCTTGGCGTGCCGCTCAAGGAGCCGCATGCCGCGCGTGAGGACGAACGCGAGGACGAAGTACAGGGCGAGCAGCAGGGTGTAGATCGGCGCGCTCTCGTTCTTCACGAGCCGCAGCAGGTCACCGGCGAACGTCATGTCGGCCACCGCGATGAGGGACACCAGCGACGTGCCCTTGAGCAGCTCGATGAGCAGGTTGTTGAACGGCGGGATCATCTCCGGCCAGGCCTGCGGCAGTTCGATACGGCGCAGCCGCTGCGCCGGGGTGAAGTTCAGGGCGATGCCCGCCTCGCGCTGCGCGGGCGGCACCGCGGCGAGCGCGCCGCGCACGATCTCGGAGGCGTACGCGCCATAGGTGATGCCGAGCGCGAGCACGCCCGCGAACATCGGCTGGAAGCTGATGTTGAAGACCGGCGGCACGGTGAACGCGATCCAGAACATGAAGACCAGCGACGACGTGCTGCGGAAGATCTCGAAGTAGGCCCCGGCGAGGAACCGCACGATCCAGAGCCGGTTCGTGCGCAGCACACCGATCGGGAAGGCGATCACGAAGGCGAGGGCCGCGCTGTAGAAGGTGACCTGGACGGTGATCCAGATGCCGGGCAGGAACCAGTTCCCGAAGAACTCCGACGACATCATGAGGAGAGGCCCTTCACCGGTGGACAGAGCTTCCGCAGGGTCAGATCGGTCATCTCGGCCTCGGTGAAGCCGAACGGCTTGACGATCCGCAGCAGTTCGCCGCTCTTCTTGAGCTTGTGCAGCTCCTTGTTGAAGGCGTCCCGCAGGTTCTTCTCGGAGAGCCGGAAGGCGAAGCCGCCCGCGCCGTAGGCGGGCTTGCCGTCGACCTCGGGCTGGAACGGTTCCGTTGCCTCGACCCGTGGATTCTTCTTGATCACCGTGCGGACGGTGACGTTGGTGCCGGCGAAGGCGTCGACCCGGCCCTGGGCCACGGCGTCGAGCCCCGCCACCTGGTCGGGCAGGACGAGGACAGACTTCACGCCCGCGGCCTTGGCGTAGTCGATCTCCGCGTAGGCGGTGCCGCTCGCCAGCTTCAGGCCCTTCTCGGCTATGTCCTCGTAGCCCTTGATGCCGTGCGGATTGCCCTTCTTCACGATGAAGGAGTCGAGCATCAGGTAGTCCGGGTCGGAGAAGAGCACCTGCTCGCACCGCGTCGGATTGATGTACATGCCCGCCGACACCACGTCGAACTGCCGCGCCTGTGTGAGCCCGGGAATCAGCGCACCGAACTTGGTCGGCACCGCCTTGACCTCGGGCACCCCGAGGCGCGGGAAGATGACCTTGGCGATGGCCGGCGCCTCGCCCGTGACCTCGCCGTTCTCGTCGATGTATCCGAACGGGACCTCGCCCGCGACACCGATCCTGACCGTACCGCTGTCACGCAGGCGCTCCAGCAGATCGCCCCCCTCGACCTTCCCCTCGTCGGGGACGCGGCTGCATGCCGAGACCCCGAATGCGCCCAGAGCCGCCCCGCCCGCTCCGGTGAGCAGGGCGCGGCGGCGCACCGCTCTGCCTGTGAATCCCTCGTTGTTCCCAAGTGGTGGAGCCATGGGCGCGCGGCTACCCGACTCCAAGCGAGTTATGCCGACGAATTCCGGCCCCTGATGCAATCGTTGTGCCCTTGACCCAGGGAGGAGCATGGGACACATGGCAGAGCGATTCATCGAAGTCTCCCTCGCTAAGCGGGGAGTTCAGTGCACGGCGAAACTGCTCGACGACCGGGCCCCGGTGACCTGCGCGGCGGTGTGGGAGGCACTGCCGCTCGGCTCGGACGTCTATCACGCGAAGTACGCGCGCAATGAGATCTACGCCCTCTTCCCGGCGTTCGCGGACCGCGAGCCGCCTCTGGAGAACCCGACAGTCACCCCCATCCCGGGAGATCTCTGCTATTTCTCCTTCTCCGGTACGGAACTGGGCACCCAGGCGTACGGATACGAGGCGGAGGCCGACGTGCGGGCGGGCACCACCGTCGTCGACCTCGCCCTCTTCTACGAACGGAACAACCTGCTCCTGAACGGCGACGTCGGCTGGGTGCCCGGCATCGTCTGGGGCCAGATCGTCGAGGGCCTCGACCGGATGGCCGAGGCCTGCAACGACCTGTGGCGCGCGGGCGCCCAGGGCGAGACGCTGAACTTCCGGCGCGCGTAGCGCGGTGGCGCGGTGGCGCGGTGGCGCGGTCGCGCGGTCGCGCGGTTCAGCCGAGGGAGGGCGGCGCGATCCCCGCGCTGCCCGCCTCGTACAACGCGTGCGCCGCACGGAGCACCACCGCGTCCGCGTGGCGCGCGGCCACCAGCTGCACGCCGATGGGCAGCCCGTCGTCGTCCACCCCGCAGGGAACCGTCGCGGCGGGCTGCTGGGTGAGGTTGAAGGGGTACGTGAACGGGGTCCAGCCCGTCCAGCGCCGGTGCCCCGACCCCTTCGGCACCTCCGTTCCCGCCTCGAACGCGGTGATCGGCAGCGTCGGCGTGACCAACAGGTCGTACGTCGAGTGGAAGTGGCCCATGCGCCGCCCGAGATCCATGCGCACATCGACCGCCTCCAGGTACTCCAGCGCGCTGTACCGCGCCCCCTGCCCGCAGATCTCCCGCAGCCCCGGGTCGAGCAACTCCCGCTGGGCGGGCGACAGATGCTGCACGACGCGCGCCGCTCCGCTGAACCACAGCGTCTCGAAGGCGTCCACCGGCTCCGAGAAGTCGGGGTCCGCCTCTTCCACGTACGCGCCCTGCGCCGCGAGCGACTCGACGGCCCGCCGCACGGCCGCCGCGACGGCGGGCCGCACCGCGACCTGCCCGCCCAGCGAGGGGGAGTAGGCGACGCGCAGCCCGTGCACGCCGCCGCCCAGACCGGCGCTGAAACCGTCTGCGAAGGCGCCGAGTTGGGACCAGTCGCGCGCGTCGGGGCCCGTGATCACCTCCATCATCAGCGCCGCGTCCGCCGCGTCCCGCGTCATCGGGCCCACGTGGGCGAGCGTCCCGAAGGGGCTCGCGGGATACAGCGGCACCCGGCCGTACGTCGGCTTCAGCGCGAAGATCCCGCAGAACGCCGCCGGAATCCGCACCGAACCGCCGCCGTCCGTGCCGAGCGACAGCGGGCCCGCGCCGACCGACACGGCGACCGCGCTGCCGCCGCTGGAGCCGCCGGAGGTGCGCGACGGATCGTACGGATTTCGGGTGATACCGCTCTGCGGGCTGTCCGTCACGCCCTTCCACCCGAACTCCGGTGTCGTCGTCCGGCCGATGAACACCGCGCCGTGTTCCCGCAGCCGGGCCACCGAGGGCGCGTCCTCATTCCACTTCCCCTCAGGGCTGACCGTTCGCGAGCCGCGCAGCGTCGGCCCGCCGCGCATCAGGAGCAGGTCCTTCACGGACACCGGAACGCCGTCCACCAGACCCTGCGGCTCACCCCGCCGCCACCGCTCCGCACTGGCCTCGGCCTGCGCCGACGCCGTCTCCGCCGCGATCCGCACGAAGGCGTTCACCGTCGGCTGTGTCTCCTCGGCCCGCCGCAGCGCGGCCCGGACCGCGTCGACCGGGCTGAATTCGCCCTTGCGATAGCCGTCGACGAGTTGTACCGCGGTGAGATCCGTGAGCTCGGTCATGCAGGCTCCTCAGCAGACAGGCGGGCGATCGGGAAGGGAGGAGAGGCGGGGTGATCAGTGGCCCGGGACGTACCCGCGTTCCTTGTCGACCACGTTCGTCAGCGGCCGGCCCGCCGCCCACGCCTCGTACAGCTCGACGAACTGGGCGCCCAGTTCGTCACGCCAGCCCACCGTGTCGCCGCTCATGTGCGGGGAGACGAGCAGGCCCGGCGCCGTCCACAGCGGGCTGTCCGGGGGCAGCGGTTCGTGCTCGAAGACATCGAGGGCGGCGCCCGCGATCCACCGTTTCGTCAGGGCGGCGACCAGGTCGTCCTCGACGACGAGGGGCCCGCGCCCGATGTTGATGAACCGGGCGGAGGGCTGCATGAGGCCGAAGCGCCGGGCGTCGAACATGCCGCGCGTGGCGTCCGTGAGGGGCGCCGCGCACACCACCCAGTCGGCCCGCGCCATCAGCCGGTCCAGCTCGTCCGCCCCGTGCACGCCGGGGCGCGCCGTGCGGCCCACCAGGGCCGTGATGATCCCGAGGCCCTTCAGCGCCCGCACGATGGCGCGCCCGATCGGCCCGGAACCGACCACGCAGGCGCGCGTGCCCGCGATCCGCTGGGTCTCGCGGTGGTGCCAGGACCGGTCGCGCTGGAGCTCCAGGGTGCGCGGCAGATCCTTGGCCATGGCGAGCACGAGCGCCGCCACGTACTCGGCGATGGGCCGGTCGAAGACACCGCGCGCGTTCGTCACCACCGTGTCGGACGCGGCGAGTTCGGGACACATCAGGTGGTCGACGCCCGCGCTCGCGGTGTGCACCCAGGAGGGCCGCGGCCCCTCGCCCGGCCATGCTCGGCGCACCGCCTCGGAGGTGAAGTCCCACACCAAAAGCACGTCCGCGAGGGGCAGTCGCCCGGCCAGCGTGGTCTCGTCGGCGTGCTCGATCCGGGCCCGGCCCGCCAGGCTTCCCAGGCGTGGCGGCGGGGTCGGGGGCTCGGCGTCAAGGACGAGGACGGTCGTTTCGGAAACCGACGGGACACCGTTTCGCAATGAGATTCCGCTTCCCTGTCAGGAGGTACGGCCGAGCCGCGTCCAAACAGGACTCAGCCGTCTGAGATGTGCGGATTGACCACGCTCGCACCCGAACCTACCTTCGTCAACAGAGGCACTGCTGTACCGGCAGTGCAAGAACCAGTACTCTCCGTGCAGCCGCTCACACACTCTGTGTGGTACGCCCGCGCAGATCTCCCCGTCCCGACGTCCCGGCGCGTCGCCGGCATCGCTCGTCCCCGGCCCCCGGCCGGTCCCTGAACCCACGCACTACTTGGGGACTGCTCATGGACGTCTCTTTCCTCGGCGGACCACACCCTCAGCGCGGTGTCGGCGTCGTCGCCCCTTTCGACTTCGTCCTCGACCGCGAACTGTGGCGCTGGATCCCGGACGAGGTCTCCCTCCATCTGACCCGCACGCCGTACGTGCCCGTCGAGGTCAGCCTCGACCTGGCACGGCTGGTCAGCGAACACGAAACACTCGCCGAGGCGGTCCGGGCACTGACCGCCGCCGAGCCCGAAGTCCTCGCGTACGCCTGTACGTCGGGCAGTTTCGTCGGCGGCACCGCGGGTGAACGCGCGATGTGCGAGGCCATGACGCGCGAGGGTGCGGTCGCCTCGGTGACCACGTCGGGCGCGCTCCTGGAGGCCATCGGGGAACTGGGCGCGCGACGCATCGCGCTCGTCACGCCCTACACCTGGTCGGTCACCCAGGCCCTGGAGGAGTACCTGGCGTCGGCGGACGTGGCCGTCACCGGCCGCGCCTACCTCGGCCTCACCCGGCACATCTGGAAAGTCCCCTACCGGGACGTGGCCGACATGGCGCGCCGCGCGGTCCTCGGCAGCGACGGAGGCGCCGATCTCCTCTTCATCAGCTGCACGAACCTGCCGACCTACGACGTCATCCCGCAACTGGAAGCGGAGCTGCGCATGCCGGTGATCTCCGCGAACCAGGTGACGATGTGGTCCGCGCTGCGCCGGCTGGGTACCCGTGCGGTAGGGCCCTATCAGGCACTGATCGATCCGACGGCACGGCCGGGCGCGAGCAGCCCGCTGAATCCGCCGGCACCGCCGCAGGGCCTGCCCGAAGGACCACCCGCAGAAGGAGGAGGCTGGACGTGACGGCACTCGGATTTCTCTACCCGGGGCACTCGGCCGAGGACGACTATCCCCGCATGGAGCAGATGCTCGGCAGCGACATCCGGCTGCAGGTCGTCCACACGGACATCGGCGAGGACGCCCACCGGGTCGACGCGCTCCTGGAGATGGGCTCGGCGACGCGGCTCGCCACGGGCGTCGAGGAGCTGCGGCTCTCCGGCGCCGAGGCGGTGGTGTGGGCCTGCACCAGCGGCAGCTTCGTCTTCGGCTGGGAGGGCGCCCACGACCAGGTCCGCGGGCTGGCCAGGGCGGCGGGGCTGCCCGCCTCCTCGACGTCGTTCGCCTTCGCCCACGCCGTACGCGAGGTGGGGGCGGTCAGGGTCGCGGTCGCGGCGACGTATCCGGAGGACGTGGCCGGGCACTTCTCGGCGTTCCTGAAGGACGCGGGCGCGGAGGTCGTGTCGGCCAGGGGCAGCGGCATCATCACGGCCGCGGAGGTCGGCACATGGGGCCGCGACGAGGTCTTCGCACTGGCCCGCGCGGGCGACCACCCGGACGCCCAGGCGGTACTCCTGCCCGACACCGCGCTGCACACGGCGGCGTACGTCCGCGATCTGGAGGCCGAGCTCGGCAAGCCCGTCCTGACGGCGAACCAGGTCACGGTCTGGGAGGCCCTGCGCCTCGCCCAGCGCCGGGTGAACGCGCCGGCCCTGGGCCACCTGTTCACGAAGGAGCCGCTGGTGCAGGCGGAGAAATAGGGCGCGGCTCACGGGCTGAGGATCAGCCTGACCACCGTTAACGTCTGGACCGACCCGGACACGTAGTAGAGGACTATGGCGCCGCCGACCGTGGCCTCCCTGCGGTCGGGGTCGTCCCGTACGGGCGTGGAGCCGTGGCCGTACGGGTCCCGGCCCACGGTGCGCGCGAGGGTGGCGCGGAAGGCGTCGGCGTCGCCCATCTTGGTGAGGGTGTCGTCGGCGGGCGGCGCGTAGGTGACGCGGTAGCCCTTGCGGTGGCGAGGGCTCACGACGTGCCCCGCCTCTCCGCCTCGTCGGACGCCAGCCGGGCGAGCCGGGCCTCGGCGTCCGGGTCGGGCACGGCCTCCAGCATCCAGTGCCGCATCACCGCGTGGATCTCGTCGACCCCGGCTCCGTTGATGGCCCCGTCGAACTCCGCGCGACGCTCCGCGGGGAGGGCGGCGCGGATGTCCGGGATGGTGTTGGGCACTTCGACCTCGACTCCGTCGACGAGGGTCTTCAGGGGATCAGCCATGGTCGGCACGGTAGCGGGTACGGCCGCGCCGACATGCGGGGAATAAACGGAGTGACCCTCCTGTTCTCGTGTCCGTACCCACGTGACGCATGTACGCAGTGCAGGAGGCACCCCCAGTGACAGTGGACCCGACCGGCGAAGGCACCCGCGACGACGGCATCCGCGGCGAGCGGCAGGGCACCGCGCCCGTGCCCCTGTCCGTGCTCGACCTCGTCACCGTCGGCGCCGGACGCACCGCCACCGGCGCGCTGCGCACCAGCGTCGAGATCGCCGGGCTGGCCGAGGCCCGCGGCTACCACCGCTACTGGGTCGCCGAGCACCACTCCATGCCCGGCGTCGCCTCGTCCTCGCCCGCCGTGATCCTCGCCCACCTGGCCGCGCACACCGCCCGCATCCGGCTCGGCTCCGGCGGCGTCATGCTGCCCAACCACGCCCCGCTCGTCATCGCCGAACAGTTCGGCACCCTGGAGGCGATGGCTCCCGGCCGCGTCGACCTCGGCCTCGGCCGCGCCCCCGGCACCGACGGCGCCACCGCCGCCGCCCTGCGCCGCACGGACCGCCTGAACGAAGGCGCCGACGACTTCCCGCAGCAGCTCGCCGAGCTCACCCGCTTCCTCGACGACGACTTCCCCGACGGCCACCCCTACGCCCGCATCCACGCCGTCCCCGGACCCGTCCAGGCGACCTCGCCGGGCGGCGTCCAGTCCCCGCACCGGCCGCCGATCTGGCTGCTCGGCTCGTCCGGCTTCAGTGCCCGCCTCGCCGGCACCCTCGGCCTGCCGTTCGCCTTCGCGCACCACTTCTCCGCGCAGAACACGATTCCGGCCCTCGACCTCTACCGCGAGACGTTCCGGCCCTCCGCGGTCCTCGACGCCCCGTACGCCCTCATCGGCGTCTCGGCGCTCGCGACCGACGACGAGAAGGAGGCCCGCCGCCAGGTCATGGCCGCCGCGCTGAACATGGTCCGCCTGCGCACCGGCCGCCCCGGCCTCGTGCCCACCCCCGAGGAGGCGGAGGCCTATCAGTTCAGCGAGATGGAGCGGGACTTCGTCAGCAGCTGGAACTCCAACGTCATCCACGGCACCGCCGACCAGGTCCGCACCGGCCTGGACGACCTCGCCAAGCGCACCGGCGCCGACGAACTGATGATCACGGGCAACGCGCACAGCGGCGACATCCGCCTGCGCTCCTACGAACTGATCGCGGACGCGTACGGCCTGCCGAAGGCGTAGCCGTAGCCGCCCCCCTCACGGCCGGGCGTCGCCTAGGGTCCGTCTCTCCGATCATGAGCGGAGCCAGATGAGGAGTGCGGCGGCGGTAACGGTGCCAAGGAATACGTATCCGCGCTTGTCGTAACGG
>NZ_JBFBEE010000051.1:0-27245 GCF_040683555.1 Streptomyces sp. NPDC093510
GGCTGCAAGAGCCGATGACCCGAGCGGCGAAGCCGGGCAGTCGGCCGAGCTGCGACCGTGACGTCGGCTCACGTTGAGCCGGTCCGCACCCGGCAGCGAGAGCGGATGGCCCGAGCGGCGTAGCCGGGGCAGAGCCCTGACCGTAGCGCCAGCTCACGTTGGGCCGGTCCGCACCCGGCAGCGAGAGCGGATGACCCACCCAGAGAATACGAAGCCCCCACCCCTGGCCGTCCGGCTCAAGGGAGACTTGCGGTGCAGGGGCGGGAGTCAAGGGTGGAGCGGAGCGGAATCGGCGGAGCCGACGCGACGTAGGAGCGCCCTTTACTGCCGGCCCGGAGGCGCCACAATCCGCTAAAAACCGGGCGGCCCCGGTGACCGTCAAAGACACCGGCCCACCGAAGACGCAGAGCGCACCCCGCACTAGGTCAAGTCCTGGCCTAGTTGCCTCCTAACGTGGCGCTTGTCCGACGGAGCGGTACCAACGGAAGGCGGTCACCACCATGCCCCACACCGACACCACGACCCCCGCTGAGCCGACGACCACCGGCGAGCGCGCCGATCTGCTGGAGGCACTGACCCAGCACCGGACCATGCTGCGCCACACCGTCCGAGCCCTCACCGACGAGGAGGCCGGGCGGCGCACCACCGCCAGCGAACTGTGCCTGGGCGGCATCATCAAGCACGTCACCTCGGTCGAGCGGGTGTGGGTCGCCTTCATCCGGGACGGCCTCGCCGCCCTGGGCGACGTGACCGACATGACCGACGACGACTGGGCCAAGCGTTCCGACGAGTTCCGGACGCTGCCCGGCGAGACGCTGGCGGGCGTACTCGACCAGTACGCCGAAGTCGCCCGCCACACCGACGAGTTCGTGCGCGGCCTGCCCGATCTCGACGTGACCCACCCCCTCCCGGAGGCCCCGTGGTGGGAGCCCGGCGGGCGCTGGACGGCCCGCCGGACGCTGCTGCACATCATCGGCGAGACCGCCCAGCACGCGGGTCACGCCGACATCATCCGGGAGCACCTGGACGGTGCCCTGAGCATGGCCTGACTCACGCCGTCGGCGCCGGGTCAAGCTCCGCCCAGATCGTCTTGCACGGGCCGAACGCGGGTGTCCCCAGATCCGTCCCCCAGCGGTCGGCCAGGGCCTCGACCAGGAGCAGGCCCCGCCCCGACTCCGCCTCGGGGGAGGGGCGTCGGGGGTGCAGCGGCGGGCTCCGGTCCGCCCGCGCGTCCGTCACTTCGATACGGAGTGTGTTCGTGGCGGTGACCGTCAGCCCCAGCCGGAAGCTTCTTCCGGGCACGTGGCCGTGCAGTACGGCGTTGTTCGCCAGCTCGGCGACGATCTGCTCCGCGTTCGCGGAGGGCTGCTCCCAGCTGTGCAGTTGCTCCCTCGTCAGGAGCCGGGCCAGGCGGGCGCCTCTTCGCGTCGCGGAGAGCAGGATCGTGAACTGGTGTACGGGTGTGGGGGTTTGAGCCGGGGTCATTTTCTGGTTCACGTCACTCAGCGTGGCGGCCCGTGCGTAGCGTGCATAGCGGTGCGCGCCCTGCGTACCGCTTTTGTCCCGCGCTTGTCCCGGCCTGTCCTGGCTGTCCAGGGTGACGTACGGGTACGAGTGCGCGTTGGGCTTGGACGGGACGGTGGAGGTGGCACGGTGGAACGCAATGGCGTTACGGATGAGCCGGGTTGGGACGTCGACCCCGAGGACGAGATCAGCGCGGTGGTGGAAATGGTCGGCCATCAGCTGAAGACGTGGCGAGAAGCGGCGGGGATGCGCGTCGCCGACTTCGCGGTGGCGATCGGCTATGGGGAGGACCTCGTCCGCAAGGTCGAGCGCGGGGCGCGCATCCCCCGCCCCGAGTACCTGGACCGAGTGGATGAGGTGGTGGGCGCGCGGGGGGTCGTTTCCGCGATGAAGAAGGAGATGCGGGAGGCCCGGTACCCGAAGAAGGTCCGGGACTTGGCGAAGTTGGAGGCTCAGGCGGTCGAGCTGTGCTCCTACGGGAACCACAATCTGCATGGGCTGTTGCAGACGAGGGACTACGCGCAGGAGCTGTTCGAGATGCGGCGGCCCGCATACTCGCAGGATCAGATCGAGCGGGACGTGACCGCCCGTATGGCGCGACAAGCGATCTTCGAGAGGTCACCCGCCCCCGCGCTGAGCTTCGTGCAGGAAGAGGTAACGCTGAGGCGCCCAATCGGAGGCACAATGGTTCTGCGCCGCCAACTCGAACACCTTTTGGAAGTGGGGCAGTTGCGTAACGTCGAGATCCAGGTGATGCCGACGCGCTGCACGGATCACGCCGGAATGGGCGGCCTCATTCAGATGTTGAAGTTCGCGGACGGCAAGGCGGTAGGACGCTCCGATGGTGCCTTCGGCGGGCGCCCAGTCTCCGATCCGAAGCAGCTCCGAATTCTCGAACTGCGCTATGGCATCATCCGGGCCCAGGCGCTAACGCCAGGAGCGTCACTGGTCTTCATCGAAGAAATGCTGGGAGAGACATGATCCGCAAGGCCTCTGCCGGGGACGCTTCCGAGCTGCACTGGTTCAAGAGCAGCTACAGCAGTAGCAGCGACCCCAACGACTGCGTCGAGGTCGCCCTTGAGTGGTTCAAGAGCAGTTACAGCGACAGCAACGAGTCCGGCGACTGCGTCGAAATAGCCACCACCCCCGACACCATCCACATCCGCGACTCCAAGACCCCCCAAGCCCCCCACCTCACCCTCGCCCCCTCCACCTGGTCCCACTTCATCACGTACGCCTCACGGAACTCAGAGGCGTAAGACCAAGGGACGAGCAAGATCCCACCCCAGGACAGGGGTAAAACCGCCCCACGCCTCTTACTCTGGCGTGCATGACTGACGACACCGGCGGTGTACTGAGCAGGCCCTACCGCGCCCTGAGCATCGGCATCGTCTCCGTCGTGCTGCTGATCGCCTTCGAGGCGACCGCTGTCGGGACGGCGATGCCGATCGCCGCCCGTGAGCTGGATGGGGTGTCGCTGTACGCCTTCGCCTTCTCCGGGTACTTCACCACCAGCCTCTTCGGCATGGTGCTCAGCGGGCAGTGGGCCGACCGGCGCGGACCACTGGGACCGCTCGCCACCGGTATCGCGCTGTTCGCGGCGGGGCTGCTGCTGAGCGGCACCGCCGGAGGCATGTGGCTGTTCATCGCGGGGCGGGCCGTGCAGGGGCTCGGCGGCGGCCTGGTCATCGTCGGGCTGTACGTCATAGTCAGCCGCGCCTACCCCGAGCATCTGCGGCCGTCGATCATGGCGGCGTTCGCGGCGAGTTGGGTCGTGCCGTCCGTGGTCGGGCCGCTGATCTCCGGCACGGTCACCGAGCACCTCGGGTGGCGGTGGGTGTTCGTCGGCATCCCGGTCCTCGTACTCGCGCCGCTCGCCCTCGCGCTGCCCGCGATACGGCGGACGGCGTCCGGGCCGGTCGACCCGGACGCGCCGGTCGCCGCGTTCGACAGGCGCCGCATCCGGCTCGCGCTCGGGATCTCGCTGGGGGCGGGGCTCCTCCAGTACGCGGGGCAGGATCTGCGCTGGCTCTCGTTGCTCCCCGCCGCCGTGGGCGGGGCCGTCCTCGTGCCGGCGGTCCTCGGGCTGCTGCCCAAGGGGACGTACCGGGCAGCGCGCGGGCTGCCCTCCGTCGTGCTGCTGCGCGGCGTCGCGGCGGGGTCGTTCGTCGCCGCCGAGTCCTTCGTACCGTTGATGCTCGTCACCCAGCGCGGGCTGAGCCCCACCATGGCCGGGCTTTCGCTGGCCGTGGGCGGGGCGACCTGGGCGCTCGGGTCGTACGTCCAGTCGCGGCCCGCCATGGAGCCGTACCGTTCGCGGCTCGTGGCCGCCGGGATGGTGCTCGTCGCGGCGGCCATCCTCGCCGTGCCGACCGTCCTCATCGAGTCCGTGCCCGTGTGGATCGTGGGGGTCGCGTGGGCCTTCGGATGCTTCGGCATGGGCATGGTGATCGCCTCGACCAGCGTGCTGCTGCTGCGGCTCTCCGCGCCTGCGGACGCCGGGTCGAACTCGGCCGCGCTCCAGATCTCCGACGGACTCTCGAACGTCATCCTGCTCGCCGCGGGCGGCGCCGCGTTCGCCGCGCTCGGCGGCGGCACGGTGGGTGCGGGCCACGGGGCGGGGGAGACCACGGGCTCGCACCCGGCCGCGTTCGTCGCCGTCTTCCTGCCGATGGCGGTGGTCGCCCTGGTCGGGGCGTGGGTGGGGACGCGGCTCCAGGCGGCGCGGGTGCCGGACGCGGCTGTGCCGGACGTGGCGGCGGTCCCGGCGGCGGACGAGACCGGGGTCGTGGTGACCGACGTGGTGACGGACGTACGGATGGACGTGCTGTCGGATGCGGCGTCGGACGTACGTACGGATGCGCGGGCGGACGGGTAGGCGGACGCGGTGTCCGGCGTGCGGACGGACGTGCGGACGCACGTGCGGACCGGCACCGGAGGGGGCGACGGGGGCGGACGTGCGGGGGTACCAGGGGCGCCGGCGGGGCACCCCACGGGGGCCTGCGGGCGGCCGCGCAGGGGGACATACGCACCGGCACCCTCCGCCCCGCGCCTCCGTGTGAGACCCGTCGCACCGACCTCCCCCACCGCCTCGCCCCCAGTGGAACGTCCCCGCATCACCGGTAAGGTGGCCCGGTTGTCATACGTGCCGCCGACCTTGCGAACCCGGAGACCGTGACTACCACCAGCGCCGCCGCCAACTCCTCCCACCACCTCTCTCCCGCCTTCCCCGGCCGCGCCCCCTGGGGCACCGCCAACAAGCTGCGAGCCTGGCAGCAGGGGGCGATGGACAGGTACATCCAGGAGCAGCCGCGAGACTTCCTCGCCGTCGCCACGCCCGGCGCCGGCAAGACGACGTTCGCGCTCACGCTCGCCTCCTGGCTGCTGCACCACCATGTCGTGCAGCAGGTGACCGTGGTCGCGCCCACCGAGCACCTGAAGAAGCAGTGGGCGGAGGCCGCCGCCCGCGTCGGCATCAAACTGGACCCCGAGTACAGCGCCGGACCGCTCAGCAAGGAGTACCACGGCGTCGCCGTGACGTACGCGGGCGTCGGCGTGCGGCCGATGCTGCACCGCAACCGCTCCGAGCAGCGCAAGACCCTTGTGATCCTCGATGAGATCCATCACGCCGGCGACTCGAAGTCCTGGGGTGAGGCGTGCCTCGAAGCCTTCGAGCCCGCGACGCGGCGCCTCGCGCTCACCGGTACGCCGTTCCGGTCCGACACGAACCCGATCCCCTTCGTCACGTACGAGGAGGGGAACGACGGCATCCGGCGCTCCGCCGCCGACTACACGTACGGCTACGGCAGCGCGCTCGGCGACGGCGTCGTGCGGCCCGTCATCTTCCTCTCGTACTCCGGCAACATGCGGTGGCGCACGAAGGCGGGCGACGAGATCGCCGCGCGGCTCGGCGAGCCCATGACCAAGGACGCCGTCAGCCAGGCCTGGCGCACCGCGCTCGATCCACGCGGCGAGTGGATGCCGAACGTCCTCAAGGCCGCCGACAAGCGGCTCACCGAGGTGCGGAAGGCCATCCCCGACGCGGGCGGGCTCGTCATCGCCTCCGACCAGGACTCCGCCCGCGCCTACGCCAAGCTGATCCGCGAGATCACCGGCACGAAGGCCACCGTCGTCCTCTCCGACGACACCGGGGCGTCCAAGCGGATCGACGACTTCAGCGCGAGCACCGACCGGTGGATGGTCGCCGTCCGCATGGTGTCCGAAGGCGTCGACGTGCCGCGCCTCGCGGTGGGTGTGTACGCGACCACGATCTCCACGCCGCTCTTCTTCGCGCAGGCCGTCGGTCGTTTCGTACGGTCCAGGCGGCGCGGCGAGACCGCGTCCGTCTTCCTGCCCACCGTCCCCGACCTGCTCACCTTCGCCAACGAGATGGAGGTCGAGCGCGACCACGCCCTCGACAAGCCGAAGAAGGAAGGGGAGGAGGACCCCTATGCCGAGTCCGAGAAGGAGATGGACGAGGCGAACAAGCAGGAGGACGAGGACACCGGGGAGCAGGAGCAGTTCTCCTTCGAGGCGCTGGAGTCCGAGGCCGTCTTCGACCGCGTGCTCTTCGACGGCGCCGAGTTCGGCATGCAGGCGCACCCGGGGAGCGAGGAGGAGCAGGACTATCTGGGCATCCCAGGGCTCCTCGAACCCGACCAGGTGCAGATGCTGCTCCAGAAGCGGCAGGCCCGGCAGATCGCCCACAGCAGGAAGAAGCCGGACGAGGAGGCCGACCTCCTTGAACTGCCCGCCGAGCGGCGGCCCGTGGTCTCCCACAAGGAGCTGCTCGGGCTGCGGAAGCAGCTCAACACGATGGTCGGCGCGTACGTCCACCAGAGCGGGAAGCCGCACGGCGTCATCCATACCGAGCTGCGGCGCACCTGCGGCGGGCCGCCCAGCGCCGAGGCCACGGCCGGGCAGCTGCGGCAGCGGATCGAGAAGGTCCAGGAGTGGGCCACCCGCATGAAGTGACCTTCGAGTAAGGAGTGGGGGGTTCCGAGTGCGGAGGGCTTGTGTGGATGTCGCGCGCACGGCTCTCCGGGGGCGCCCCGCGTAACGGGGCAGATGGGGGCGCTAGGGGCGCCCCCGTGCCCGGATTCTGGACGAAGTCTTCCGCTGAGCGGGACGGCCTCGCTAATGTCCCCGCAACGCACACGCCCCGTGGCAGCGCCGCCGCGGAGCGCAGCCGGTGTTCCGACCGGCGGCCTCTGACGCGCGTCGCCCACGGGACCGGCGGCGCAACCGCCGCGTAAGGGGGCCGCCGACCCTCACCTAAGGAGTGGGCGTCGTGACCGCGGAGACTTCCCAGACGCTCGACCGAGGACTGCGCGTCCTCAAGCTGCTGGCCGACACCGACCATGGCCTCACGGTCACCGAGCTGTCCAACAAGCTCGGCGTGAACCGGACCGTGGTGTACCGCCTGCTCGCCACGCTCGAACAGCACGCGCTCGTACGACGGGACCTGGGCGGCCGGGCACGCGTCGGCCTCGGCGTGCTCCGCCTCGGCCGCCAGGTGCACCCGCTGGTGCGGGAGGCCGCGCTGCCCGCGCTGCGCTCCCTCGCGGAGGACATAGGGGCGACGGCCCACCTGACCCTCGTCGACGGTTCGGAGGCCCTCGCGGTCGCGGTGGTCGAGCCCACGTGGACGGACTACCACGTCGCGTACCGCACGGGGTTCCGGCACCCGCTCGACCGGGGTGCGGCGGGGCGCGCGATCCTCGCGGCGCGGCAGGGGCTGGTGACGGATCCCGGTTACGCGCTCACCCACGGCGAACTGGAGGCCGGCGCGAGTGGAGCGGCCGCCCCGCTGGTCGGCGTGACCGGCCTCGAAGGCAGCGTCGGCGTCGTCATGCTGGCGGACTCGGTGCCGGAGAGGGTGGGGCCTCGGGTGGTGGATGCGGCGCGGGAGGTTTCCGATGCGTTGCGCTGAGGCCGCGTGGGCGAGCGGAGTCACGGGGCGCGGTCTGTCGCCGGCTGCGCCGAGCTCGTCCTCAATCGCCGGACGGGCTTGAATTCCTCCCCGTCGGGGTCGTTCGCGTGCTGCGGGCCCGTGCACGGGGCTCGGTCGATCGCCGGCTGCGCCGAGCTCGTCCTCAATCGCCGGACGGGCTTGGTATTCGCCCTCGCGCTCGTCCTCAAGCGCCGGGCGGGCTTGAACTTTTCCCCGCACGTTAGATTGATCCCGTGTTCTCGTTCTCTCGTCTCACGCGCCCCCAGGCCCTCGCCGTCTGCGCCCTGCCCGTCGTGGCTCTGCTCGCCGTCGCCGGGGTTGCGCCGTTGCCGTTTGCCGTGGCTCAGCCGGGGGGGACGGCCAACGTGCTCGGGGAGCACGAGGGGAAGCCCGTCCTGACCGTTTCCGGCGTTCCCACGCGGGAGACCAAGGGGGAGCTGCGGATGACCACCATCGTGGCGACTGGGCCCCAGATGGACATCTATCTGGACGACGTCATCGATGGATGGTTCCGGAGCGATCGGGCCGTCATGCCCAAGGACTCCGTCTACCCCGTCGGGGACGACGTGAAGGAAGTCGAGAAGCACAATCTCGGGGACATGAAGAAGTCGCAGGACGCCGCCACGGACGCGGCGCTGCGGTATCTGAAGGCGAACGGCGTGGACGACACCGACAAGGTGAAGGTCAAGGCCGACCTCGGCAAGATCGGTGGGCCGAGCGCCGGACTGTTCCTCACGCTCGGCATCATCGACAAGGTGGACGGCGACGGCAGCGGCGGCGACCTGACGGGCGGCCGCAAGATCGCCGGCACCGGCACGATCACGGCCGGCGGCAAGGTCGGCCCGGTCGGCGGTGTCGCCCTGAAGACGCAGGCCGCCCGGCGCGACGGCGCCACCGTCTTCCTCGTGCCGAAGGACGAGTGCTCGGACGCTCAGGCGGAGCTGCCGAAGGGGCTGCGGCTTGTCCCCATCACGACGCTGACGGGAACGGTCGACGCGCTGCGGGCCCTGGAGAAGGAAGGGAAGGGCGGGAAGGTTCCGAGTTGCTGACCAGGCGTAGGCCCAACTCGACCAGCGTCCAGCCGAGTTGAGTGCGGAAGCGGGGGCCGTGGTGGCGTACACGTGCGGCGCGGCTTAATTCTCGCGCACGCTCGTGGTGCAGCATCAAGTGCACTTCGGGGTGCATGGCTCGGTCCTCTCATATGTCGTCGGCTGTCACCGGGCGGGTCGGGAAGACGTGGGAGTGGACGCGCACCTTGGCGGCGTCCGGGGCGCCCTCTTCCGGCGGCGACTCGCGGTAGCTGTCCACGAGTTCGTGGATCTTGTGGCTCAGTTCGGACGCGAGCTCGGGAGTCAGGTCCAGGGTGAAGTCGCTCGTGTCGGCGGCCTCGCCCCACTCCTGTGACCACTCGTGCCGCGTGGCGATCCAGGTGGTCACTTCCTGCGCGCGCTGTGTCGCGTACTCGAACAGGAGCGTGCTGAGCGCGCCCTGCACCTCCGGGGCCCGGTCGCGGATGAGGTCCTCGTCGGTCCAGGTGCCCTGGTGGACCGACCGCCACCACCGCTCCCGGCCCTTGCCCCGGCCCGGGTCGTCCTCGACGAAGCCGTACTCCGCGAGTTGCCGCAGGTGGTAGCTGGTCGCGCCGCTCGACTCGCCCAGGCGGGCGGCGAGTTGGGACGCGGTCGCCGGGCCGTCGAGCCGCAGCGAGGAGAGCAGCCGCATCCGCAGTGGGTGCGCGAGGCCGCGCAGCGTGCGGGCGTCGAGGTGATGGACCTTTCGGGGCTGCGGCTGGCGCGGCTGTTCCGTCATGCCGTCAGCGTAGGCATGCAAAGACTCCGTTGCAATGCCTTCTTTGCAACGGAGTCTTTGGAACTTTGGCCGTGCTGCGCGCTACTCTTTGACGAAGCCCTCCTCGATCAGCCAGTCCTTCGCCACCTCATGCGGGTCCTGGCCCTCCACGTCCACTTTGGAGTTGAGCTCCCGCGCCACCGTGTTGTTGAGCTTCGCGGTGATGGGGGCCAGGATCTCCGCCATCTCCGGGTGTTCCTTCAGGGACTTGCTGTTGATCTCGGGGGCCGCGTTGTAGTTGGGGAAGAAGTGCTTGTCGTCCTCCATCGTCGTCAGGTCCATCGCCTTGATGCGGCCGTCCGTCGTGAAGACCTCGCCGTACGTGCACGTCCCCTTGGACGCCTGGGTGTAGATGATCCCCGTGTCCATCTTGGTGATGCTGGAGGACGGGACGCTCATCCCGTACTTCTTCTGCATGCCGGGCAGTCCGTCCTCCCGCGACGCGAACTCGCTCTCCACGCACAGCGATACGGCCTTCGGGTCCGACTTCGACAGCTTCGCCACGTCCGAGAGCGTCTTCGTCCTGTACTTCGCCGCGTTCTTCTGGTTCATCGCCAGGGCGTAGGTGTTGTTGAGCTCGGCCGGGGGGAGCCAGGTGACGCCGTTCTTCAGGTCCGCTTCGTGCACCGCCTGCCACTGCTTCTGCGGGTCGGTGATCGGCTCGGTGTTGCCCTGGTACGTGATCCAGGCCGTGCCCGTGTACTCGTACATGGCGTCCGCGTCGCCGCCCTTGACTGCTTCGCGCGCGCCGATCGAACCCTGGATGCCGGTGCGGTCGAGCACGTCCGCGCCCGCCGCCTGGAACGCGATGCCCATGATCGCGCCGAGGATCAGCTGTTCCGTGAACTCCTTGGACGTGACCGTGAGGTCGGCGCCCTTCAAGGGCAGGCCCTTGCCGACGGAGCCGGGCTTGACGTCGTCCACCATCGGGCTGCCGCTGGTCAGTCCGCAGCCGGCGAGCAGGGCTGCGGAAAGGGCCGCGAGCACCGTCGTGCGCGGGGTGATCCTCATGCGTCCACCTCCAGGCCACGCGGGCGCAGCACCAGTTCCGCCAGCGACGCAAGCCAGTCCACCAGGAGCGCCAGCGCGATCGTCAGGATGGAGCCGAGCATGAGGACCGGCATCCGCTGATTGGTCATGCCCGTCGTGATCAGGTCGCCGAGGCCGCCGCCACCGCCGAACGTGGCGAGGGTCGCCGTGCCGACGTTGAGGACGAGTGCCGTGCGCACACCCGCGAGGATCAGCGGGACGGCGAGCGGGAGTTCGACCTTCGTCAGGACGCCCAGGGGCGACATTCCGATGCCGCGTGCCGCCTCCAGGAGGGTGGGGTCGTTCGCCTTCAGGCCCGCGATCGTGTTGGAGAGGACCGGCAGCACGGCGTAGATGATGATGCCGATCAGCGCGGCCTTCTCGCCGATGCCGAGCCAGATCACCAGGAGCGCGAGGAGACCGATCGCGGGGGTCGCCTGGCCGATGTTGGCCAGGGCCATCGCGACCGGGGCGCCTTTGCGCAGCCTCTTGCGGGTCAGCAGGATGCCCAGCGGAATGGCGATGATGAGGACGAAGAACGTCGAGATCGCAGTGAGTTCGATGTGCTGGCGCAGCCGGAGCCAGACGTTTCCGTTCGCCAGCGCGTTCGTGGAGATCGAGTCGAGGTCGGCCTGCTCGAACCACCACCAGGTCGCCAGGAGGACCACCGCGAGCACGGCGGGCAGGAACGTCACCTTCTGCCAGGTGACCCGGCGCGGCTGCCGGGCCGCGAGCACGGCAGGCGGCGCTTCGAGGTCGGCAGGCGGCGCTGCGAGGTCGGCGTCGTCCTGGTTCTGGCCCTGGTTCTGGCCCTGGTTCTGGTTCTGGTCGGGAATCCGGGTCGCGCCACCGGAGGTGTCTTTCACGCCTTCGCCTCCCCGCCGTAGCCCTCCTGCTCGAACTGGGTCAACTGGGCGCGCTGCTCCTCCAGTTCGTGCTGGTGCTCCACGGCGTCGAGGCGGTCGGCCTCCAGCATCTCGTGGACGGAGTTCATCAGCGTCTCCATGTCGACGACGCCCGTGTACTCGCCGCGCCGCCCGGTCACCGCGACCCGGCCCGCGTTGTCCGTGAGGACGGCCTCCAGCGCGTCGCGCAGGGTGGCGTCGCGGGTCACCGTGTCGTGGACGAGGGTGCCCGCGCGGGCCAGCGAGCCCCTGGCACGCATCAGGTCGCCGCGCCGCAGCCACTTGTAGGGGCGGCGGCGCTTGTCGAGCAGGAGCAGTTCGTTGGTGCCGCTGTCGCGCAGCTTGTCGAAGATCTCCTGGAGCGGGTCGTCGACGGTCACCGTGGGGATGTCGGCGATCTCCACGTCCCGTACGCGGGTGAGGTTGAGGCGCTTCAGGGCCGCGCCCGCGCCCACGAAGCCCGAGACGAAGTCGTCCGCCGGGTTGGTGAGGATCGCTTCCGGGGTGTCGAACTGCGCGATGTGCGAGCGCTCCCGCAGGACGGCGATGCGGTCGCCGAGCTTGATGGCCTCGTCGAAGTCGTGCGTGACGAAGACGATCGTCTTGTGCAGCTCGTGCTGAAGCCGGATCAGCTCGTCCTGGAGGTGGTCGCGGGTGATCGGGTCGACGGCGCCGAACGGCTCGTCCATGAGCAGCACGGGCGGGTCCGCCGCCAACGCCCTTGCCACGCCCACGCGTTGCTGCTGGCCGCCGGAGAGCTGGCGCGGGTAGCGGTTGTGGAACTCGCCCGGGTCGAGCCCCACCAGGTCGAGCATCTCCTCGACCCGCGACTTGATCCTCGACTTGCCCCAGCCGACCATCCTCGGCACGAGCGCGATGTTCTGCGCGACGGTCATGTGCGGGAAGAGGCCGGAGGACTGGATCGCGTACCCGACCTTGCGGCGCAGCTTCACCGGGTCGATGTCGGTGACGTCCTCGCCGTTGATGCGGATGCGGCCGCCTGTCGGCTCGATGAGCCGGTTGATCATCTTCAGGGTGGTCGACTTGCCGCAGCCGGAGGGTCCCACGAGGATGACGGTCTCGCCCGCTCTGATCTCCATGTTGACGCTGTCCACGGCTGGTTCGCCGTTGCCGTAGCGCTTGGTGAGATTCTCCAGCTCGATCGTCGCCCCGGACGCGGCGGTGGTCTCAGGCACGGATCCCCCTCGAAATGGTCAGCCTGCCGATCAGGACGTACGCGGCGTCGAAGAGCAGCGCCAGGACGATGATCCCGAGCGTGCCCGCGAGCACCTGGTTGAGCGCGTTCTTGCTGCCGAGCGAGCCGATGCCCCGGAAGATCTCGTTGCCGAGCCCGGGGCCGGACGCGTACGCGGCGATCGCCGCGATGCCCATCAGCATCTGCGTGGAGACGCGGATGCCGGTGAGGATGGGCGGCCACGCGATCGGCAGCTCCACCTTGAAGAGCCGGGTGAGACGCGACATCCCGATGCCCTTGGCGGCGTCGACCAGCGACGGGTCGACGCCCCGCAGGCCGACGATGGCGTTGCGCACGATCGGCAGCAGCCCGTACAGGGTCAGCGCGATGACGGTCGGCGCGACACCGAGACCGACGACCGGGATCAGCAGGCCGATCATGGCGAGGGACGGGACGGTGAGGATGGTGGAGGTGACGGTCGTGGCGAGATTGCCCGCCCATTCACTGCGGTACGTGAGAACGCCGATCAGTACGCCGATGACGGTGGCGACGACCATGCACTGGAAGACGGCGCTCGCGTGTTGATACGCGTCCGTCAGCAGTTGCTGGTGGCGGTTGCCGAGGTAGTCCCAGAAATTCACTGAAGTGCTCACCTCGTCCTTCCGAAGGAACTCACAGGTCGGTGACTCAGGGTTCGGTGACTCAGGGGTCTTCGGACGCCTGCTCCACCAGCGGGATGATCCGCAGCGGAACGGGGTTTTCCATGACGATCGCCGTGGAAGCCCGGACGATGCCATCAAAGCCCACGACCCGGTCGATCACACGCTGGAGATCCGCGTTCGACCGGGCCACGAGGCGGCAGAGCATATCGCCGTGGCCGGTGATGGTGTGCAGCTCGAGCACCTCGGCCACGGTCGCCAAATGGGCCCGTACATCCGCCCCCTGGCCCTGTTTGATCTCCAGGGTCGCGAAGGCCGTGACGGGATAGCCGAGCGCCGCGGGATCGACCTCCGGACCGAAGCCGCGGATGACTCCATTGGACTGAAGCCGGTCCATCCGCGCCTGCACCGTGCCGCGCGCCACCCCGAGCCTGCGGGACGCCTCAAGAACCCCGATACGCGGCTCCCGCGCCAGCAGCACGATGAGTCTGCCGTCCAGATGATCGATCGCCATGACGCCTCCAAGGTGGTCATGATGTACAGATAGCCCGCTCATCCTGGCCACCCACTGTGCATATTGACCACTGAAAACGCGAACTATTGCGCACCTTGCGGTTCGGCGGGAGCCTCAGCACATGACTGAGACCACCACCCACACCACCCCGGACACCGCGCGCGAGGCCGACCCCTTCCCGGTCAAGGGAATGGACGCGGTCGTCTTCGCCGTGGGCAACGCCAAGCAGGCGGCGCACTACTACTCCACGGCGTTCGGCATGAAGCTGGTCGCCTACTCCGGACCGGAGAACGGCAGCCGCGAGACCGCGAGTTACGTCCTCACCAACGGCGGTGCGCGCTTCGTCTTCACCTCCGTCATCAAGCCCTCCACGGACTGGGGCCACTTCCTCTCCTCCCACGTGGCCGAGCACGGCGACGGCGTCATCGACCTCGCCATCGAGGTGCCGGACGCCCGCGCCGCGTACGCCTACGCCGTCGAGCACGGCGCGCGCGGCATCACGGAGCCGTACGAGGTCAAGGACGAGAACGGCAAGGTCGTCCTCGCCGCCATCGCCACGTACGGCAAGACGCGCCACACCCTGGTGGAGCGCGCCGACTACGACGGCCCGTATCTGCCCGGTTTCGTGGCCGCGAACCCGATCGTCGAGCCGCCGGCCAAGCGCACCTTCCAGGCCATCGACCACTGCGTGGGCAACGTCGAGCTCGGCAGGATGAACGAGTGGGTCGGCTTCTACAACAAGGTCATGGGCTTCACGAACATGAAGGAGTTCGTGGGCGACGACATCGCGACCGAGTACAGCGCGCTGATGTCGAAGGTGGTGGCCGACGGGACGCTCAAGGTCAAGTTCCCGATCAACGAGCCCGCCATCGCCAAGAAGAAGTCGCAGATCGACGAGTACCTGGAGTTCTACGGCGGCGCCGGCGTCCAGCACATCGCGCTCGCCACGAACGACATCGTCGAGACCGTGCGCACGATGCGCGCGGCGGGCGTCCAGTTCCTGGACACCCCCGACTCGTACTACGACACGCTCGGCGAGTGGGCCGGTGAGACCCGCGTGCCCGTCGAGACCCTGCGCGAGCTGAAGATCCTCGTCGACCGCGACGAGGACGGCTACCTGCTCCAGATCTTCACCAAGCCGGTCCAGGACCGCCCGACCGTCTTCTTCGAGATGATCGAGCGACACGGCTCGATGGGCTTCGGCAAGGGCAACTTCAAGGCGCTCTTCGAGGCGATCGAGCGCGAGCAGGAGAAGCGGGGCAACCTCTAGGCACCGTCGGTCGCGGGCTGCGCGCTGCTCGTTCTCAATCGCCGGACAGGCTCGAAGTTCCCTGGCCTGTCCGGCGATTCGCGTCGTGCACCGGTTAAGGTGCCGCCATGGCCAGGATCAATGACGTCGGTGGCATGCAGGGCTTCGGGCCGGTCGACACCGCCGACGACACGGAGCCCTTCCACGCCGACTGGGAAGCCCGCGTCTTCGCACTCAACAGTGCGCTCGTACGCGAAGGCGTGTACAACCTCGACGAGTTCAGGGACGCCGTCGAGACGATGCCGCCCGCCGCCTACCTGGCCGCCTCGTACTACGAACGGTGGCTCCACGCCATCCGCACGCTCCTGGACCGCAAGGGCGTCGTCGCCATGGCGGAACTCGATGACTGACCGCTACCGCTACCCCGCGGGCACCCGCGTACGGACCGTCCGCCACGACCCGCCCCACCACACGCGCCTGCCGCGCTACGCCCGCGGCCAGCGGGGCGTCGTCGTCGAGCCCGAGGGACGTCACCCGCTGGCCGACGTCCGCTCGCAGGGCAGGGACGACGCGCCCGTCGAGCAGGTGTACGCCGTGCGGTTCGCGGCCCGCGACCTGTGGGGCGACGGCGACCACGACGTCGTGCTCGACCTGTGGGAAAGCTATCTGGAGGACGACACCCCATGAGCGGTACGCACACGGACGCGCTGATCTCCCGCCAAGTGCGGCGCCTGGAAACCCTGCTGGAGGACCGCGGCATCGTCGTCGGCGCCGCCCTCGACGAGATGCTGGACGCGTTCCTCGGCGGCGCGACCCCGCTCAACGGCGCCCGCGTCGCCGCGCGGGCCTGGACGGACCCGGCGTACAAGGAGCGGCTGCTCGCCGACGGCACGGCGGCCGTCACCGAGCTGGGCTACTCCGCCGGGGGAGTCCAGCCCCAGCGGCTGCGCGTCGTCGAGAACACGGACGACACCCACAACGTGGTGGTGTGCACCCTCTGCTCCTGCTACCCGGTGCGGCTGCTCGGGCCCTCGCCCAGCTGGTACAAGAGCGAGGCCTACCGGGCGCGCGTGGGGCGCGAACCCCGGGCCGTCCTGGAGGAGTTCGGGCTGCGGCTGCCGGCCGCGACGCGGATCACGGTGTGGGACTCCAGCGCCGAGACCCGCTACCTGGTCCTGCCGCGCCGCCCCGAGGGCACGGACGCCCTCACCGAGGAGGAGCTGGCGGCGCGGGTGACCCGCAACGGCCTGATCGGCACGGCCGCGCTCTGAGCGACCGCCTGCCAGGGAGCCGCTCTCACGGCGTGCCCGTGCGCCACTGGTGGTCCGGCAGGAAGCTCACGTCGTACTGCTCGGGGACGCTCCCGAACTTGTGGGGCTCGGGGACCAGCGGCCGGTGCGGCAGACCGTGGCCCTCCGCGGGCGCGCCGAGGTTCTCGAAGAAGCGCTCGAAGGTGCCGCCGGGGCCCGCGGCGACGCCGACGACCTGGCTGTGGTGGCGCTCCATGCGGTAGGCGTGCGTGCAGTTCTTGGGCACGAAGCCGAAGTCGCCGGGGGTGAGCAGTTTCTCCTGCTGGACGCCCTCAGTGTCCTCGACGAAGAGGCGGACGGCGCCTTGGGTGACGTAGAAGACCTCGTGGGTGTCGGCGTGGACGTGGGCCGGTATGAGGTCGCCCTTGGGGCCCTCGACGGTGAAGAAGTTGAAGGTGTTCTCCGTCTGCTCACCGCCCGCGTAGACGGTGATGAGGTCCCCGAACAGGTGGGCCCGGTCGCCCTCGCCCTTCTCGATGAAGTAGGGCTTGCCCGGCTCCGGGGGGATGTGGGAGGCGCGGCGGTAGCGGGTGGCGTACTCGATGGTCATGGGCGGGTGCTCCTCGCGGCTCGGACGCTGATGGCGGGCTTCTGCGGCACTGATGTCAGGTACCAGTGCCAGGTATCAATGTCAGCTATCAATGTCAGGTACCCTGACATTAATGACGCAGAAGCCCGCCCACCGCAACCTGCCCCAGCTCCTCGGCGAAGCCCGCCGCTGGTTCGAGGAGGGCCTCCTCGCCGCCATGGAGGCGGCGGGCGCCGCACCCGTCTCCCCGACCCAGGTGCAGCTCTTCGCCGTCCTCGACGACGAGGGCACCACCGTCTCCGAACTGGCACGCCGCATGGGCGTCACCCGCCAGACCGCACACCAGGCCGTGCACGGCCTCGTCGGCGCCGGACTCCTGCAACAAGTCCCCGACCCCGCCTCCGCCCGGCAGCGCCTCATCCGCCGCACCCCCGAGGGCGAACACGCCCACCGCGAGGCCGGCGCCGTCCTGGAGCGCCTGGAGGCCCTGCTCGCCGAACGCATCGGCACGGCCGCGACCGACGCCCTGCGCGCGGCCCTCGAAGCCCCGTGGGGACCACCGGGGGAGCCGGACAAGCCCTAACGCGCCGTGGACTGACTGCGTGGCGTGCTCGGCGTGGTGCCGCGGCGCTGGGAGGACTGCCGGGGGGATGTACGGGGCTTCGGCTGCGTCCGGGTTCGCGGCTGCGCCTGCGCCGGCTGGCGGCGCGGGAAGGACTGGCGGGGCTCCGTCTCGGGGCTCGGCGCGTACACCTGCGCGGGCCCGCCCTCCGGCGGCTCGCCCAGCGCCTCCAGGGCCTCCTTCGCCACGGGCACGCCCAGCGGCGAGAAGTACGGGTTGACGCGCAGCGCCTCGCCCAGATGGCGGCGCGCGGCGCCGTACCAGCCGAGCTCCCGCTCGATCTCCCCGCGGTGGAAGGCGAACAGCGCACTGCGCGGCCCCTTGTCCATCGCCTTCGTGACCAGCTTCAGACCCGCCTCGCCGTCCCCCGACCTGTGCAGCGCCCAGCCCAGCGCGTCCGCCGTCCGCGGACTGCCGTGCCGCTTGTACTCCGCCGTGAGCCGCTTCACCGCCGCGTCCGCGTCGCCGTGGTCCGCCTCGAAGAGACCGAGGACGCGTTCGTTGTTGACGCCGCCCGCACGGCCCTGCCTCACCCGCGCCCGCAGCAGGTCGTACTGCGCCCGCGCGGCCGGCCGCAGCTTCAGCGACTCGTACAGCTCGCCCAGCTCCAGGGCGTACTCGGGCAGCGGCTGACGGGTCAGCGCCGCACGGTAGGCGTGCAGTGCGTCCGAGGAGCGGCCCAGCGCCGCCAGGGCGCGGCCCCGGCCCGCCAGCGACGGATGGTGGTCGGCGTCGGCGGCGAGCGCCGCGTCGTAGTAGCGCAGCGCCTCCGTCGGCTCGCCCCGCTCCCACGCGAGCTCCCCGACCCGGTACAGACCCGCCGCCTTCTCCGCCGGGGCCTCGGCGAGCGCCGCCGCGTCGGTCAGCGCGGCGTTCGCGTCCTCGCGCCAGCCGCGGTCGCGGTACACCTGCCCGGTCCGCGTCAGGACCGCCGCACCCGAGCCCAGCTTCCGCAGGGACTCCAGGGCCTTGCCGGCCGCCTTCGCGTCACCGAGCCCGCTGTACGCGTCGATCAGCGCCGGATACGCCGTCCACCGCTTCGGCGCCTGCCGCACCGCGAGCTCGCCCCACTTGCGGGCGGCACGGAAGTCGTGCCGGGCGTTGGCGAGCGCGGCAAGGCCCGTCAGGGCCTCCGGGTTGCCCTGCGGCTTCGTCCTGAGCGAGGTGCGCAGCGCGCTCTCCGCCTTCGGATAGTTCGCGAAGTCGGCGGTCCGCACGCCCCGAGCCACATACGCCGAGCCGAGCACCGCCCAGGACTGCTCGTCGCGTGGGTGCGCCCGCAGATGCGCCTCGCGCTCACCGATGAGCGCCGCGAGATCGGGCAGCGCGGCGGGCGCCCCCGCCCCCACGGCCGCCATCGCCCGCCCGGCCGGGCCGAGCGCGGGCGGCGCCGCGTCCCCGCCGTCCGGGGGCAGCAGCACCAGCACGCCGCCGAGCACCACGCTCCCCGCCACGGAGCCGATCAGCACACGCTTCACCGAAGGCCTCATGCGCTCACTGTGCGCCAATGACTTCAATACGAAGAGCACATCCCCGGCCCGGGGAACGACGTCGCACACGGGTTCACACCGATGGCCCCGGGTGCGAGGCTGTGATCATGAGCCGCACCCTCATCGACCTCCTTCAGGAGGGGCTCCCGGCCGAGGCGGTCCTCACCGACCCGGACGTGACCTCCTCGTACTCCCACGACATGGCGAGCTTCTGCGACGCGGGCGTCCCGGCCGTCGTGGTCCTGCCGCGCACCGTCGAGCAGGTCCAGCACGTGATGCGCACCGCCACCGAGCTGCGCGTCCCGGTCGTCCCGCAGGGCGCCCGCACCGGCCTGTCCGGCGCCGCCAACGCCAGCGAGGGCTGCATCGTCCTCTCCCTGGTCAGGATGGACCGCATCCTGGAGATCAGCCCCGTCGACCGCATCGCCGTCGTCGAGCCCGGCGTCGTCAACGCCACGCTGTCGCGCGCGGTCGGCGAACACGGCCTGTACTACCCGCCGGACCCCTCCAGCTGGGAGATGTGCACCATCGGCGGGAACATCGGCACCGCCTCCGGCGGCCTGTGCTGCGTGAAGTACGGGGTCACCGCGGAGTATGTCCTCGGGCTCGACGTCGTCCTCGCCGACGGGCGCCTCATGAGCACCGGACGCCGCACCGCCAAGGGCGTCGCCGGATACGACCTGACGCGGCTCTTCGTCGGCTCTGAGGGCAGCCTCGGCATCGTCGTCCGCGCCGTCCTCGCACTGCGGCCCCAGCCACCCCAACAGCTCGTCCTCGCGGCGGAGTTCGGGTCGTCCAAGGCGGCCTGCGACGCCATCTGCGCGATCATGGAGGGCGGCCACGTCCCCTCGCTCCTCGAACTCATGGACCGCACGACGGTGAAAGCCGTCAACGCCCTCGCCCACATGGGCCTGCCCGAGACCACCGAAGCGCTCCTCCTCGCCGCCTTCGACACCCCGGACCCGGCGGCCGACCTCGCCGCGGTCGGCGCGCTCTGCGAGGCCGCGGGCGCCACCCAGGTCGTCCCCGCCGAGGACGCCGCCGAGTCGGAACTCCTGCTCCAGGCGCGGCGGTTGTCGCTCACCGCGCTCGAAGCCGTCAAGGGCACCACGATGATCGACGACGTGTGCGTGCCCCGCTCCCGGCTCGCGGAGATGCTCGACGGCGTCGAGCGCATCGGTGAGAAGTACGGCCTGACCATCGGGGTCTGCGCGCACGCGGGCGACGGCAACACCCACCCCACCGTCTGCTTCGACGCGGCAGACCCCGACGAGGGCCGGCGCGCCCGCGAGTCCTTCGACGAGATCATGGCCCTCGGCCTGGAGCTCGGCGGCACGATCACCGGCGAGCACGGCGTCGGCGTCCTGAAGAAGGAGTGGCTGGCGCGCGAGCTCGGCCCGGTGGGAGTGGAGATGCAGCAGGCCGTCAAGGCGGCCTTCGACCCGCACTCACTCCTCAACCCGGGCAAGCTGTTCTGACCCGCGACCGCCCCCGTGGCGGCCGGGCTCACTCACCGTCCTTGGACTCGTCCGAGGGCCACGGGTCGCGCAGCCACAGCTCGTCCACGCGGCCACGGCCCGACGCGGGCGCCAGCAGCTCGGCGAGGCCGTCGTCGATGCCGAGCTGCTCGGCCTCGGAGCCCGGCGGGACGACCCGCAGCGACCGCTCCAGCCAGGCCGACACGGCGGCCGCGGGCGCCTCCAGGAGCGCGTCGCCGTCCGGCGAGCTGAGCGCCATCAGGACGACGCTGCGGCCGTCCACCTTCGTCGGCCAGACCCGCACGTCACCGTGACCGCACGGCCTGAACACCCCCTCCACCAGGAGCTCACGGGCGAACGTCCAGTTCACCGGGTGCTCGGAGCCGATGTGGAAGGCGATGTGGACGGCGTAGGGGTCGTCGGTGCGGTAGGTGAGGCGGGCCGGGACGCGGACGGCCCGTTCCGGCGAGAGGACGAGTTTGAGCTCCAGTTCGCGTTCCACCACGGAGTGCATGGCGATGTCCTTCCTTCTCCTTGTTGCTGCTCGTAGGGGCCTTGGGAGTGGACCCGTACGAGTGGAGAGGGCGGGATGGCCGGAGCATTACGCGGGTTCGGGAGAATTTTTTCGTACGACTTCACAGAGGCGTCCGGGAAGGGGTGCGCGGGACGCGGGGGATGTGTGGGGAGCGTGCCCGGAAAGTGGTCCGTAGGGCGGGACCCGCCCGGTCGGACACGGAGGTCTGATAGATGTGGAGCCCCCAAAAGACCCCCGAGCAGATACGGGACGACGGACATGAGCGCCCCAACTCCGGCCCCAGGCGACGAACGGCCGCGCGAAGGCTACTACCCCGACCCGTCCATTCCCGGATATGTCCGGTACTGGAACGGTGCCGCCTGGGTGCCCGGAACGAGCCGTCCCGCCCCGTCCGACGGCGAGCCGCTGCCGCCGCCGCCCGGCGTGACGACGCAGGCGCCCGCGCCCGGGTCGCCCGCGCCCGCGTCCGCGTCGTCCGCGCCCGCGTCCGCGCCCGCTGAGGAGACGGGCCCCGTCTTCTTCGACGAGGAGCCGCAGTTGGGCCAGTCCGAGCCGGGCCCTTCGACGGGGGCGATCGCGGCGGGACAGTCCGAGGCGCAGGCGGCGCCGGTGGACCAGCACGGTGCCAGGCCCGAACCCGCGTCCGCCTGGCAGGCCGACGCGGGACGGCAGACCGGACTCGGCGGCGAGCAGGAGCCCCGGATCTCCTGGGGCGGGACCCCGGAACGGCCCGACCCGCGCGTGCCCGGTGACGCGGCGCACCGCGCGGAGGCCCCCGGCGACGCCCGGCCCGCGCAGACCCCCGAGGCGGCCAGGACCCCCGAGCCTTCGCACGACGACAGCAACCCCGGCACGGTCACCATCCGCGCCATAAAGCCGGGTGCCGCCAAGCCGCCTGCGGGCGAGGGCACAGTGACGTTCCGTCGGCCGACCGGGCCGGTGCGGCCCGCCGCGTCGGAGGGTCCCGGCGTCACCGACGGCACGATGGCGATCCGCGCGATCCGGCCCAAGTCCGCGCGGCAGGGCGGCCGGAGCGACGCCACGCCGCCCTCCGTACCGCAGCAGGGCGGAGTACCCCCGCAGACGGCCACACCCCCGCAGACGGCCACGCCCTCGCAGACAGCCACACCCCCGCCGGCCCAGGCGCAACCCCAGCCCCAGCCCCAGCCCCAGCCCCAGCCTCAGCCCCAGCCCTCGGTGCCGCAGCAGGGTGGCGTGCCCACGCCCGTCACCTCCGGGCCCGGCGGCGGCTCGCCCTCCTGGGCGCAGCAGGTGCACCAGCTCGCCCAGTCCCCGGCCGCCCCCGCGGGCGCCGCGCCCGCCCCCGCACCGCAGGGCGAGGGCGAGGGACAGCCCGTCGTGCCGTGGAAGCCCGTCGCCGCCGACCCGTTCCTCGCGGTCGCGCAGGCCCAGGCCGCGGCCCGCCCCGCCGGCCTCGGCAGGCGCCTGGCGGCACGCCTCGTCGACAGCGTCGTCCTCGCCGTCGTCACCGGCGCCGCCGCCCTGCCGCTCGGCACCAAGGCCGCCGACCACGTCGACAGCAAGATCGACGCGGCGAAGCTCTCCGGCGAGAAGACCACCGTCTGGCTGCTCGACGGCACCACCGCCGGCTACCTCGGCATCGTCCTCGCCGTCCTGCTGCTCTTCGGCGTCGTGTACGAGGCGCTGCCCACCGCCAAGTGGGGCCGCACCCTCGGCAAGAAGGTGTGCGGCATCGAGGTGAGGGACATCGAGGAGCACGAGGCACCGACGTTCGGGGCGGCGCTCAAGCGCTGGCTGGTGTACAGCGTGCCGGGTCTGCTCGTGATCGGCGTCGTCGGCGTGCTCTGGTGCGTCTTCGACCGGCCGTGGCGCCAGTGCTGGCACGACAAGGCGGCGAACACCTTCGTCGCGGGGTGAGTGCCCCGGGGCGTGACCGCCGCCGGGTAACCCGGTCGGCCGCTCGCCGGATGCGGGGCCGGGGCCGTCGCGGTCGACTCGGGCCATGAGCACCGAACCGCCGCGGTACCCGTCACCGGACGACGACGACCCGTTCAAGAAGCAGCCGCCGCCGCAACAACCGCCGCCGCAGCAGCCTCCGCAGGGCGGCGGCTCTCCGTACGACACCCCGCCCCCGGGAGCGGGCGGCGGTTCCCCGTACGGCGCCCCGCCACCGCCCTACGACGGCGACCCGTACGGCGGCGGACCCGGTGGCTACGGCGGGCAGGACCCCCTCGCCGGAATGCCTCCGCTCGCCGACAGCGGCAAGCGCGTGCTCGCCCGCATCATCGACATGATTCTGGTGGGCATCGTCGTCGGCCTGCTGTCGTGGCTGTTCGGCACGTCGGAGTACGACATCGACCCGGACGAGGTGAACACGGGCAAGTCGTTCGGCCAGTCCCTGGTGGCCGCCGTGCTCTACATCGCGTACGACACCTTCATGATCTCCAGGACCGGGCAGACCCTGGGCAAGAAGTGGCTGGGGATGCGCGTCGCGAACCTCAACGACGGTGCCACGCCGTCCCTGCAGACCGCGCTGGCCCGCGCGGCCGTGCTCTGGCTGCCGTTCGCGTTCTGCTGTGCCTGCGTGTGGACGGTGATCTGTGGCGGCTGGAGCTTCTTCGACAAGCCCTACAAGCAGGGCCTGCACGACAAGGCCGCCAAGACGGTGGTGGTCAGCGCCTAGGCGCCGCGGCGTGCTGTGCCGGTACGCGGTCGCCGGCGGGGGCGGCCGCCGGCACGGAGCGCGCGACGGGTGCCGCGGGCCTTCCGGAGGGTTTGGGCAGGGGGACGGTCATGGCGACCAGTAAGCCGAGGCCGAGGGCGGCCAGGGCTATCACCGCGACGCCGACTCCCGAGGCGGTCTGGGAGAGCAGCAGCATCGCGAGGGTCGAGAAGATGACGGTCACCGAACCGTAGGTGATCTGTGCGGTGGTCGGACGTGGCATGGGACGCGGCATGACGTGATCCGTCCTCGGCAGTGATCCCCCCACGTCTTGTGGCCGTGGGGGCGGATGCGGATGTGTGAACGGCTGTTTACGAATCAAAGGGGGCTCGACGGCGGCGACTTGGGATGTGCCGCCTCGCGCGGTAGCGCACCGTCGATTGACTCTATTCCGCTCCATGCCCGACGGGAACGGGCGGTAAGCATGACCTAACCCACGGTGCCGCAGCACAGGGGGCGCACGGGTTCATGGCGTCCATCAAGTGGACGGTCCGGCGCGCCTGTTGGCGTTCCTCGTAAAGCAGTGCTCCGCGTCCGGATACCGGAGCCGGAAGTCTGCATAGTGCACTTGGCCTGTGCAAGTCAAGGTCTGTCTTTTCTCCCGCACTTCCGGTCGAATGTCGTCACTTGTGACGCGTACATCGCGCGCGGACCTCCTCCGACCGGGAATTTCGGTCCGCCATTTTCGCGCGGGCGCGGGGGAGGACAACATCAAGTGACAGTCAGAACACGGACGTTCAGAGCCACCGCGGTGGCCGTGGCGATGGCCGCGGCCGCCGCGACGTTCTCGGCGGCGACGGCCTCGGCCGAGGACGGCACCTCGGGCGCGCCCGCGGTCGACCGGCAGGACCCGTCGCGCACCAAGGCACACGTCGACCACGACCTCGAAGGCCCGTTCAGCAAGCAGCAGGCGCAGCAGCGCAAGGCCGCGTTGCAGCAGGTCGTCGAGGGTGACGCCAAGATCCAGCGGCGCGGCGGCTCCCAGGTCGTCAAGCTCGACGACAAGAAGTATGTCGAGCTGGGCCGGGAGAAGACCGACAAGATCTTCACGATCCTGGTCGAGTTCGGGAACAAGGTCGACGACACGACCATGTACGACCCGGACGGCCCCGAGGGCCCGGAGCAGCCGGTCAAGAAGTACGGCGGCAAGCCCGGCCCGCTGCACAACAAGATAGCCAAGCCCGACAGGGCGAAGGACAACAGCACGGCCTGGCAGAAGGACTACAACAAGAAGCACTTCCAGGACCTGTACTTCGGCAAGGGCAAGGACAGCAAGGGCAAGGCCAAGCACTCGCTGAAGACCTACTACGAGAAGACCTCCTCGGGCCGCTACTCGGTCGACGGCGAGGTCTCCGACTGGGTCAAGGTCGACTACAACGAGGCCCGTTACGGCTCGAACTACTGCGGTGACACCAACTGCGCCAACGTCTGGGACGCGGTCAAGGACGGCGTGACCGCCTGGACGAAGGACCAGAAGGCCCGGGGCCGCACGGACGCGCAGATCAAGGCGGACCTGTCCAAGTACGACCTCTGGGACCGCTACGACTTCGACAACGACGGCGACTTCAACGAGCCCGACGGTTACATCGACCACTTCCAGATCGTCCACGCGGGCGAGGACGAGTCGGCCGGCGGCGGCGCCGAGGGCGAGAACGCCCTGTGGGCGCACCGCTGGTACGCGTACGGCAACGACGCGGGCAAGACCGGCCCCGGCAACAACAAGGGCGGCGGCACCCAGATCGGCGACACCGGCATCTGGGTCGGCGACTACACGATGCAGCCGGAGAACGGCGGCCTCGGCGTCTTCGCCCACGAGTACGGCCACGACCTCGGTCTGCCGGACCTGTACGACACCACGGGCAAGGGCGACAACTCGGTCGGCTTCTGGTCGCTGATGTCGGCCGGCTCGTGGCTCGGCACCGGCAAGGACGCCATCGGCGACATGCCGGGCGACATGACCGCCTGGGACAAGTTCCAGCTGGGCTGGCTCGACTACGCCAAGGCCAAGGCCGCGACGGAGTCCGAGCACAAGCTGGGCGTCGCCGCGTACAACACCCGGCACCGCCAGGCGCTCCTCGTCGACCTGCCGAAGAAGTCCGTCACCACCACCGTCGTGAAGCCCACCGAGGGCTCCAAGCAGTGGTGGAGCGACCAGGGCGACGACCTCAAGAACACCCTGACGCGCTCGGTCGACCTGACCGGCAAGTCCAAGGCCGAGCTCTCGCTCGACGGCTGGTGGGACATCGAGGCCAACTACGACTACCTCTACACCGAGGTCTCGACGGACGGCGGCGCCAACTACACGCCGGTGGACGGCACCGCGGACGGCAAGCCGATCACCCGTGACGCCGGCGACAAGCCCGCGTTGACCGGTGTCTCCGGCGCGTACAAGAAGCTGGTCTTCCCGCTCGACGCCTACGCGGGCAAGAAGATCGACATCCGCTTCCGCTACGCCACGGACGGCGGCGCGGGCGGCAAGGGCTTCGCGGCCGACGCGCTCGCCATCACCGCGGACGGCGCCAAGCTGTTCGAGGACGGCGCCGAGGGCGACGACAACGGCTGGACGTCGAAGGGCTTCTCGCGCATCGGTGAGTCCTTCACCAAGAAGTACGACCAGTACTACCTCGCCGAGAACCGCCAGTACGTGTCGTACGACAAGACCCTGGAGGTCGGCCCGTACAACTTCGGCTTCTCGCAGTCCCGTCCCGACTGGGTCGAGCACTACCCGTACCAGACCGGCCTGATGGTCTGGCAGTGGGACACCTCGCAGAAGGACAACAACACCAGCGCCCACCCGGGCCAGGGTCTGATCCTGCCGGTGGACGCCCACGCCAAGCCGCTGAAGTGGAAGGACGGCACGGTTCTGCGCAACAAGATCCAGCCGTTCGACGCGCCCTTCAGCAAGTACGCGACCGACAAGTTCACGCTCCACAACGCGGACGTCGCGCTGAAGATCAAGTCCCAGAAGGGCGTCCCGGTCTTCGACGACCACAAGGGCACCTACTGGTACAAGGAGAACCCCACCGGAAGTGTGAAGGTCACTGACACCAACACTCAGATCAAGATCATCAAGCAGCCGAAGGATGGCTCGACGATCACGGTCCAGGTGGGCCCCTCCAAGAAGTAATTAGCGTTTACGCAGGTCAAGCCATGATCGGCCGTCGCCCCCTAGCGGGCGGCGGCCGATCGTGTTTAGGTGCGTCCTGTGGTTCTCTTATTGACGCGACGTTTCACGGGGGTGTGACAGAGCATGTCCGCAGGTGGTTTCTGCAAGCTGCCCAACGGCAGCGTGGTGGTGGCGCTGACACTGCCGAGCCCGACGCCGGGCGGCGGCACGGTCAGGATGATCGTGCACGCCCTGAACCGCGCGAGGGCCTTGACACGGCTGCGGAACCTCGGCCTGCGGGCGGTCTACCTCCGCGGTAACGCGGAGCCTCCCACGCCGGACGAGGTCACGGCGGTCCTGCACCATCCGGACGGCCTCATATGGCGCACGGCGCCGGACGACGCGGCGGAGCTGTGGCACCCGATCCGCGCCTTGCGGAGGCAGACCCGCTGCGCGCCGCGCCCCAGCGGGTCCGGGATTCCGTTCTGACGGCTCTCGTGTGTCCGCGGGTCCGCTGTGGCTGGTCGCGCAGTTCCCCGCGCCCCTGGGTCGTCCTCCTCGCCGCCCGGCCGAAGGTGCTGTCAGGGGCGCGGGG
>NZ_JBFBEE010000052.1:0-23361 GCF_040683555.1 Streptomyces sp. NPDC093510
GAGTGGTCGCTGCTGGACGTGGTGCGCTCGGGCGACGGGCTCGAGCGGGTGGATGTCGTGCAGCCGGTGCTGTTCGCGGTGATGGTGTCGCTGGCGCGGCTGTGGCGTGCCCACGGCATGGTGCCCGATGCCGTCGTCGGGCACTCCCAGGGGGAGATCGCGGCGGCGGTGGTGGCCGGTGGGCTGTCCTTGGCGGACGGGGCGAAGGTCGTCGCCCTGCGCAGCCGGGCCATCGTGCGCCTCGCCGGGCGCGGCGGGATGGTGTCGCTGGCGCTGTCGTCCGCCGCGGTGGAGGAGCGGCTGGCCGCCTGGGGCGGGCGGCTTTCGATGGCCGCCGTCAACGGGCCCGCGGCAGTGGTGGTGTCGGGTGACTCCGACGCCCTCGACGAGTTGCTGGGCAGCTGTGAGGCCGAGGGGGTGCGGTCCCGTCGTATCGATGTGGACTACGCATCGCACTCGGCCCATGTGGAGGAGATCGAGGAGGAGTTGAGGGAGGCTCTGGACGGCGTCTCGCCGGTCCGCGGTGACGTCCCGCTGTTCTCGACCGTCACGGGGGAGTGGCTGGACACCTCGGTGATGGGTGCTGGGTACTGGTACGCGAACCTGCGTCGCACGGTCGGGTTCGAGGCGGCCGTGCGGACTCTGGCGGGTGACGGCTTCGGGGCCTTCGTCGAGGTGAGCCCGCATCCGGTGCTGGCCATGGCGGTCGAGGAGACTCTGGAGGCGGCCGGGGCGAGCGGTGTGGTCCTGGGCACGCTGCGCCGGGACGAGGGCGGGCTCCAGCGGATGCTGCTCGCTCTGGGGCAGGCCCACACGCACGGCATCGCGGTCGACTGGTCTCCCGTCTTCGAGGGCACCGGAGCCACCCGCACCGACCTGCCCACCTACCCCTTCCAGGAGCGCCGTCTCTGGCTGGACGTCCCGACCACCAGCTGGGATGTCGCCTCCGCAGGGCTCGGGACGACAGGACATCCGCTCCTGGGCGCCGCCGTGGAGATCGCCGACACGGGTGAACTCCTGTGCACCGGCCGCCTCTCGCGGCGCACCCACCCGTGGCTCGCCGAGCACGCCGTCGACGGGGCCGTCCTGCTGCCCGGCACCGCCTTCCTGGAACTCGCGCTGCGCGCCGCGGCCGAAGCCGGCTGCGCCACGGTGGACGAACTCACCCTGTCCGCACCGCTCCTGCTGCCCGACGAGGGCGCCGTCCGCGTCCAGGTGCGGCTCGGGGCGCCCGACGGGGACGGGCGACGGACGCTCGGCCTCTTCTCGCGGGCCGAGCGCGAGACCGATCCGGACTCCGGGGACGCATCCTCGTGGTCCTCCGGGTCCTCGGCGTCCTCGGTGGCCTCGGTGGCCTCGGTGTCCTCATGGACGGCTCACGCCACCGGAGCCGTCGCCCCCTTGGCCCGGCCCGCGGCACCCGCTCTCGTCGCCTGGCCGCCGCCCGGCGCCGAGGCCGTGGACATCGGCGGCCTCTACGAACGGTTCGCGGCCGCCGGATACACGTACGGGCCCACGTTCCAGGGCATCCGCGCCGCCTGGGCCAGGGACGGCGAGGTCTGCGCCGAACTCGTCCTGGACGAGCGGCAGCACGCCGACGCCCCCGCCTACCGCCTGCACCCGGCACTCCTGGACGCCGCCTTGCAGACCGCCGCGCTGCTGCCCGGCCGCGACGACACCGCGCGCCTGCCGTTCAGCTGGAACGACGTGACCGCCCACGCCACGGGGGCCACCGCCGTACGGGTCCGGCTCACCGGCGAGGGGCCGGAAGCCGTCGCCCTGACCGTGTACGACCTCGCGGGGCAGGAGGTCCTGTCGGCCGGTTCGCTCGCCCTGCGCCCCGCGTCGGCGGCCGGGACACAGCGTGCCGGGCACGGCCGGGACGGGCTGTACCGGGTGGACTGGGTGCCCGCGCTGGACGCAAAGGAGCCGTTGGAGGCGTCGAGTTGGGGCGACATGGCTGTCCTGCGCGGCGAGCCGGACAGTCCCGTACCCGCCCTGGTCGTCGCCGACTGCCCACAGCCGGACGCCGTGCGCGAAGGCCCGGGCGGTGGCGCGGACGGTGGCTCGGAGGCGGGCACCGACGTCGGTACGGACGTCGGTACGGACACCGGTACGGGCGTCGGTATGGATGAGGTCGCGGCGTTCCACGCCACCACCGCCGAGTGCCTCGCCCTCGTACAGGAGTGGCTGTCCGACGAGCGGTTCGACGACTCCGTCCTCGCCGTCGTCACCCAGGGCGCGGTGACCACCGGACCCGGTGACCGGGCGGCCGACTGGACGCGTTCCGGCGTGTGGGGGCTGCTGCGGACCGCGCAGACCGAACACCCCGGCCGGTTCCTGCTCGTCGACCTCGACGGCCGGCCGGAATCCCGTGCCGCCCTGCCCGCAGCGCTCGCCTCGGGCGAACCCCACGTCGCCGTGCGCTCCGGGGAAGTCCTCGTGCCGCGCCTGACCGCGGGGCCCGGCCGGGACACCCTGGTGCCGCCGGCCGACAGCGCGGACGCCTGGCAGATCGCCCTGTCCGGGGACGGTACGGTCGACGGACTCGCGACCGTCCCCGCGCCCGACGCGCTCGCCCCGCTCGGCGCGGGACAAGTCCGTGTCGCCGTACGGGCCGCGGGCCTCAACTTCCACGACGTGGTGGTCTCCCTCGGACTCGACCCGGACCAGGCAGGGCTCGGCAGCGAGGGCGCCGGAGTCGTCCTCGAGGTGGGCGCGGGCGTCGGCGACCTGGCGCCGGGGGACCGGGTGACGGGTGTCTTCGGCGGCGCCTTCGGGCCCACCGCCGTCGCCGACCGCCGCACCCTCGCCCGGATACCGGCCGGCTGGACCTTCGCGCAGGCCGCGTCGGTGCCGATCGTCTTCCTCACCGCCTACTACGGCCTGTTCGACCTCGGCGGGCTGCGGCGCGGCCAGTCGGTCCTCGTGCACGCGGCGGCGGGCGGCGTCGGCATGGCCGCCGTCCAGCTCGCCCGGCACGCCGGAGCCGAGGTCTACGGGACGGCGAGCCCGGCCAAGCAGCACGTGCTGCGGGCCTCCGGCCTCACCGCCGACCGCATCGCCTCCACCCGCACCCTCGACTTCGCCGACCGCTTCCTCGCAACCAGCGACGGCCAAGGCGTGGACGTCGTACTCGACTGCCTGGCAAGGGAGTTCGTCGACGCGTCACTGACGCTGCTGCCGCGCGGCGGCCACTTCGTGGAGATGGGCAAGACCGACGTACGCGACGCCGACGAGGTCGCACGCGAACACCCCGGCGTCCACTACCGGGCCTTCGACCTGATGGAGGCCGGGGCGGAGCGGGTCGGCGCGATGCTCGCCGAAGTCCTGTCCCTGTTCGAGCGGGGCGTCCTGACGCCGCTGCCCCTCACCTGCTGGGACCTGCGCCAGGCCCCCCAGGCGTTCCGCCACCTGAGCCAGTCCCGGCACATCGGCAAGAACGTCCTCACCCTGCCCGCACCCCTCGACCCAGACGGCACCGTCCTGATCACCGGCGGCACCGGCACCCTCGGAAGCCTGGTCGCCCGCCACCTCGTGACCGCCCACGGCGTACGCAGGCTGCTCCTGACGGGACGCCTCGGCATGGCGGCCCCGGGCGCCGAACAGCTCGTACGCGAACTCGCCGAGACGGGCGCCGACGTGACCGTCACGGCCTGCGACGTGACCGACCGTGCCGCGCTCGCCGAACTCCTCGCGGGCATACCTGACACGCACCCGCTCACCGGTGTCGTGCACGCCGCCGGAGTCCTCGACGACGCCACCGTCACCGCGCTCACCCCCGAGCAGCTCGAACGCGTCCTGCGGCCCAAGGCGGACGCCGCGCTCGCCCTGCACGAACTGACCCGGGACCGCGACCTGGCCGCCTTCGTCCTGTTCTCCTCCGGAGCCGCCCTGCTCGGCAGCGCCGGACAAGCCAACTACGCCGCCGCCAACGCCTCACTCGACGCACTGGCCGCACGCCGCCGGTCCGAAGGGCTGCCCGCCGTCTCCGTCGCATGGGGCATGTGGGAGGAGCGCAGCGCCCTGACCGCACACCTCACCGACGCCGACGTGCGGAAGATGGCGCGGGGCGGCATCGGCGCCCTGACCACCCAAGCGGCCCTCGCCCTCTTCGACGCGGCGCTGACCGCGGCGCAGCCGCACGTACTTGCCGCCGACATCGACACGGCGACGCTGCGCGCGGCGGCCGCCACGGGCAGCCCGCTGCCGCCGCTGCTCAGCGGCCTTGTACGCGGTGCGCGCCGCGGTGCCGCGCCTGCGGCCCCCGCCGGGACCACCGGCGGCACCGGGCCCTCGCTCGCCGAGCAGCTGGCGCAGCTGCCGCCCGCCGAGGCCCACCGGGCCCTGCTCGACCTGGTGCGCGGCAACGCGGCCGCCGTCCTCGGCCACGCCTCCACCGACCTGATCGGAGCGGAACGGCCGTTCAAGGAGCTCGGCTTCGACTCGCTCACCGGCGTCGAGCTCCGCAACCGGCTCATGGCGGTGACCGGCACCCGGCTGCCGGCCGCGCTCGTCTTCGACCACCCCACCCCCGAAGCGCTCGCCCGCCACCTCGCCGGCCGGCTCCTCGCCGGTGCCGCACCGGCCGCGCCACCGGGCGCCGCCGAACTCGACCGGCTCGACGCGCTCACGACCGAACTGGCCGGCGCGGGCACCGACGGGGCACAGCGGCGCGCGGACCTCGCCCGGCGGCTGCGCGTCGTCCTCGCCCGCCTCGAACCGGCGACGGGGACCGCCGGGGCCGACGCGGCCGACGGCGACGCGGACTCCGCCGAAGCCGTCGAGTCCGCCACCAACGAAGAGATCTTCGACCTGATCGACAAGGAGCTGGGCATCTCGTGAGTCCCGTACAGAAGCCGCAGCACGCACGGAACGAGCAGAAGTCACAGCCCACCGAGCAGAAGCCGCAGCTCACCGAGCAGAAGTCACAGGCCACCGAGCAGAAGCTCCGTGACTACCTCAACCGCGTCACCGTCGACCTGCGCGACACCCGCCGACGGCTGCGCGAGGCGGAGGGCAGGAACCGCGAGCCGATCGCCGTGGTCTCGATGAGCTGCCGCTTCCCCGGCGGCGTCCGCACCCCCGAGGAGCTGTGGGACCTCCTCGCCGCCGGCCGCGACACCGTCACCGGCGTGCCCGGCGACCGCGGCTGGGACACCGCACGGCTCACCGCGGGCGGCGTGCCCTGCCGGGGCGCGTTCATCGACGGCGCCGCCGACTTCGACGCCGAGTTCTTCGCCGTGTCGCCGCACGAAGCCGTCGCGATGGACCCGCAGCAGCGGCTGCTGCTCCAGGCCGCGTGGGAAGCCGTCGAACGCGCCGGCATCGACCCGGCGTCGCTGCGCGCCTCCCGCACCGGCGTGTTCGCCGCCGCCATCGACCAGGGCTACGCCCAGCTCGGCACCGGCGCCCCCGAGACCGTCCAGGGCTTCCTGATGACCGGCAACTCGATGAGCGTCATGTCCGGCCGCGTCGCCTACGCACTCGGCCTGGAGGGGCCCGCGGTCACCGTCGACACCGCCTGCTCGGCGTCGCTCGTCGCCCTGCACCAGGCGGCGCGGGCACTGCGCGCCGAGGAGTGCTCCCTCGCCCTGGCGGGCGGCGTGACCGTGATGTCGCGGCCGTCGGTGTTCACCGAGTTCAGCCGGCAGGGAGCCATGGCCGCCGACGGCCGCTGCAAGCCGTTCTCGGCCTCCGCCGACGGCACCGGCTGGGGCGAGGGCGTCGGCATGCTCCTCCTGGAACGCCTGTCGGACGCCCGCCGCAACGGCCACCCCGTCCTCGCCGTGCTGCGCGGCTCCGCCGTCAACCAGGACGGCGCCAGCAACGGCCTCACCGCGCCGAACGGGCCCAGCCAGCAGCGCGTCATCCGCGACGCGCTCGCCGACGCGGGCCTGTCCGCCGCCGACGTCGACGCCGTCGAGGCCCACGGCACCGGCACCACCCTCGGCGACCCCATCGAGGCCGACGCGCTGCTCGCCACGTACGGCAGGGAACGCCGCGCCGGACAGCCGCTGTGGCTCGGCTCGATGAAG
This sequence comes from Streptomyces sp. NPDC093510, assembly GCF_040683555.1. NCBI lineage: Bacteria > Bacillati > Actinomycetota > Actinomycetes > Kitasatosporales > Streptomycetaceae > Streptomyces > Streptomyces sp. NPDC093510. The sequence continues at coordinate 6,039 of NZ_JBFBEE010000052.1, forward strand.
TCCAACATCGGCCACACCCAGGCCGCCGCCGGGGTCGCCGGCGTCATCAAGACGGTTCTCGCGCTGCGCCACGGCATGCTGCCGCCGACCCTGCACATCACCGAGCCGACACCGCACGTGGACTGGAGCGAAGGCGGTGTCGCGCTCCTGACCGAGGCCAGGGAGTGGCCCGAGACCGGCGGGCCGCGCCGGGCGGGCGTCTCCTCCTTCGGCATGAGCGGCACCAACGCCCACGTCATCCTGGAACAGGCCCCGGAGTCCGAGCCGCCGCCGCGCCCCGCGGTCCCCGATGGCACCACCGAGCGCATCGGCGGCACCGTCCCGGACGTCGTGCCGGACGTCGTGCCGTGCGTGCTCTCCGCGCGCACCGCGGCCGCCCTGCGCGACCAGGCGGTACGCCTCAGGGCGCGCCTCACCGGGGACCCGGACGCGCGCCCCGCCGACATCGGCTACTCGCTCGCCACCACACGGACCGCGTTCGCGCACCGCGCCGCCGTGACGGCCGCCGACCGCGCCGAACTCCTCGCGGCGCTGGACGAGATGGCCCGCGACCCCGAGAACGCCGCGGCCGCCGTCACCGGCCTCGCGGAGCCCACGCCCGGACGGATCGCCATGGTCTTCCCGGGGCAGGGCGCGCAGTGGCCCGGAATGGGCCGCGAACTCCTCGACACAGCACCGGAGTTCGCCCGCTCCATGGCCGCCTGTGAGGACGCGCTGGCGCCCTTCGTCGACTGGTCGCTGCGCGATGCCGTACGCGGCGGGCCCGGCGCGGCCGCGCTGGACCGGGTCGACGTGGTGCAGCCCGCGCTGTTCGCGACGATGGTGTCGCTGGCCGCCCTGTGGCGGTCCTGGGGTGTCGAACCGGACGCCGTGGTGGGGCACTCCCAGGGGGAGATCGCCGCGGCGGTGGTCGCCGGGGCGATCTCCCTGGAGGACGGGGCGAAGGTCGTCGCCCTGCGCAGCCGGGCCATCGCCGCGCTCGCGGGCGACGGCGGCATGGTCTCGCTCGCGGTGCCCCTTGAGCGGGCCGAGGAAGTGATCGCCCCCTGGGCGTCGCGCCTGTCGGTCGCCGCCGTCAACGGTCCGGCGTCCGTGGTGGTGTCCGGTGACGCGGCGGCCCTCGCCGAACTGACCGCGGCCTGCGCCATGAACGGTGTGCGGGCCCGCACGGTCCCCGTCGACTACGCCTCCCACTCCGCGCACGTCGAGAGCATCGAACACGACATCCTGACGGCCCTCTCCGGCATCACCCCGGCCGCCTCCCGCATCCCGCTCCTCTCCACCGTCACGGGGGAGTGGCTGGACACCACGGCCATGGACGCGGCGTACTGGTACCGGAACCTGCGCCGCACCGTGCGCTTCGACACCGCCGTCCGCGCACTCGCCGAGCAGGGCCACGGAGTCTTCCTCGAAGTGTCCCCGCACCCCGTCCTGACGGTGCCGGTCCAGGACACCGCCGAGTCCGCGGGCGCCCCCGACGCCGTCGTCACCGGCACCCTGCGCCGCGACGAGGGCGGCCTCCGCCGCGCCCTCACCTCCGCGGCCGAACTGTGGGCGCGCGGTGTGCCGGTGGACTGGCGAAGGGTGTACGAGGGCGGGGACGCGCGCCGCGTCGACCTGCCCACGTACCCGTTCCAACAGCGCCGCCACTGGCTGACACCCGCGTCGCCACCGCCACCGGTCGACGATGGTGACGGCGACGGCGAAACGGGCTTCTGGGGCCTGGTGGAACGCGGCGACGTGACGGAGGTGGCCACCGCCCTCGCCGTCGACGCGGAACCGCTGCGCGAGGTCCTCCCCGCCCTGAACCAGTGGCGCCACCGGACCGCCCCTGACCCCTCCGACGCCTGGCGCTACCACGTCACCTGGCACCCCGTCCCCGACCCGCCCGCCCCCGCGCTCGACGGGACATGGCTGGTCCTGATCCCCGAAGACCACGAGCAGACCGAAACGGCGCGGGCCGTCGTACGGGCCCTGCGGAAACACGGGGCCGAGGTGCTCACGACAGCCGTCCCGCTGAGCAGCGCGACGCACATCACCAACGCGCCCCGACTCGCCCCCGATGGCCCCGCCCTCGACGGCCCTGTCACCGCCCCCCGCGACACCACCGACCACACCTGTCTCGACCGCACCCGACTCGCCGCCACCCTCACCGACGCTGTCGACGGGCGCGCCCTCTCCGGGGTTCTCTCGCTTCTCGGGCTGGCCGACTCCCCGCATCCGTGCCACCCGGGCCTGCCCGCAGGGACGGTCCTGACCCTCGCGCTCGTCCAGGCACTGGGTGACCTCGGTGTCGGCGCGCCCCTGTGGTGTGCCACCCAGGGCGCCGTGTCCACGGGTGCGGCCGATCCGCTCGTCGCGCCCGCGCAGGCGCAGGTGTGGGGCACCGGCATGGTCGCCGCGCTGGAACACCCGCAGCGCTGGGGCGGGTTGGTGGACCTGCCCGGGACGGTCGACGCCCGCGCCGGGGAACGGCTCTGCGCCGCGCTCGGCGGTCCCGACGGTGAGGACCAGCTCGCGGTGCGCCCCACCGGTCTCGCCGTCCGCCGTCTCGTCCGCGCCCCCCGGACCGCCCACCCCGCGCGCGCCTGGAGGCCCCGGGGCACCGTCCTGCTCACCGGCGGCACCGGAGCGCTCGGCCCGCACCTGGCCCGCTGGCTGGCACGCGGCGGCGCCACGCACTTGGTCCTGCCAGGGCGCCGCGGGGGAGACGTGCCAGGAGCGGGCGAACTCCGCGCGGAGCTCGCCGAGTTCGGCACGACCCTCGCCATGCCCGTCTGCGACCTGGCCGACCGCGACCAGGTAGAACGGCTTCTCGCCGGGCTCGACGCCGACGGCACGCCCGTCACCGCCGTCGTGCACGCCGCCGCGTACATCGCGCTCGCCCCGCTCGACACCATCCCCGTATCGGCGTACGAGAGCGTCGTCGCAGCCAAGGCGGCAGGCGCGGCGCACCTCGACGCGCTGCTGGACCGCGAACTCGACGCGTTCGTGCTGTTCTCCTCGATCGCCGGCGTCTGGGGGAGCGGCGACCACGGCGCGTACTCCGCGGCCAACGCCCACCTCGACGCCCTCGCCCAGCACCGGCGCGGCCGCGGCCTGAGCGCGACCACCGTCGACTGGGGCATCTGGCGGGCCGGGCCTCTGGCCGAGGGCGGCGCGCCGGCCACCGAGGACACCGACCTCTTCAACCTCGAAGAGCACGGCCTGCCCCGGATCGACGCCGAACGGGCGCTCACCGCGCTCCAGCACGTCCTCGACGACGACGAGACGCTCGTGACCGTCGCCGACGTCGACTGGGAGCAGTTCGCCCCGGTGTTCACCTCCAGCCGCCCCAGCCCGCTCCTGCGCACCGTCCCCGAGGCCCGCCGCGCCCTGGAGGGCCACGGCGAGGCCGACGCCCCGGCCGCCTCCGAGCTGCGGCGGCGGCTCACCGCGCTGCGGCAGCCCGCCGAGCGTGACCGGCTGCTGCTCGACCTCGTCCGCGGCCACGCCGCCGCCGTCCTCGGCCACGACCGCGCCGACGCCGTACCGCCGGGGAAGGCGTTCCAGGAGCTCGGCTTCGCCTCCCTCACCGCCGTCGAGCTCCGCAACCGGCTCAACAAGGCGACCGGCCTGCGGCTGCCGTCGACCCTCGTCTTCGACCACCCGTCGGCCACCGCTCTCGCCGCCCACCTGAAGTCCTGCCTGCTCGGCGCGGAAGAGACAGCGGACGAGACGGCGGACGGGACAGCGGACGGGACGGCGGTGGTGACGGACATCCGTGCCCGTGCCGAAGCGGCCGGCGACGAGCCGATCGCCATCGTCTCCATGGGCTGCCGCCTGCCCGGCGGCGTCACCTCGCCCGAGGAGCTGTGGCAGCTGCTCGCCGACCGCGGCGACGCCGTCACCGGATTCCCGGCCGGGCGCGGCTGGGACCTCGACGCGCTCTACGACCCCGACCCGGAGAACCCCGGCACCTCCACCACCCGGCACGGGGGATTCCTGCACGACGCCGCCGACTTCGACGCCGCCTTCTTCGGCATCTCGCCCCGCGAGGCCCTCGCCATGGACCCGCAGCAGCGGCTCCTCCTCGAAATCTCCTGGGAGGCCCTGGAACGCGCGGGCCTGGACCCGGAGGCGCTGCGCGGCAGCCGCACGGGCGTCTTCACAGGCGTCAACTACAGCGACTACGGTGCCGCGGTGGCCCGTTCCGCGGAGGGCGAGGGCCATCTGCTGACCGGCAGCGCCCCCAGCGTCGTCTCCGGGCGCGTCGCCTACACGCTCGGTCTGGAGGGCCCGGCGGTCACCATCGACACCGCCTGCTCGTCGTCCCTGGTCGCCCTGCACCTGGCCGCCCGCGCGCTGCGCGCCGGTGACTGCACGCTGGCCCTGGTCGGCGGCGTCGCGGTGATGGCGACACCCGGCGCCCTCATCAGCTTCTCGCGGCAGCGCGGCCTCGCCGCCGACGGCCGGTGCAAGGCGTTCTCCGACGACGCCGACGGCATGGGCATGGGCGAGGGAGCCGGCGTGCTGCTCGTCGAGCGGCTCAGCGAGGCCCGCCGCAACGGCCACCCCGTCCTCGCCGTGCTGCGCGGCTCCGCCGTCAACCAGGACGGCGCCAGCAACGGCCTGTCGGCCCCCAACGGGCCCAGCCAGCAGCGCGTCATCCGCGCCGCCCTCGCCGACGCCGGCCTGTCCGGCGCGGACGTCGACGTGGTGGAGGCACACGGCACCGGTACGACTCTGGGCGACCCCATCGAGGCCCAGGCGCTCCTCGCCACGTACGGTCAGGAACGGCCCGAGGGGCGACCCCTCATGATCGGCTCCCTCAAGTCCAACATCGGCCACACACAGGCCCTTTCGGGTGTCGCGGGCGTCATGAAGACGGCGCTGGCCCTGCGCCACGCCACTGTCCCGGCAACGCTCCACGCCGACCGTCCCACCACCCACGTGGACTGGACCGAGGGCGACGTCGTGCTCGTCACCGAGGCCGAGCGGTGGCCGGAGACGGGCAGGCCGCGCCGCGCGGGTGTCTCCTCCTTCGGCCTCAGCGGCACCAACGCCCACGTCGTACTGGAACAGGCGCCCGAGCTGTCCGCCGAAGGCCCGGAGACCGCGCAGGGCCCCGAGCACACCACAGCGCAGCCCGAACCGGCCCCGGCCCCCGAAGTCGTGCCCTGGCTCCTGTCGGCCCGCTCGGCCGACGCCCTGCGCGCCCAGGCCGACCGCCTGCTCCACCACCTGACCCGGACGGCCCCGGCCGACCCGGCGGACGTCGCCCTGTCCCTGGCAGGGCGCACCGCCTTCCCGCACCGCGCCGTCCTCGTCGGCGGCCGGGACCGTCTGCTGCCCGCCCTGAAGGAGTGGGCCGCGGGCGACACCCCGGCCGTCAGCGGCGTCGCCGACCCCGAAGGACGCACCGTCCTGATGTTCCCGGGACAGGGGTCGCAGTGGACCGGCATGGCGCGTCAACTCCTCGATGAGTCAAGGGAGTTCGTCGACGGCATGCGCGCCTGTGCGGACGCGCTCGCCCCGCACGTCGACTGGTCGTTGCTCGACGTCGTGCGCGACGGCGGCGGCCTGGACCGCGTCGACGTGGTGCAGCCCGTCCTCTTCGCCGTGATGGTGTCCCTCGCGCGACTGTGGAAGGCGTACGGCGTCGTCCCTGACGCCGTCGTCGGGCACTCGCAGGGCGAGATCGCCGCGGCCGTGGTGGCCGGCGCGCTGACGCTGGACGACGGGGCGAAGGTCGTCGCCCTGCGCAGCCGCGCCATCGCCCGGCTCGCCGGGCACGGCGGCATGGTGTCGCTCGCGCTGCCGTCGCGCCGGGCCGCCGAGCGGATCGCGGCCTGGGACGGACGGCTGTCGGTGGCCGCGGTCAACGGGCCGTCCGCGGTGGTGGTCTCCGGTGACGTGGACGCCCTGGAGGAGCTCATGGCGGCGTGCGAGGCCGACGGGGTGCGCGCCAGGCGCGTCGACGTCGACTACGCCTCCCACTCCGCCCACATGGAAGCCCTCGAAGCCGAACTGGCCACCGCCCTCAAGGACATCGAGCCCACCACGGCGGACATCCCGCTGTACTCCACGGTGACGGACGACTGGCTCGACACGGCGACGATGGACGCCCGCTACTGGTACACCAACCTCCGCCGCACCGTGGGCTTCGAGTCCGCCGTCCGCGCCCTCGCCGCGGCGGGCCACCGTACGTACATCGAGGTGAGTCCGCATCCGGTCCTCACCCCGGCGGTGGAGGAGACCCTGGAGTCGGCGGGTTGCGAAGCGGCCGTGCTCGGCACGCTGCGGCGTGACGAGGGCGGCATGGAGCGCGTGCTCCGGTCCCTCGGCGCCGCCTGGGCGCACGGCGCCCCCGTCGACTGGGCACCGCTGTTCACGGGCACGGCGGCACGCCGCGTCGACCTGCCCACGTACGCCTTCCAGCACCAGCCGTACTGGGCCGTGCCGGGCCCGGACACCGGCGGCGACGTCACGGCAGCGGGTCTCGGCACGACCGGACACCCCCTCCTGGCCGCGTCCTTCGAGCTCGCCGACACCGGCGAGACGCTGCTCAGCGGGCGGATCTCGGCGCGCACCCACCCCTGGCTCGCCGACCACGCCGTATCGGATGTCGTGCTGCTGCCCGGCGCCGCGTTCGTGGACCTCGCCGTCCGCGCCGGGGACGAGGCCGGATGCCCCGTCCTGGAGGAACTCACCCTCCAGGCCCCCCTTGTGCTGCCCGCCACCGGCGGCGTACAGCTCCAGGTGCGCGTCGGCGCCCCGGACGACACCGGCCGCCGCACGGTGGACGTACACGCACGGCCGGACGCCGCGGCCGACGCGCCATGGACGCCGCACGCCTCCGGAGTCCTCGCCGAAACGGCCGCGGAAGGGCCACCGGCGGGCGGGGCGGGGTGGCCCCCGGCCGGCGCCGAGCCGGTCGACGTCGGGGACCTCTACGAGCGCTTCGCCACGGCCGGCTACGGCTACGGACCCGCCTTCCAGGGGCTGCGCGCCGCCTGGCGGCACGGCGGCGACCTGTACACCGAGGTACGCCTGGACGAGGACCAGCAGGTGGCGGCCGCCGCCTTCGGCATCCACCCCGCGCTGCTCGACGCGGCGCTCCAAGGGCTGTGGCTGGCGCCCGGCGGCGGGGGCGCGGACCTCGCACCGGGCACCGCACGGCTGCCGTTCGCGTGGACCGGTGTGACCCTGCACGCCTCCGGTGCCACAGCCCTGCGCGTCCGCCTCTCCCAGGACACCGGCGTGCCGGGCGCCGACAGGCCGGACAGCGACGGGACCGTGTCCCTCACCGCGCACGACCTCTCCGGCCGCCCGGTGATCACGGTGACGGGGCTTGCCGTCCGGCCCGTCGACGTCGACGCCCTGCGCGCCGCCACCGCCCCGGCGGCGGACGACTCCCTGTACCGCCTGGAGTGGACGCCCGTGCCCGCCGGCGCCACCGACCGCACCCGGCAAGGCCGCCTGGCCGCTCTCGGTTCCGGCGTGCCGCTGCCCGACAGCTACCCGGACCTCGCGGGCCTCGCCGCGGCCGTCGACGGCGGGGCGCCCGTGCCCGACGTACTCGTCGTGCCGTGCGCCGCGGCCGCCGGGCAGAAGGCCGCCGGGGAGGACGCCGCCGCGGAGGACGCGCACGCCGTACGCACACTCGTGGGCGCCACCCTCGAACTCCTCCAGGCGTGGCTCGCCGACGACCGGTTCGCCGACACCCGCCTGGTGTTCCTCACGCGCGGCGCCGTACGCACGGGCCCTGACGACAGCCTGAGCGACCCCGCGGCCGCGGCGGCACGCGGCCTGGTGCGCTCGGCCCAGTCCGAACACCCCGGCCGTCTCGTCCTCGTCGACGCACAGGACCACGACGACCTGCTCGCCCTGCTGCCGGGCGCCCTGGACCTCGGCGAGCCCCAACTGGCCGTACGGGACGGGAAACTGCTCGCGGCCCGCCTCACCCGGGCCCCGGCACCGGAGGAGGGGACCGAGAAACGTCCTGCGCCGCTGAACCCCGACGGCACCGTCCTCGTCACCGGCGCCGGAGGCGTGCTCGGCGGACTCGTGGCCCGGCACCTCGTGGACCGCCACGGCGTGCGGCACCTGCTCCTGGCCGGGCGGCGCGGAGCCGACGGGCCCGGGGCCGGCGCGCTCCTCGCAGACGTCCGGGCCCTCGGCGCCGAGGCGGAGTTCGCGGCCTGTGACGTCGCCGACCCGGCGGCCGTCGCGGAACTGCTGGCGGGGGTGCCCGCCGAGCACCCCCTGACGGGCGTCGTGCACGCCGCCGGTGTTCTCGACGACGGCGTCGTCACCTCGCTCACGCCCGAACGTCTCGACCGCGTGCTGCGGCCCAAGGTCGACGCGGCCCTCGCCCTGCACGAGGCGACGCGCGGGATGCCGCTGTCCGCGTTCGTCCTGTTCTCCTCCGCGGCGGGCGTCATCGGCAACGCGGGCCAGGCCAACTACGCGGCCGCCAACGCCTACCTGGACGCCCTGGCCGAGCGCCGCAGCGCGGCGGGGCTGCCCGCCCAGTCGCTCGCCTGGGGCCTGTGGGAACAGCGCAGCGAGATGACCGGCACGCTGGACGGGACCGGGAACCGGCGGATGGCCCGCGGCGGTGTCGCCGCGCTCACCGACGACCAGGGCCTCGCGCTGTTCGACGCGGCACTGCGCCGCGACGACGCCCTGCTCGTGCCCGTGCGCCTCGACACCGCCCGGCTGCGGGCGGGTGCCGCGCGCGGCACCGTGCCGCCGCTGCTGCGCGGCCTGGTGCGCGGCGCCCGGCCCACCGCCGACGGAGCCGACGTCGCTCAAGCAGCCTCACTGCGCGAGCAGTTGGCGTCCCTGGGGGCCGAGGAGCGCCGGGAGCGGATCGAGGCGCTGGTACGGGCCAGGGTCGCCGATGTCCTCGGGCACGGCGGGCCCGAAGCGATCGACCCGGAGCAGGCGTTCAAGGACCTCGGCTTCGACTCCCTGACCGCCGTCGACCTCCGTAACCGTCTGAACGCGGCCACCGGCCTGCGCCTGCCCGCCACCCTCGTCTTCGACCACCCGACCCCGGCCGCCGCGGCCGCCCACGTGACCGCGCGCCTCGCCCCGGCAACCGACCCCATCGACCCCACTGACCCCACTGCCCCCGCCGGCCCCGACCGCCCGGACGGCGACCGGGAACTCCAACGACGGCTCGCCGCCGTACCGGTGACACGCCTCCGCGAGGCCGGACTCCTGGACGCGGTGCTCCGCCTCACCGAACCCGAGACCGAACCCGGGACCGAAACCAGGACCGAGCCCGGGACCGCGGCGGGAGCCGTGGCGGACGACTCCGACGCGATCAGGGAGATGGAAGTGGACAGCCTCGTGCGGATGGCACTCGGCGGCGGCGATCGTGCCTGATCCGGCGCGGGAAGAAAGGAAGAACATGTCCACGGACGACCAGGTGGTCGAGGCTCTGCGGGCCTCCCTACTCGACAACCAGCGCCTGCGCCAGGAGAACCGCAGGCTCGCCGACGAGGCGGACAGCGCCCGCGAGCCGATCGCCGTGGTGGCGATGAGCTGCCGCTTCCCCGGCGGCGTCGACTCACCGGAAGACCTGTGGGAACTGCTCGTCAAGGAGCGGGACGCCGTCACCGGCTTCCCCGCCGACCGGGGCTGGGACCTCGACGGCGTCTTCGACGACGACCCGGACGCGCCGGGAACCTCGTACACACGCGAAGGCGGCTTCCTCCACGACGCCTGCGCCTTCGACCCCGGCTTCTTCGGGATCTCGCCCCGCGAGGCCCTCGCCATGGACCCGCAGCAGCGCCTCCTCCTGGAAACCTCCTGGGAGGCGATCGAGCGGGCGGGCATCGACCCCCGCACCCTCAAGGGCAGCCGCACCGGCGTCTACGCGGGCGTCATCTACAGCGAGTACGGCTCCCGCCTCGCCCGCGTGCCCGAGGAACTGGAGGGCTTCCTCGGCACCGGCTCCATCGCCAGCGTCGCATCCGGCCGCGTCGCCTACACCCTGGGCCTGGAGGGGCCCGCGGTCACCCTGGACACCGCCTGCTCCTCCTCGCTCGTCGCCCTCCACCTGGCCTGCCAGGCCCTGCGGGCGGGCGAGGCCACCCTGGCCCTCGCGGGCGGCGTGACAGTGATGGCGACACCCGGTTTCTACGTAGGGTTCAGCAGGCAGCGCGGCCTCGCACCGGACGGCCGCTGCAAGTCCTTCTCCGCCGCGGCCGACGGCGCGGGCTTCGGCGAGGGCGCCGGCATGGTCCTCCTGGAGCGCCTGTCGGACGCCCGCCGGGCCGGCCACCCGGTCCTCGCCGTCGTCCGCGGCTCCGCCGTCAACCAGGACGGCGCGAGCAACGGCCTGACCGCGCCCAACGGGCCCGCCCAGGAACGCGTCATCCGGCAGGCCCTGGACAGCGCCGGACTCGCCCCGGCCGACGTCGACGCCGTCGAGGCGCACGGCACCGGCACCGTGCTCGGCGACCCCATCGAGGCACAGGCCCTGCTCGCCACGTACGGACAACAGCGGCCTGCGGACCGGCCGTTGTGGGTCGGCTCCCTCAAGTCGAACCTCACGCACACCCAGGCGGCCGCCGGCGTCGGCGGCGTCATCAAGACGGTCCTCGCGCTCCGCCACGGTCTGCTGCCGCGCACCCTGCACATCGACCGGCCCACCCCGCAGGTCGACTGGGCGCAAGGCGCCGTCTCCCTGCTCACCGCCGCGACGCCGTGGCCCGCCACGGGCCGCCCGCGCCGCGCCGGTGTCTCTTCCTTCGGGGCCAGCGGCACCAACGCCCACGTCGTCCTGGAGCAGGCCCCCGACGAACCGTCGGGCGAGCGCGAGGAGTTCGAAGGACCGGTCGCCTGGCCGCTGTCCGCCAAGGGCGCGGCGGCGCTGCGCGGACAGGCCGCCGCCCTGCACGCCCATGTCCTGGCAGACCCGGCGCCGCACCCCGCCGACATCGGTCTCTCCCTGGCCACCGGCCGCTCCCGGTTCGCCGACCGCGCCGTCGTCGTGGGGTCCGGCCGCGCCGAACTCCTCGACGGCCTCGGCGCACTGGCGCGCGGCGAACTCCTCACCGACGGCGCCACCGGCACCGCCCCGCGCGGCGGCCGCAAGGCGGTGTTCGTCTTCCCCGGACTCGGCGCCCAATGGCCCGGCATGGCTACCGAACTCCTCGACACCTCACCGGTGTTCGCCGCCCGCATGGCCGACTGCGAGCGGGCCTTCGCCCCGTACACGGACTGGTCCCTGGAGGCGGCCCTGCGCGGCGGGCCAGGCGCGCCGTCCCTGGACCGTGTGGAGGTCCTGCAGCCCGCGCTGTTCGCGGTGATGGTCTCGCTCGCGCAGGTGTGGCGCTCGTACGGCGTCGAGCCCGCCGCCGTCGTCGGGCACAGCCAGGGCGAGGCCGCGGCGGCCTGCGTCGCGGGCGCCCTGACCCTGGACGACGCGGCCCGCGTGGTCGCGCTGCGCAGCCGCGCCCTGGCCGGCGTCACCGGCGGGGGCGGCATGGCGACGCTGATGATGTCCGGGGACGAGGCCGGGGAGCTGCTCGCCGCACGCGGCGGCGAGGTGTCCGTCGCGGCCGTCAACGGCCCCCGCGTCGTGGTCGTCGCGGGCCCGGCGGCCGCCGTCCACGACCTCGTCGCCGACCTGTCCGGGCAGGGCCTCATGGCCTGGAACATCCCGGTCGACTACGCCTCCCACTCCGGCGCCGTCGACGCCGTACGGGACGAACTGCACACCGCGCTCGCCGGCATCACCCCGCGCGCGCCCGTGATCCCGCTGCTCTCCGCCGTCGACGCCGACTGGCTCACCGCCGAGGGGCTGACCGCGGACTACTGGTACCGCAACCTGCGCGAACCCGTCCGCTTCCACGCGGCCGTGCGCCGACTGCTCGACGCCGGCCACCGCACCTTCGTCGAGGTCAGCCCGCACCCCACGCTCACCTACGGCATCGCGGACACGGCGGCCGACGCCGACCTGCACGACGTGGAGGTGATCGGCACCCTGCGGCGCGACGAGGGCGGCCCGCGACGGCTGCTGCTCGCTCTGAGCGAGGCGTACGCGGCGGGCGTCCCGGTCGACTGGCGGCCCGCGTACGAGGGGGCCGGGGCCCGCCGCGTCGACCTGCCCACGTACGCCTTCCAGCGGCAGCGCTTCTGGCTCGACGCACCCGCCCCCGGCGGCGACCCGGCCTCGGCCGGCCAGCGCGACCCCGGCCACCCGCTGCTCGGCGCCGCGGTCGACCTGCCCGGCGGCGGCACCCTCTTCACCGGCAGGCTGTCGACGGCCACCCACCCGTGGCTCGCCGACCACGCCGTCTCCGGCACCGCCCTGCTGCCCGGCGTCGCCTTCCTGGAGATGGCGGTCCACGCAGGCGGCCTGCTCGACTGCGCACAGGTCGAGGAACTGACGCTCGCCGCCCCGCTGACCCTGCCCGCCACCGACGAAGCGGCGGGCGTCCAACTGCGGCTCACCGTGGGCCCCGTGGACGATCGGGGGCGGCGCACGGTCGCGTTCCACTCCCGGGCCGAGGACACCTCCGGTGTGGACGCGTCGGGTGAGGACTGGACCCCGCACGCGAGCGGCCACCTCGCACCCGGCACGGCGGAACACCCGGCGCCCGCCGGGCCGACGGTCTGGCCGCCCGAGGACGCCCGGGAGCTGAGCGTCGACGACCTGTACAGCGCCATGGAGGCCAAGGGCGTCGAGTACGGGCCCGCCTTCCAAGGGCTCCGTGCCGCCTGGAGCCGCGGGGATGACGTCTTCGCCGAAGTGACCCTGCCCGACGGCGTGACGGACACCTTCACCGTGCACCCCGCGCTGCTGGACGCGGCCCTCCAGACCGCCGGCCTGCGAGCCGTGGACACGCGAGCCGTGGACACGCAAGCCGTGGACACGCAAGGGGACGGTGTGCCCCTGCCGTTCTCGTGGAGCCGCGTGACCTTCGGGCCGAGCACCGGGCGGACACTGCGCGTGTCCCTGCGCCCCGACGGCACCGACGGCACCGATGCGATGAGCGTGCGCATCACCGGCGAGGACGGCCGACTCGTCGCGGACATCGGTTCGTTGACGCTGCGGGCGGCCTCGTACGCCGGACTGAGCACCCTCGACTGCTCGCTGTACCGCGTGGACTGGGTCCCGGCGGAGCCGCCTTCCGCGCCGCCCGTCCGCGGCCGCTGGGCGGTGCTCGGGGACCATGACGCCCGCCTGCTGCCGGAAGGCTTCGCCCCCGTCACCGGTGGGGCCGACGGCGCGGACGCGGTGGTGCTGCCCTGCTCGCCGCCGACCGGAGCCGACGCGCCCGAGGTGGTGCACGCCGTCGCCGCGGCCGCGCTGGACCATCTGCGCGCCTGGCTCGCGGACGCCGCGACCGCGACCGTTCCGCTGGTCGTCCTCACCCGGGGGGCGACCGGGCCCGGCGCGGAACCCGTGTCCGTCGCGTCCGCCGCCGTATGGGGGCTGCTGCGTTCGGCCCAGCTCGAACACCCGGGCCGGTTCGTGCTGCTCGACACCGACGACCCGGCCGCGACGGCCACGGTCCTGCCCGCCGCACTCGCCACCGGTGAACCGCAACTGGCCGTTCGGGGAGGGGTGTTACACGCACCCAGGCTCGTCCGTGCCGCGCCGCCCGCCGAGGACGCCGAGAACACCGGGAACACAAAGAACACCGAGACCGCCGAGGACACAGATAACACCGAGGCCACCGAGCTCGCCGAGGGGACGTTCGACCCGGACGGCACCGTCCTGCTCACCGGCGGAGGCGGCGTCCTCGCGGGCATCCTCGCCCGCCACCTCGTCACCCGGCACGGAGTACGCCACCTGCTGCTGCTCGGCCGCAGGGGCGCCGACAGCCCAGGCGCGGCCGAACTGGTCGAAGAGCTGGGGGAGTCGGGTGCCGAAGTGACATTCGCGGCCTGCGACGTCGCGGACCGCGAAGCCGTCGCCGACGTCCTGGCCGGGATACCGGCGGAGCACCCGCTGCGCGCCGTCGTCCACACCGCCGGCGTCCTCGACGACGGCCTCCTCGAGGCGCAGACCGCCGAGCGGCTGAGCGCCGTGCTGCGGCCCAAGGTGGACGGGGCCCACCATCTGCACGCCCTCACCCGGGACGCGGACCTGACGGCTTTCGTCGTCTACTCGTCGGCCGCCGGCGTCTTCGGCAGCCCCGGCCAGTCCACGTACGCCGCGGCCAACGCCGCACTCGACGCCCTCATGACGGAACGCCACCGCCTCGGCCTGCCCGCCACCTCGCTGGCCTGGGGCCTGTGGGAGCAGCGCAGCGGGCTGACCGCCGACCTGTCCGGCACCGATCTGCGGCGCATGGGCCGCAGCGGCGTGCGCGGCCTCACTGCGGCGGAGGGCATGGCCCTGTTCGACGGCGCGCTCGCCTCTTCCGCGTCCGACGGGCCCGTACTCGTACCCGTCCACCTCGACCTCGCCGCCTACCGGGGCCAGACCGTGCCACCACTCCTGCGCTCCCTCGTCAAGGCACAGGCTGGCCCTCGCACGGTGGCCGACGGCGTGCCGCTGGCCGACGGCGCGCCGCTGCGGCAGCGCCTCGCCGCCGCCGACGAGGCCGAGCACGGGCACATCCTCCTCGACCTCGTCCTGGGCCAGGCCGCCGACGTGCTCGGACACTCCACGCCCGAAGTCCTGGGCGCCGACGAAGCGTTCCTCTCCGTCGGCTTCGACTCGCTGACCGCGGTCGAGCTGCGCAACCGGCTCGCCGCCCGCACCGGGCTGCGTCTGCGCCCCACCACGGTCCTCGACAGCGGCACCCCGGCCCGCCTGGCCGAGCAGTTGCGCACCGAACTGGCCACGGCGACTGACGGGTTCGACGACGGGCCCGCGGGCGAGCAGGCCGCGACCGGAGAGCCTGTGATTGGGCAGGCCGCGACCGGACAGCCTGTGACCGGGCAGGCCGGGACCGGGTGGGCCGGGGCCGATGATCCCGTCGGCACGCTGTTCCGGCAGGCGTGCGAACTGGGCCGGGTCGACGACGGCATCGCGCTCCTGAAGCACGCCGCCGCCCTGCGCCCCGACTTCCGCACCGGAAGCGAACTCATGGCCGCGGAGGCCAGGCCGGAGCTGCTGCGTCTGTGCCGCGACGACAGCGCCGCCCAGCTGGTCTGCTTCGGCTCCGTCGTGGCGCTGGGCGGCGCGCACCAGTACGCGCGCTTCGCCGCCCGCTTCCGAGACCGCTACGGCGTCAGCGCCCTCGCGGCCCCCGGGTTCCTGCCCGGCGAACCGGTCCCGGCCGAGATGTCCGCGCTCCTCGACTTCCAGGCGCGCACCCTGCGCACGGAACTCGGCGACCGGCCCCTCGTCCTGCTGGGCTCCTCCTCCGGCGGCACCCTCGCGCACGGCGTCGCGGCCCGTCTGGAGGAGCTGGGCGCGGGCCCGGCCGCGGTGGTGCTGCTCGACACATATCTCTCGGACAACGAAGGGATGACCCAGTTCAACGACGTACTGATCGGCGGAATGTTCGCGCGCGAGGAGCGGGCCGCCCCCATGGACGGCACCCGGCTCACCGCCATGGGCCGTTACTTCCGCCTCCTCGACACCTGGACGCCGCCCGCCGTGCAGGCGCCCACTCTCCTCGTCCGCGCCGGCGAACCCCTCAGCGAGCCGGACCCCGGCGCGGGGGACTGGCGCGCCACCTGGCCGACGGCCCAGAGCGTCGTCGACGTGCCGGGCGACCATTTCTCCCTCATGGAGGAGCACGTCGCCACCACGGCCCAGGCCGTCGACGACTGGCTCGGCACCGTCCTCGCCCCCTCGACCACCACCACAGCCCGCCCCACCACCACACCCTGACGTCCCACCAGCACCCTAGGAGAGGCGCATGACGCCAGCGCCGCACACCACCCCCGATCCGCACACCACCCCCGATCCGCACACCACCCCCGATCCGCACACCGCCCCCGGCCCGCACGCCGGCCCGCACCGCATCGCCGTCCTCGGCGCCGGAGTCATGGGGGTCGGCATCACGGCCCTCGCCCTCGGACACGGCGTACCGGTCCTGCTCGTCGACGTCGACGAGCAGCGGCTCGACCGGGCCGGGGACGACATCGACCGCGAGCTGCGCATGGCGCAGCTGATGGGCCACCTCCCGGCCGCCGCGGGCACCGGCACCCTCGAACTGGCCACCACCACCGACGGCGTCGGCGACGCCACCGCCGTCGTCGAGGCCATCACCGAGGTCGCCGAACTCAAGGCCAAGGCGCTCGCGGACGTCTCGTCCCGGGTGCGCCCCGGCACCCCGCTGATCTCGAACACCTCGTCCATCCCCATCGACGAGCTCGCCGGATACGCGGAGCGCGCCGAGGACGTCGTCGGCACGCACTTCATGAACCCGCCCTACCTGATACCGACCGTCGAGGTGATCCGGGGCGCCAGGACCGGCGAGGAGACCATGGCCGCGGTCGGCGCCCTGCTCACCGCGCTGGCCCGCAAGCAGGTCGTCGTGCGGGACGCCCCCGGCTTCGTCACCAGTCGCGTCCTGCACCCGATGATCAACGACGCGGCGCGGGTCGTGCAGGAGGGCACCGCGACGGTCGAGGCCGTCGACGCCCTCATGGAGGGCTGCCTCGGCCACCCCACAGGACCGCTGCGCACCGCCGACCTGATCGGCATCGACAACCTGGTGGACTCGCTGCGCGTTCTGCACCAGCACACCGGAGACGAGGGCTGCCGCCCCTGCGACCTCCTGCTCGACAAGGTCAGGCAGGGCGAACTCGGCCGCAAGACCGGCCGCGGATTCTACGCATACCAGGAGGAGAACTGATGAGCAGCTTCGAGCCCGAGGCCACCGAGGCCACCGAGAAGGAGATCCTGCGCTTCCTGGAGGCGCGGACCAAGCGTTCCTGGGAGACCGACGCCGACCTCTTCGCCTCCGGCGGGCTCTCCTCGCTGTTCGCGATGGAGCTCGTCGTGCACCTGGAGAAGTCCTTCGGCGTCTCCGTCCGCGGCGCCGACCTGCGCCTGGACAACTTCCGTACGGTCGCGTCGATGACGGCGCTCGTGGAGCGGCTCCAGACGCCGACGGCCGGAGGAACGGGTGAGTGACCAGCTCCTGACCGGCTCACCCGACCTGTCCGACTCACCCGGCCTGACCGGCTCACCAGACCTGACCGGCTCACCCGCCCTGTCCGGCTCACCCGACCTGGACGAGGCGGCCTCGCTGGAGGAGGCGATGGCCGACGTCACCGCCCTGGTGGCAGGTGAGGCCGACGCCTGGGACCGGGCGGGGCTGCTGCCCATCGGCCTGCTCAGAGAGCTCGGCGCCGCCGGGCGGCTGTGTGCCCAGGGCCCGGCCGCCGTACGCGGCCGGGACCTGGG
>NZ_JBFBEE010000053.1:0-23042 GCF_040683555.1 Streptomyces sp. NPDC093510
CCTGCGCCTGCTGTGCCGCGAGCCGGAACGCGCCGCGCGGGCTCGCGCGGTCGCGGCCGAGCTGCATCGCCGCCTCACGGCCGAAGGCCTTTCGGCGGTACGTCCCGACGCCGCCGTCGTCTCCGTACGCGCGCCGTCACCGGAGCAGGCGGTCCGGTGGGCGGCCGACTGCCGGTCCGAGGGGCTGGCCGTGGGCTGCTTCCGGCCGCCGTCGGTGCCGGACGGCATCTCGCGGCTGCGGCTGACCGCCCGCGCCGATCTCACCGACGAGCAGATCGCCGGTGCGGTACGGGTGATCAGCCGCAGTGCACCCCGGTGAAACGTGCCGGGCCCGCGAAGGGCCGGATCTGCTTACCGGAGGCAGGTGAGGAACGTCTCCCAGGGGCCGGGGGAGAAGAGCAGGGCGGGCCCTGCGGTGTTCTTGGAGTCACGCACGGCACACAGGCCGGTCAGCGGAGCCGAGTCGAGTGTGGTGGTCTCGACGCAGTTGTTCATTCCGTTGCTGTAGCTGCTGCGCTGCCACCGCGCACCTTTAATTCTTGTGCTGGAAGGTACGTACCGAGGCATTGCGGTCATTGCGCCTCCTTACGCGCCGTCACATAGCCCGGCGATCAAATTCGTTGAGTCCTCGGGTGAGAGCGCTTGTACCTGAAGGGAGTTGAAGGCCTCCGTGTACGCGCGGAGGTCTTCTTTCCGTTCGAGGTAGAGGCTACTCGTCAAATGGTCGAGAACAACCACATCCAGATCAGCAATGTCCGGAAATGAAAAAATAACGAAAGGACCGATCAGGCCGACATGCTCACCCGCGGCGAACGGCAACACCTGAAGTCGAACGTGGGGCATGTGGGACACCTGCCTCAATCGGGTCAGCTGTCCCGCGAAGACCTGTTTCCCGCCCACCGGCCGCCGCAGCACCGCCTCGTCCATCACCACGCTCAGCCGCAGCGGCGGCTCCGCGCGCAGCACGTCCTGACGGGCGAGCCGGACCTCCACCAGCGCGTCGACCTGCGTTTCCGGCAGCCCGCCGAGCGCGGCCCGCGTCACCGCCCGCGCGTAGTCGGGGGTCTGCAACAAGCCGGGCACCACGCTGGTCTCGAGAGTGCGCACCCAACTCGCCTGCGACTCCAGACTGATGAAATCGCGATAGGTGGCCGGCAGCAGATCGCGATATGCCTTCCACCAATGATGACGCCCCGTGCCGGGATCGTCGGAACCGGCGAACGCGATGAGCAGCTCGCTGCGCTGCGGGTCCTTCACCTGATACGCCTCGAGCAGCAGCCGCACGTCGGCGGCCTTCACACCGCTGCGGCCCGTCTCGATCCGGCTCACCTTGGACTGGTGCCAGCCGACGCGTGCCGCGGCCTCACTGCTGGTGAGCCCCGCTTGCGTGCGCAGGGCGCGCAGGGCGGCGCCGAGCTGACGACGGCGCACCGCGGGGCCGTACTGCATGCCCGACTCCTTCCGGACGGGGCCGTCGGAACTCCCGGCGGCAGGGCGGGGCAGTACGCGAGATTAGAGGAAGTACCGGCCCCCCGCCCAAATACGGTCGGTCGTAGCAGAGTTCACCGCTTCGAGCGACAGATATATGCACATCTCGGTGGATCGCCACCCGTGACCGGCCAAGGAGTGGCAGGCTGGCGCGAAGCACCAGTCCGGGACTGTCCTCGAGTCATCCGCCGAGAGTCGGAGACCGGTCCCGGTGGGAAAGGGACAGCGTCGTCATGGCAGACCACCAGGAAGCCTCCGTCACCCTGCCGAGCGATCCCGCCTCGGTGCCCGCCGCCCGTAAATACGTCTCGCGCGTGCTCTCGGAATGGGGGCTGTCCGGCGACGCCGAGGTGGCCGACACGATCAGACTCATCGTCTCCGAACTCGCCACGAACGCCGTGCAGCACACCCGGGGCCAGTCGCCCACCTTCACCGTGGACGTCGAACTGGACCGCGACGAGCAGCTCCGCATCGGCGTCACCGACAGCCACCCGCGCTACCCCAGGCGGCTCCCCGCGGCCGTCCAGCAGGACAACGGCCGCGGCATGGTCATCATCCGCTGGCTGACCGCGGAGTGCGGCGGCAGGCTCTCGGTCAGCCCCACCGACGAGGGCGGCAAGACCGTGTGGATCGCGCTGCCCTGGCGGGCACCCGTACAGCGCGAGCACCGCGACACCACGCACTGACCGACACCACGCAGTGACCACGCGGCGGCGCCCCGTCAGGCCGCGCCCGCCGACCGCCCGAAAACTCCGCGCAGCAGCTCGCGGAAGGATTCCGCGGCGGGACCGGACTCATCGGTGCGGTACAGGACGGAGACGGTGCGCCGCAGGTCGCCCGGTTCCAGGAGCCGCGTCCCGACGGGCGTCGAGCGGTACGCGCCACCATCTCCGGCACCACGGCGACCCCGAGCCCCGCGCCGGCCAGCGCACAGACCAGTGCGTACCTGGGCGTCTGGACGAGCTCGGCGGCCGCCGCACCGGCCTCCGCGAGGGCCCGCTCCACCGCCTGCCGGGGCGGGTGCGCCGGGCCATGCCGATCAGCGGCTGCCCGGCGAGGTCGGCGAGGTCGGCGAGCGGCAGCCGCGCCGTGCCGCTCGCGAGCGCGTGCCCCGGCCGGGTCACCAGGACCAGCTCCTCGACCAGGACCGGCTCGGCCGACACGGCGGCGGGCAGGGGCGCCGGGTCGGCGGGTTCGTAGGTGTGCGTGAGAGCCAGATCGATGTCGCCCGCCGCGACGGCCGCGACACCGAACGGCGGCTCATGGGCCGCCACTGTCAGCTCCACGTCGGGGTGGGCGCGGCGGAAGGCGGTCAGGACGGGCGGCGGCAGATGGATGCCGGCCGTCTGGAAGGTGCCCACACGCAGCCAGCCGCCGGAGAGCCCTGCGAGCCAGAGCCCCGCGAGCCGCGCCAGTTCGTGCCGTGCCGGGCCCGCTCCATCTCGTCGAGCACCCGACGGGCGTGGCCCACGAGCAGCTCACCCGCGTCGGTCGGCCGGGCCCCGCGATGGCGCCGGACGAGCAGGGCGACTCCCGCCTCCCGCGCCTTCACCGGCGTCGCCGCGGGCATGGTCGCCATGCCGGACGCCGACTTCACCGTCCTCGTACGCAATGCCCTGACCTCACGACGCGCCGGGGTGGCCTGCGCGGTCGGCATCGCAGGGGGACTCCTGGTGCACACCGCCCTCGCGGTGGCGGGAGTGGCCGCCGTGCTCGCCGCCGTACCCGCGCTCTTCAGGGCCCTCCAGATTGTCGGCGGCGGCTATGTGCTCTGCCTCGCCCACCGCGCGGGAACTGGGGCAGCACGCCGAGGAAGATGATCGACGCCTTGGGGTCGAGGGCGTTGGTGAGGAAGCCCTCGCGCAGGGTGGCGCTCGCCCTGCTGTGGTTCCCGGCCGTCGCGCCGCTGGTGGACCGGCTCGGCAGGTGGCTGCGCAGGCCCCGCGCCGCCCGTGCCGTCGAAGCCGTCACCGGCACCGCTCTCGGCGCATTGGGCGCGGTGCTCCTCCTCGGGCCCCTGACGGCCTGATGTCCGCTTCCTCCTCGGGCGGCGCCTCGGCGCGCGCCGCGGGCAGCCGCACGAGCCGCGGCAGTACGCCCCACAGCCCGACGCACACCAGCAGCGTCACCGCGCCCGCCGCGATGCCCGCGGCCCGCCCAGCCGTCACGTCGACGACGAGCAGCACGGAACCGGTGAGCGTCAGCACCAGCACGCCCAGTCCGGCCGCGGCGAGCCGGGACGACACCCGCACGATGAGCGGCTTGGCCCGCTGTTGGAACAGCGAGCGGTGCAGCGCGGCGGGTGCCGTGAAGAGCGCCGCGGCGAGCACCGCGAGCAGCAGTGTCGTGACGTAGGTGCCGCGCTGCAAGGCGTCGAGCGACGGGAAGCGCGGACTGAAGGCGAGGGTGAGCAGGAAGGCGAAGAGGATCTGGACGCCGGTCTGCGTCACCCTCAACTCCTGGAGCAGCTCCGCGAAGTTGCGGTCCGCGCGCTCCAACGGCGTTTCGTTGCGCGCGGTACAGGAATACTCGGTGGCCATCGCGCACGGGTATCCCTGCCGGCGCGCTCCAAGCACCGGCACCTGGCGGTGCGAGGTGCGCGCCGAACCGGCCGCGGCGAGGTCAGCGCACCCTGCCGTACCAGACGCTGTTGGACCAGATCTTCTCCAGGCGCACCACGGTTCCCCGCTTGGGGGCGTGCCAGATGCGGTTGTTACCCGCATAGATCCCGACGTGGTAGACGTTCCGGCCGGAGTGGAAGAACACCAGGTCGCCACGGGACCGCTGGGACCGGGAGATGTGCTTGGTCTTGTTGTACTGCGCGGAGGTGGTGCGCGGCAGCTTCTTGCCCGTCTTCTTGAACGAGTAGAGCGTCAGCCCCGAGCAGTCGAACCGGTTGGGTCCCACTGCCCCGTAGCCGTACGGGGAGCCCTTCTTGGACGCCGCGATCTTGAGCGCCTTGGTCCCGTGAGTGGCTGCCTCGGCCTCCGACGTGAGCCCGGGGGCCACGACGGTGCCGCCCACGACGGCGAGCGTGAGGACCGATGCGGCACCGGTCCTGCTGAGCAGCGACGGAACATGATTCAGCGCGGTCATGCGCAACCCTTCGTCAGCCGCCTGTGAAGGATGACCTGTCGGGTTCGGGCAGGCGAAGATGCCCGGCCGCGTCATGCTCTGCGGCTTAACCCCAAGGGCGTCGTCCGGACTTTGCGGACGGGCCCGTCGTACCTGGGTCCTCCACTCCTGCCGTTGCACCGATGTCGACCGGTCATCCGGGTGGCGGCAGGACTCGGCGTCCGCCCGGACCGCCCCGCCGCTGTGGCGGGGGCTTGTCGTCGGAAGGGATCTTGACCCGAGATGGGCCCGAAAACCGAGCCGAAACGGCGTTTTGTGAGGCTCCTCACGACTGACCTGTTCAGGTGGACACTGCCGAATCGGGCTCGCCGCGACACCGTCTGACGACCGCTCGACCAGCAACGGAATGCGTAATTCCGCCCCTGATGTACTCGCTGGGCGCAACTTCGGACCGTGCCACGAAGGACGATTGTCTACGCCGTCCGTGGTAGCCCGACTGGTCCGTTTCGAAGTCGCCCCGGACGTTCCCGTGTTCGAGGGGAGGCTTGGCCGACGGGGTTTCAGCAGCCGTGCCGGGGTGGCACGGTGACCCGTTCGGTGCGCCGCTCGCCGTCGAGAACGCGCAGCGCCCGGGCGAGTGTGGGGGTGTGCACCTCGCTCTCGCCCCGGTGGTGCATGAGGGCGAGCGCGTCCCGCAGGGCGCTCACCCGGCCCACCAGGGCCTGGGCGGCGCGGAGTCCGCCGTAGGTGTGCTCGGCGCGGGCCGGATTGATCCGGCCCAGCAGGTCGACGACTTCGAGATAGCGGTCCACCAACTCCGCCTCGGCGCGGGTCAGGGCGGGCAGGGGCGGCAGCTCGGGCGGCAGCATCGGCACTTCACCTCGGGTCGTGGGCGGCGAGCGAGCTCTTGCGGCTCGGGACGATCCGGTCCACGAAGCCGTACTCCAGGGCTGCCGGGGCGTCGAAAATCTTGTCCCGCTCGATGTCCGCGGTGACCCGCTCCCGGCTCTGTCCTGTGTGCCGGGCGAGCAGCTCCTCCAACAGCCGCCGGGTGCGCAGGAGTTCGTCGGCCTGGATCGCCAAGTCCGTGGCCTGACCCTGGATCGGTTCGGCGACGGCGGGCTGGTGGATCAGGACGCGCGCGCCGGGCAGCGCGAACCGTTTGCCGGGGGTGCCGGCGGCGAGCAGGGCGGCGGCGCCCGAAGCGGCCTGGCCGAGGCAGATCGTCTCCACGTCACAGCTGACGAACCGCATCGTGTCGTAGATCGCGGTCATCGCGCTGAAGGAGCCGCCGGGGGAGTTGATGTACAGCGAGATGTCGCGGTCGGGCGCCTGGTGCTCAAGGTGCATGAACTGGGCCATCACGTCGTTGGCCGAGGTGGCGTCGATGGGGGTGCCGAGGAAGACGATCCGCTCCTCGAGGAGCTTGGAGTACGGATCCATGGTCCGCGTCCCCGAGCTTGAGCGTTCGGTGAACTCAGGCAGTACGTGGCGTGCGGAGGGTGCGGAGGGGTGGGCGGACGGACGCTTCATGACTCGCCTCTCTTCTGCCGGTCGTGGAGTGGGCCGGACTCTGTAAAAAATGTACAGGACGTACGTTGGGTGGGGAGGGGATTATCGTCTTCTAGGCATGGAGCGGTACAAGGGTGAAAGAGAGCTGCTGGCCCTTGAGGTGGACGTGATCCACGGGCTGGTCCACGGGCCCGGGCGGGGCGGCGACGGGTTGCCGAGGCCGGGGCTGCCGAGGGCGATGGACCCGTCGGTGCGGGCGGTCATGGCCTGGTCGCCGGGCGCGCGGGTGCTGGCACTGGGAGCGGAGGTCGCGGCGGCTATGGGGGAGGGCGGTGGCCGCGGTGATGTGGACCGCCACGGTGGCTTCGAGGCGTGCGGTGACTCCGAGGCGTGCGGTGAGCCCGACGCTTGCGGTGATGTTGGTGCCTGCGGTGACGCCGACGCCTGCCGTGAGTCCGACGACGCCTGCGGTGCTCTCCGTGCCTGCCGTGGTTTCGACGTCTGCCGTGAGTCCGGCGCCTGCGGTGTTCTCCATGCCTGCGGTGGCGCCGACGCCTGCCGTGCCTCCGACACCTGCGGTGAGCCCGGCGGATGTGGGCATTTCGGCGGGATGGAACAGCCGTACGTGCCGGGTGGGCCGCCGGAGATCCTGGTGCGGATCGCCGCCACCCGCACCGCCGCCGGTGACCCGGTCTCGGTCCGGGGCGGCCCCAGCTTCACCTTCCCGGACCACCTCGCCGGGGCGTGGTCGGCCCCGCTGCCTCTCCTGCTCTCCGACACCGAAGGGCGGGCCGCGGCAAGGGAGTTGACCCGACCCGACAACTGGCAGCCCGGCGAGTGGGCGGAGCTGGTCTCCGGTGCGGCGGGGGAGTGGGCGATGGCCGTGCACGACGGCTCGCCCGTGTCGATCTGTCACACCCCGGCCGCCAACGCCCGCGCGGCGGAGGCCGACATCTGGACCCGCGCGGACTTCCGAGGCCGCGGCCTCGCCCCGGCGACGGTCGCCGCCTGGTCCCTCCGCGCGCGCCCCGACGGGCGGGTGCTCTTCTACAGCACCACGGCCGACAACCACGCCTCACGCTCGGTGGCCCGCTCCCTGGGCCTCACACCGCTCGGCTGGATCTGGACGGTGCGCTGAGCCCTCACGCCCAGATGCCGGGAAGCAGGTAGCTCTCGGTGGCCTCGGCGCGGGCCCGCACCCGGTACGCGGCACCTCCCGCGAGCCGATCGAGGAGGGCCGCAGTGCGTCGAATTCGTCGGGGAGGGGGGACCTCCTGGCATGCGCCGACGGCCCAGGCCCGCCCACTCCCGCGTACTTCACCGCCCAGGACGCCGCCGATGCGGGACGCCGGCCCCGGCCACCAGGCCGTGGGGGAGGTCGAGGGCGAGGCGCGGCTCGTAGAGGCCGCTCATCCCCGCAGCCCATGAAGAGCGGCGATTAAGCTGGACACATGGCCTACGAGATTCCGGTGACGCAAGCCCGCGCAGAGCTCGCCGAGCTGATCAACCGCGTCGTATACGGAGGCGAGCGGGTCGTCGTCACCCGGCACGGCAAGCCGCTCGTGGCGCTCGTGTCCGCCGCCGACCTGGAGCGCCTCGAACGGCTCGCGGACGCCTCGGATGAGCGGACGGTCAGCGCGGTGACCTCGGCCGCTCACGCGACACCCACGCCGTCGGAGCGGCAGCGGTTCGGCATCGCGGCCGAACACCGGGGCCCCGACGCGACCTAGCGAGGCGCCGCGGCCGAGCTCAGGGCATCGTTGAGTATGGCGCAGACCAGCTGACGGTCATGCGTCGGTCAACGGCTGGTTAACCTCGTTGAAACTCCCCCCAACTACCCTCCCGTGCCACGCCACCAGCGGATTTTCTAACCGGGGTGCGCAAGATCGCGCCCATTCGCTGTGTGTTACATCTATATCCGTCGCGGTGGCCGCGGCAGCCGGACCCCGCATGGTTCGGAGCGAGGACTGTGAGGTGGGACGCGTGCAACTGACCCCGCACGAGCAGGAGAGACTGCTCATTCATGTGGCCGCTGACGTGGCCGAGAAGCGAAGGACGCGGGGGCTGCTGCTCAACCACCCCGAGGCGATCGCCCTCATCACGTCCCACATCCTCGAAGGCGCCCGCGACGGCCGCACCGTCGCCGAGCTCATGTCGTCGGGGCGCAGGGTCCTCACCCGTGACGACGTCATGGAGGGCATCCCGGAGATGATCCACGACGTCCAGGTCGAGGCCACCTTCCCGGACGGCACGAAGCTCGTCACCGTCCACGAGCCGATCGTCTGACGGGAGTTCGCGCCTCATGCATGCCGCACCGCACGGCACCACCCACGGCCTGGTCCCCGGAGAGATCCTCTTCGCGGACGAGCCCGTCCTCTTCAACGAGAACCGCGAGGTCACCCGCCTCACCGTCCTCAACGCCGCCGACCGCCCCGTCCAGGTCGGCTCCCACTACCACTTCGCCGAGGCCAACCCGGGTCTGGACTTCGACCGCGGCGCCGCGCACGGAAAGCGGCTCAACGTCGCCGCGGGGACCGCCGTGCGCTTCGAGCCCGGAATCCCCGTCGACGTCGAACTCGTCCCGCTGGCCGGCAAGCGTGTCGTGCCCGGCCTGCGCGGCGAGACCGGAGGAGCCCTCGATGCCTGAGCTGTCCCGTGCCGCGTACGCCGATCTCTTCGGCCCCACGACAGGCGACCGCATCCGGCTCGCCGACACCGACCTCCTCGTCGAGATCGAGGAGGACCGCTCGGGCGGCCCCGGCCGCTCCGGCGACGAGTCCGTGTTCGGCGGCGGCAAGGTCATCCGCGAGTCGATGGGCCAGTCCCGCACCACCCGCGCCGAAGGGGCCCCCGACACCGTCATCACCGGCGCGGTGATCATCGACCACTGGGGGATAGTCAAGGCCGACATAGGCATCCGCGACGGCCGCGTCACCGGCATCGGCAAGTCCGGCAACCCGGACACGATGGACGGCGTCCACCCCGACCTCGTCATCGGCCCCGAGACCGAGGTCATCGCCGGCAACGGCAAGATCCTCACCGCGGGCGGCATCGACACCCACATCCACTTCATCTCGCCGACCATCGTCGACGAGGCTCTCGCCTCCGGCGTCACCACGCTCTTCGGCGGCGGCACCGGGCCCGCCGAGGGCAGCAAGGCGACCACCATCACGCCCGGCGCCTGGCACCTGTCCCGGATGTTCGCGGCCCTGGAGTCGAGCCCGGTCAACATCGGCTTCCTCGGCAAGGGCAACACGGTCAACGCCGAGTCGATGCACGCGCAGCTCCGCGCCGGCGCCGTCAGCTTCAAGATCCACGAGGACTGGGGCGCGACACCCGCCGTCATCGACGCCTGCCTGAACGTCTGCGAGGAGACCGGCGCCCAACTCGCCGTCCACACCGACACGCTGAACGAGGCGGGCTTCATCGACGCCACCTTCGACGCCGTCGCGGGGCGCACGCTCCACGCCTTCCATGTCGAGGGCGCGGGCGGCGGCCACGCCCCCGACATGATCACGGCGGTCTCGCTGCCCAACATGCTGCCGAGCTCCACCAACCCGACCCGGCCGCACACCGTCAACACCGTCGAGGAGCACCTCGACATGCTGATGGTCTGCCACCACCTCAACCCGGCCGTTCCCGAGGACCTCGCCTTCGCCGAGTCCCGCATCCGGCCCACCACGATCGGCGCGGAGGACATCCTCCACGACCTCGGCGCCATCTCGATCATGTCCTCGGACTCCCAGGCCATGGGGCGCATCGGCGAGGTGATCATGCGCACCTGGCAGACCGCGCACGTCATGAAGCGGCGCCGCGGCTTCCTGCCGGGGGACACCCGCGCCGACAACCGCCGCGCACGTCGCTATGTCGCCAAATACACGATCAACGCGGCCGTCGCCCAGGGCATCGACCACGAGCTCGGCTCGGTCGAGCCCGGCAAGCTCGCCGACCTCGTCCTGTGGGAACCGGCGTTCTTCGGCGTCAAGCCGCAGCTCGTCCTCAAGGGCGGTCAGATCGCGTACGCGCAGATGGGCGACGCCAACGCCTCCATCCCCACGCCGCAACCGGTCCTGCCGCGCCGCATGTTCGGGGCGCACGGCAGGGCCCCGGCCCTCAACTCGGTCAACTTCGTGACGCAGTCGGCGTTGGACGACGGCCTCCCGGAGCGCCTCGGCCTGGACAAGCCGTTCGCCGCGATCCGCTCCACGCGCGGCCGCAGCAAGGCCGACATGCGCGAGAACGACGCGCTGCCCCGGGTCGAGGTCGCCGCCGACAGCTTCGCCGTCACCATCGACGGCGAACTCGTCGAACCGTCACCGGCCGCCGAACTCCCGCTCGCGCAGCGGTACTTCCTCTTCTAGGGCCGGCGGCGACTCCCATGTCCAGAGCAGCACTTCTCGTCCTGGCCGACGGCCGGTTCCCCGCCGGTGGGCACGCCCACTCCGGCGGGGCCGAGGCGGCCGTCAAGGCGGGCCGCATCACAGGCGCCGCGAGCCTGGAGTCCTTCTGCCGGGGGCGACTGCATACGTCCGGGCTGGTGGCCGCCGCCCTCGCGGCAGCGGCCGCCCTCGGCGTCGACCCGGGCGCCCTGGACGCGGCGGCGGACGCCCGCACGCCCTCGCCCGCCCTGCGTACCGCCGCGCGGCGCCTGGGCCGGCAGATGATGCGGGCCGCCCGCGCCACCTGGCCGCACCCCGAACTCGACTCGCTGGCACGGCAGTTCCCCAAGGGTGCCCATCAGCCCGTCGTGCTCGGGCTCGCCGCCCGCGCCGCCGGGCTCGGGGCCGAGGACGCCGCGTACTGCTCGGCGTACGAAGGGATCAGCGGCCCGGCGACCGCCACCGTGCGGCTGCTCAGCCTCGACCCCTTCGACGCCACGGCCGTCCTGGCCCGGCTCGCGCCCGACCTCGACCAGGTGGCGCTCCACGCCGCCGAAGCGGCGAGACGCGCCGTCGACGAAGGCGTCGACGCGCTGCCCGCGGCTTCCGCGCCGCTCCTTGAAATCAGCGCGGAGACGCATGCGGCCTGGCCGGTACGTCTCTTCGCGTCATAACGCCCGCCACCCGACTGGCTCGCACCGTGTCCCGCACCCGCCCTGGGGCGCCGCCGCGCCGACTTGGACCACGCGTTGACCCGGGGTCGGGCCTCGATCAGGGCCGCACCCCTCGAACTGGGGCTACGCCTCTGACCCGGGGCCAAGCCCCGACCAGGGGGACAGCCCCCCGACCAGGGGGGGGCAAGCCCTGGACTCGGGCTAAGCCCCGGGCCAGGGGGCAAGCCCTGGACTCGGGCTAAGCCCCGGGCCAGGGGGCAAGCCCCGGACTCGGGCTAAGCCCCGGACTCGGGCTAAGCCCCGGACCAGGGGGCAAGCCCCGAACCCGAGCTGAGCCCCCGAACCAGGGGCAAGCCCCCGACCAGGGGCAAGCTCCAAACCCGAGCTAAGCCCCCCCCACGAGGGGCGAGCCCCAAGCCCGAGCCACGCCCGCCAACCACCCGAGCCACGCCCGCCAACCATCCGAGCCAAGCCCGCCAAACCAGGGGCCGAGCCCCAACCAGGGGCCAAGCCCCCGACCCATTGGAGATGTCATGCACCTCGACCACTCCCACGACGGACCCGCCGCCGTCTCCGCCGATGCTCACCGGCCCGACGGGCGGCGGCGCGCGCTGCGGATCGGGCTCGGTGGACCGGTCGGTTCCGGGAAGACCGCGACCGTCGCCGCGCTCTGCCGAGAACTGCGCGACGAGCTCTCCCTCGCCGTCGTCACCAACGACATCTACACCCGCGAGGACGCGGAGTTCCTGCTGCGCGAGGCCGTCCTGCCGCCCGAGCGCATCACGGCCGTGGAGACCGGCGCCTGCCCGCACACCGCGATCCGCGACGACATCTCCGCCAACCTGGAGGCCGTGGAGGACCTGGAGGACGAGGTCGGGCCGCTCGACCTGATCCTCGTCGAGTCCGGCGGCGACAACCTCACGGCCACCTTCTCCAAGGGGCTCGTCGACGCGCAGATCTTCGTCATCGACGTCGCGGGAGGCGACGACATCCCCCGCAAGGGCGGTCCCGGCGTCTCCACGGCCGACCTGCTCGTCGTCAACAAGACCGACCTCGCCCCGCACGTCGGCTCCGACCTCGCCCGGATGGCCGCCGACGCGAAGGCGCAGCGCGCCGAACTCCCCGTCGCCTTCCAGTCGTTGAGGTCCGACGAGGGAGTCGGCCCGGTCGCCGCGTGGGTGCGGGCGCAGTACGCGGCGTGGACCGCGTCGGCGTGACGGTGGACCTCGCCTCCCGAGGCGCGACGGAAACAGCCCAAACGGCTCGTACGGCTCGTACGGTTCGTACCTCCTCAGCGGTGACCGGCGGCAGGCCCGGCTCCGGTACCGGGCCCGGTACCGGGGGCGCGGGCATCCGTGCCACCGCCCGCGTCGAGGCGCGCGCCGACGGCCGAGGCGGCACGGCCCTGCCGGTCCTCGACGGCGACGGGCCGCTCGCGCTGCGCCGCACCCGCTCCACCGGCCACGCGGCACGCGTCACCCTCGTCGGCGCGATGAGCGGCCCACTCGGCGGCGACCACCTCACCGTCGAGGCCGCCGCCCACCAGGGTGCGGCGCTGCACATCGCGTCGGCGGCGGCCACCCTCGCGCTGCCGGGCCAGACCGAGGCGACGGCACGTTACGACGTACGCCTCACCGTCGCCGACGGCGCCGAACTGCACTGGATGCCCGAGCAGTTGATCTCGGTGTGCGGCAGCGATCTGCGGGTCACGACCCGCGCCGAGCTCGCACCCGGCGCCCGCCTGGTGCTGCGCGAGGAGCAGGTCCTGGGCCGCACGGGCGAGGCCCCGGGCCGCCTCACGAGCCGCCTCACCGTGCGCCGTGCGGGACAGCTCCTGCTGGACCAGGAGCTGTCCTGCGGCCCCGGCGCCCCGGGCGGCTGGGACGGCCCCGCGGTCCTGGCCGGTCACCGTGCGGTGGGCCAACTGGTCGTCGTACGACCGGAGTACGACCGCACCAAGCCGCAGCCGGCCCCGTTGGGCGAGTGGTCCGCACTCACGCCCCTCGCGGGCCCCGGCGTCCTGGTCACCACAGTGGCGCCGGACGCCCTCCTGGTACGTAAGGCGCTGGACGAGGCGCTGCGCCACCTGGGCTGAGCCGCTGGTTCAGCCCAGAGCGCGGGCCCGTTCGAGCACCTCGGCGGGCCATGTCGATGCCGGAGAAGACCCCGGCGGCGCCGTACGACTCCAGGTCGGCGGCCGCGTCCCCAGTGGGTGGTGGCGGTCAGGCCGTCCAGCAGACCGGAACGAGCAGGACGTCGCAGCGCTCCACGTCGGAGTACCGGGTGGCAACATGCACCGGCAGGGAACCCAACACGCCCTGCACCAGCCCCGGTTCGGCCGTGACGAACCGTACGGTGGACCCGGGAACGTATACGCGAGAACCTCGTACGGCCCGATCGCGTCGAGCGGCTCGAAGCGGTCTCACGGGGGTGGGCATGAGCGAGCTGAAGGTCGTCGCATGGAAGCGATACGGACAGGACCGGCTCTACGTGAATCTGCCGGACGGCACGTCTGTGGCGTGGGCCGACCGACGCACCGGCAAGGTGACGATCCTGGACGAGCGCCACCGACACGAGGCGCTCGCCCTGCTCCGCCCCCGGCCGGTGGGGGAACTGCCCCCACTGACACCGCCGGACGATCTCGCACTGAATCGCCCCGGGGCCGCCTTACGGCAGCTCCTCGACACGGAAGGCCCCACCCCCGCACAGCGTGTCCTCAACTGGCTGCTGCGACGGGAGACGGAGTGGGACTCCTACCGTAAGGGGCTGGCGGGCGAGGTACGGGTCGGTGCGGAGCTGGAGAGGCTCGGACGCCGCGGCTGGCGCGTACTGCATTCCATCGAGCTGCCCCGGCAGGTGGACATAGACCACCTGCTCATCGGCCCCGGCGGCGTCTTTTGCATCAACACCAAACGCCACCTTGGAAAGGCGGTGTGGGTCGGCGACGAGATGGTGCGCGTCAACCACGGCAAGCCACAGCCGTACGGCCGCAAGAGCAAGGCGGAGGCCCGCCGCGTGCAGAACGTGCTGGAGAAATACACCGGCCTCCTGCTCCAGGTGGACCCTGTGCTCGTGTTCGTCGGCGTGACGGACCTCGACAGGGCGGCGACACAGCTCGCCGTACGCGTGTACCGGGAACGCGAGGTGTCCACGCTGGGCCCGCTCTCAGGGGTGCTGACCCCCGACCAGGTCGAGACCGTGTACACGGTGGCCCGACACCGAGGCGCGTGGTCGACGGCCTGAAGGAGCGCCGCTCCGATCAGTGGCGCGTCCGCGACGGTGCCGTGATGCCGGCCAGCCTGAACCGGCTGTGCCGTCTTATGAGGCGGGCTCAGTCCCCGGGCGCGCGAGGAGGGCGCGGGAGCTCGTCGAGCAGGGAGTCAAACGCTTCGCCCAGAGCGTGCGATGCGGCAGCGGTGTCGTGTGTATCGAAAAGGTCGTGTGCCCGGGAGACCCAGTCCCGGGGTACAGGGCGGCCGGCCAGCTCCCACTGGCGCAGCACTACCGACAGGTGGAGTTTGAGGAACTCGGTCCTCATCGGGTTGTAGGCGTGTCCTGTGGCCCATAGCGCGTCCCGGTGTGCGGCAGAGAAAGTGGCGCCTGCGCCCCACAGCCGCAGCAGGAGCCGGGCGCACGAGACCGTATCCCCCTCGGGCAGGGCGGCATAGCTGGTCAGGGTCAGACCGAGGCCGAATTCGTCCAAGGCCTGTGCCATGTCCAACAAGGCATCGGTTCCCGGGTCGCAGCGAATATAGGCGTCCCGCTTCACAGCATGCTGATTGGTGTGCCGCCAACCATTTCGGGTCAATCTCTGGCGCTCTTCGGTTCCTGGCCCGTAGCTGTAGATCCAGAACGGGTCGACCGGATTCGAGTCCCGCGTTGCCGCTGTCAGCTTCCATTCCTGTTCGGAGTCGACATGTTTGCCCATCCGGAGGGTGAAGCTGCGTTCTCGCCCTGCCCACAGACGCTCCAGGCGCAGACGGTCCGCGAGGGCACGCCACTCGTGCTCGCGCAGCTGCGACTCCAGAAGCAGCACCGTGGCCCGCCATGCGAGGACCGGATCCTCAGAGGCGGGAAACAGTTCGCGGGCCGACAACTCGTCCCTGGTCGTCAGCACCAGTACCAGCATGTTGGCGTAGTAGAAGGCCGGGGCAGCCGCGGCAGAACGCGTGCTTGGCTGGTAGGAGGCGTATGAGGTAGCTGGTCGCGCTTCCAGGGATTCGTGAAGCACCTGCAACAGCAGTCGGCTCAGGTGCGCTACGCCGGACGGCGGCAGTGGTCGCAGCGACTCCGCCAGAAAGGCCATGACCGGTCCGCGCCCCGTGCATGAGGCAAACGAGAGCAGCGCATACAAAAACGAGTCGTCAACCCGCGGGCGACGGACCCTTCGAACCCTTTCTGTCTCACTCGTCATGAAGTCCTGCAGCTCGTGCGTGATGAGTCGCGCGACCAGGAACTCGCCGAATGTCGAGTGCAGGAATTCGTATGACTGCAGTCGCACGTCGTTGCGGAAGGCTTCGGCACGGTGAATGAAGAAGAATCTCCCGATGATCGTTTGTGCCCTGGTCAGCGCGGCCCTCAAGCCAGCGGAATGAGGGGCCTGTTGTGGCAGCAACGACCCCAAGTCGTCTTCCAGCTCCTCTTCAGTGATCCATTGTCGGTCCCGGTTGAACATTCCGAAGGCAGCCACCGAGAGCCGCAACAGATCGTGCTCGACTGCCTGCTTCAGGTCGTGGTCGTTCAATCGAGCCTCGTGCTTGAGAACCTCACGGCGGGCGAACCGGGTCAGCAAGCGCTCATACAACTCGTAGCTGAGCAGTGTGCCCACCTCCTGTTGGTAGGCGTTGTCCTCAGCGTCGTACAGGGCCAACATCAGCAGTAGAAGAGGCTGGCTCGCGAGAGCAGCTTGGGTGAGTGCCTGTGAGGCCATCAGCGGGCGTAGGCCGTGGCGGTTGAAGTAGTCCGCGTTCGTACGGTTCCACACTTCCAGCCACTGCTCTATCTGTGGGGCGCTGAAAGATTCGAGGTGGATCGCGATCCCGCCGGTCGTCAGCCGGGCCCGGTCCGCCACAGCAGTGCGGCTGGTGACCACGATTGCGAGCGGTCGACCGAGCGAGGCCTCGCGCCGCTGGAAGTTCGCCACCTTCTCCAGGTAGTCGGACTGGTGGACTCCGGTTGCCTGGAGCAGCTCGTCGAACCCGTCCAGAAGGACGACCGGCAGCGCGGTGCCGGCCGCGCGGACGATATCCGCCCATCCCATGATGGGCTCACCGGTGGCTTGCCGAATAGCCGCCTCGATCTGGTCCTGCAATCCCGAGTCGGCGGGCACGTCCCGCAGTGGGATCCGCACCACCAAGAAGTCCTCAGGGGGGAGCCGGGCTGCCAGCACCTTGGTCAGGACCGACTTTCCGGAACCTGGATGACCCATCAGCACGACCGGCACCTCAACCGCCTTGGGCGCGGTCAGGAAAGCCTCGAAGAACGTGTCCAGACCATGACGGACTTCCTGCTTCCACCACGACGGGCTGGACAGCCGGTCTGTCGCGCCGAACTCCGCCACTTTGAAGTCGGGGCTTATATATGCTTCGCGCAGGCTGGGGATCGTCAACCCCGCGGCGGTTTCCTCTGTCCCCAGAAGCGGCGCGTTGTAGGGCAGACTCCCGGCCCGTAAAAGCGTGGTCAATCGGCTGATCGGAAGCTGCCCGTCGGCCAGCTGCGTGACGGCTTCCTCCAGGCGGCGTACCGCGGTGCGAGTCGCGCGATGGTCCACGCGGTCGGCCCAGCTGCCCACGTCCGGAAAGTCCACGGCCAGTTGGCGGAACATTTCCTCGTAACGGGACAGCGCTGCATGGGGTATGTGCTCACGCATGGACGCGCGCGTTTCCAATTGTTCCGCGGGTGGCAGCCTGTCCCAGGCTGCCAGGCCGGACACATAGGTCTCTACGTGTCCGGACATCGTGACGTAGAAGCTGTACAGCGCCGCCAGAGTCACCTCGTACGGTTCGTGCGGCGAGGGCAGCGGTAGCTGTGAGCGCAAGAGGTGATCGGCGACGGCGACGAGCCGATGGGACTCCGGGGCGTCACCGGTGGCAAGCCGCACGGAATCGGTTCGCGTCACAGCGAGTTCCCGCACGTCGAAGGGCAGGGGCACGCGCGCGAGCGCGTCGCTGTAAGCGGCCACCACGATCACCGCGTGCGCGGCGGCCAAGCGCTCGGTGCGCTCGAACCGGCCCAGCCCATGGACCCGTTCGACCGCGTCGGACAGCAACGACCGGCTGAGTCGGGCGAGTTGGGCGTCGGCGCCGAGAAGCGCCAGTACTGATTCAGGTGCGGCCCCCGTAACAGCTGTCAGGGCTCCACCCACGACACGGTCCATCACGTCGAAGGCCGGCCCGTTGCCCCCGAGTAGTCGCACGGCATCGGTGTAGCGCAGGGCTCCTGGCACAGCACTCACCCCCTGGAAGCCAGAATGCCAGCAAAGTGCGCCACGAACTGTGCGAACCAGCGCACCCCGATGGCCTGCACGCGGGATATCGGAGAGGAACTCCCGTGCACAGACCTCCGGGGTGCGCATCTCTGATCGCGCCGGGCGGCGATGAGCTGTCCCGGGCCCGGTCGGGCGATCGGGTGGGAAGGGCTCAGCGCAGTCCGGCGAAGAGGTCGGTCTCCGGTACGGGCGCTCCGGTGGCGTCCTTGACTCGTACGAAGGTCTCCATGCCCATCAGCTCGCCGAACCTCTCCTTGCCCATCTTGAGGAAGAAGATGTTCTCGCCCTGGCTGGCGTGTGCGGCCAGCGCGTCGAACTTCTGGCCGCTGAACGCGGTCGTGTCCACCCACGTGCTGATCTCGTCGTCGGGGAGGCCGATCTCGGCCAGCGCGGCGGCCTCGGCGGGGTCCGGCTCCGGCATGTCCTCATGGAACTCGCGCATGATCTCGCCGAATCGCTGCATGCCGGAGTGGGGCATCGTCGTCCAGTACACCTTCGGCGTCAGCGAGGTCATCTCCAGCGCCGCCATCGTGATGCGGTGGGCCTGGATGTGGTCGGGGTGGCCGTAGAAGCCGTTCTCGTCGTACGTGACGACCACATCGGGCCGGTAGTGCCGCATGAGTTCCGCGAGCCGGGCGGCGCCTTCCTCGACGGGGGTCTGCCAGAAGGATCCGGGGGCGTCGTTGCTCGGCCAGCCCATCATCCCGGAGTCGGCATAGTCCAACATCTCCAGATCACTGACTCTCAGGACGTCACAGCTCGCCTTGAGTTCGTGACGGCGCATCAGGGCGACGGCCGCAGGATCGTGTCCGGGATCGCCCGGCTTCACACCGCCCGGCCCGTCACCACAACCGCCGTCGGTACAGGTCACGAGAACCGTGCGCATGCCCTCCGCCGCGTACCGCGCGAGGACCCCGCCGGTGCTGGTGGCCTCGTCGTCGGGGTGGGCGTGCACTGCCATGAGCGTCAAAGGCCGGTCAGTCATGAATCAGTCCTCCTGTATACGTCATACGTCATACGTCATAGGTCATAGGTCATAGGTCATACGTCTGTACGTCTTGGATCAATGGCGCGGTGGGCATACCCCGAACCCGGGGATCGGGTCGGATCGTGGCGGGACGGACGGCCTTGCGGTCTCCGTGGTCCCCACCCGGACGACGCCGGACCCCTGGTCGATGCAACAGTGCCGACCGGGCAGCCTGTTCCCGATCCAGGACCGGGGTATCGACGGGCAGGGCAAAGTCCCCTGGCCATCGGCCAGTTGGCCGGTCCGCGCCCACGAGCCCCGCCGCAGCGGCGCCGTCCACATACCGGTCATCGCGCCGTCCGCCGCTGTTCATGAGCCGCCGGGCAACTCGCTTCTCGGGTCTCCTGTCTAACCGGATGACCAGAAGCACCACTGCACACGCACACCCCGAAGGATCACTTACGCATGCGCATTCACCGGACCATCGCAGCCACAGCCACCCTTGCCTTGACTCTCGGCGCGGCCGCCTTAACGGCGTCGACCGCCCAGGCCGCCCCGTCCGCCGCTCCCGCCCCGTCCGCCGCTGCCGCCACGGCCTCCGTCGTCGTCGAGGACGGCGAGCTCTGGTACAAGGCGACGCCCGGCCAGCAGAACAAGATGAAGGTCGACGAAAAGATCGACCACCGCGGCGAGAACGACTCCTACTACATCATCACCTTCCACGACCAGTACGACATCACCATCTCCGCCGACGCGGCGCAGGAGGACAAGTGTGCGTACCCCGAGGAGGGTGACCGCACCGCAGTACGGTGCGAGTTCAAGATCCCGGAGAACTCGGACGACTCCGACACCTACCGCATCGACCTCGGCGACAAGAACGACACCGCGACTTTCGCGCCCGACAGCCAGGCATGGGCCGGGGTCTACGGCGGCAAGGGCAACGATGTCATCAAGGCGTCGGAGTCCGCGCTCCTGCACGGCGGTGACGGCGACGACAGCCTCGACGGCGGCGGCGGCCCGATGGGCTTCGGGCCGTGGGGCGACGCAGGGAACGACACCCTCACCCACTGCAGCCAGGACTGCTTCGGCGGCCCCGGCAACGACTCCCTGACTGGCACTGGCGAGGACAACAACCTGCACGGCGAGGACGGCAACGACGTCCTGCACGGCAAGGGCGGCGCCGATGTCCTCTACGGAGGGAAGGGCAACGACAAGCTGTACGGCGAGGCGGGCGACGACACGCTGTGGGGCAACAGCGGTGACGACGTGCTGTGGGGTGGCACAGGCACCGACAAGCTCTCCGGCGGCCCGGGCCGCAACGAAGTCCACCAGGACTGAACAGCCCGCGAGTGCCGGGCTGAGCCGGTACCGGAGGACCGCAGAAGGGCAGGGCCCGGCTCGACACCGCACGACCGGGCCCATGCGCTGCGCAGAACTCCGGCCGCCCGTTCACCCGTGAGAGCCGCGCCGCACCTTCGGCTCACGCCCTGGGGCAGGGTCGGCGGGCGCGGATCGCCGCTGCTGTCGTGGACGCATGAAGACGGTGGCGGCTGCCGTGGCGAGGATCAGCGCGGCCGCGACGCATGAGGCGTTCCGGGCGCCTGTCAGCGCGGCGGTCTCCTGCGCGAGAGCGCCGGAAGCGGTGGTGTGGAGGAACGTGGTGGTGTGGAAGAAGACGCTGCCGAGCAAGGCGACTCCGAGGGTGCCTCCGAGTTGCTGGACCGCGTTGAGCAGACCGGCTGCCGAACCGGTCTCGTGCGGGCGGACGTGGTGCAGGGCGGTGGTGAAGAACGGCACGGCGTACAGGCCTTGGCCGAGTCCGGCCAGCATCAGCGCGGGGAGCAGCGGCCACGGGTAGGAGCCGGGGCGACCGGTGCCGTACACCACCGCCGCAGCCACGGCGCCGACGAACAGGGCCAGCAGGCCGGCTGTCATGACGCCGGTTCCATAGCGCGGTACGAGCCAGGCGCCGGCGGCCCAGGACGACAGCGCCATGGCGAACGACCACGGCAGCAGCGTGAAACCCGCCGTCAACACATCAGTGTGCAGGCCGACTTGCAGCTGTACCACGATCACCAGCATCAGTCCGTTGACCGCGGCGAAGAAGAGCATGGACGAGATCAGGGCGGCGGGGAAGCCGCGCTCGCGGAACAGGCTCGGCTCGACCAGCGGGCTGCGGCCGTATCGCCCGCGTCGGCGCTGATGGAGAGCGAAGCCGGCCAACAGCGCGCCGCCGACGGTCAGCAGCGCCCAGCACCATCCCGGCCACCCCTCCGCGCCGCCCTGAATCAGGGGATGGATGACCAGACCGGTACCGAGTACCGCCAGCGCCGTACCAGTGAGGTCCAGGCGCGGCCGCGTGGCAGCCCGGTCCTCGCGCAGGAGGCGGCCGGCCAGCAGGACCGCGACGCCGAGGGGGACGTTGACGAGGAACACCGCGCGCCAGGTGGAGCCGAAGAGATCGGCGTGGGTGAGCAGGCCGCCGAGTGCGGGACCGGTGACGGCTGCCAGACCCATGACGGGCCCGATCCAGCCCATGGCCCGGGCCAGCTCGCGGCCGTCGAACAGCGCACGGATCATGCCGATGGTCTGGGGGATGACGAGTGCCGCGGCCGCCCCCTGTACGGCCCGTACCGCGATCAGTGCCCCGGCGGACGGGGCCAGCGCGCAGGCCAGCGAAGCGAGGGTGAAGGCAGCCGTGCCGACGCGGAAGACCCGTCGGCGGCCGACGATGTCGCCCAGGCGTCCGCCGGTGATCAGGAGGACGGCGAAGGGCAGTGTGTAGGCGGCGCTGAACCACTGAATGGCCGTGTCGGAGCCGCCGAGGTCGGCGCGGATCACCGGCGCGGCGACGGTCATGACGGTGGCGTCGAGAAGGTTCATCGCTTCGGCGAGCAGGAGCACCGCCAGCGCGGCCCAGCGGCGCGGATGGGGATGGAGGTGGAGATGGGGATGGAGATGGGGATGGGGATGGGGATGGGGGTGGGGCGTGGTGGTTTCGTCACGCATGGATCGACGCATGGATCGACGGTGCGCCGAGACGCGACCCCGCTCCCATTCCTGGCCGAGAACCTGATGAAATCTTCCATGCTTCCGCGGTGAGTGCATGATTCTCACATGCTGGACGACATCGACCGCGGCCTCATCCATGCCCTGCACATCGACGGCCGGGCGCCCTTCAGCACGATCGCCGAGGTACTCGGCGTCTCGACGCAGACGGTCTCCCGACGCTACCGGCGGCTGTGCGCCGAGGCGTCGCTGCGGGTAGTGGGCCTCGCCGACCCCCACCGAGCCGGGCGCACGCAGTGGCTGCTGCGGCTCACCGCCGTCCCGCACGCCGCCCAGGACCTCGCGGACGCGCTCGCCCGTCGCGCCGACACCTCCTGGGTCATGCTGGCCTCGGGCGGCACCGAGATCGTTGCGCTCGTGCACACACCAACCGCCGACGGCCAGGCCGGGCACGCCCTGCTGTTGCACGACATCCCGCGCACGGCCGGCATCACCGCCGTCTCCGCCCACTGCGTGTTGCACACCTACCTGGGCGGCCCCACCGCCTGGCCCGGACGCGTAGACAGCCTCGATGCCGAGCAGCGTCGCCGCCTCACACCTGCCACCGCGACCGCGACCGCCCGCGCCGCGCAGCAGGTCCTCACCCCGGCAGACGGCGACCTGCTCGCCGCCCTCCAGCGCGACGGCCGTGCCGGCCTCACCGACCTCGCCGCGGCCACCGGCTGGTCGGCCGCCACCGTCGCGCGCAGGCTGGCCGATCTGCGGGCCGGCGGGGCGCTCTTCTTCGACGTAGAGCTCGACAACACTCTGCTGGGCGTCACCACACAGGCGATGCTGTGGATGGCCGTCGCCCCCGCCCACCTGGACCACGTCGCCCGGCTTCTGGCCGGGCACCACGAACTCGCTTACGTGGCGGCCGTCACGGGCCCCGGCAACCTGGTCGCCGAGGCCCTGTGCCCCGACCCGGCAGCGCTGCACCGCTATCTCATCGAGAAGGTGGGGGCCGTGGAAACGATCCGCAGCCTGGAGACCGCCCCCGCCCTGCGCATGGTCAAGGCGATCGGCCCACTCGCGCCGCCCACGCTCCGGACCAGTGGGGGAAAGGCAGTCGCCGGCGCGGCTGGTCAGAGGCGTCCGTCCGGTGTGCGGCTCCGGTACTGACCGCATCGGCGAACTGCAGCCCCGCGGGGCCGGCGTTCCGCCGTGCGGAACGCCCGTGTCGGCCCTTTACCGCGAATTGCCTTCGATCGGAAGCGATAACCCCACTCCCGCACATGCGGAAATCTATGCTGACAGGAGTAGACATCCGGTTGTGGTGTGGTTATGGTTTCTCTCGTAGTCGAGATCGAGCAGGGCCCGGCAGACACGAACTGCCGGGCGGTAGTACGTAGTACAGGTAGTACCCGTTAGTACGCAGGACGGTGCGGCGGTGGAGTCTCGAAGCCAGGGTG
>NZ_JBFBEE010000054.1:0-19440 GCF_040683555.1 Streptomyces sp. NPDC093510
ATGGGCTTCCTGCCGCCCGACGACAAGCGCGTCATCGGCACGATCGAGGCGATCCAGCGGGAGCTGTCCACGCCGGACGGCTTCATCCTGCGCTATCCGACGGCCGGCGACGACGAGGGCGTGGACGGTCTGGAGGGCGACGAGGGCGCGTTCCTCGCGTGCTCGTTCTGGATGGCCGACGACCTCGCGATGATCGGCCGCGTCGACGAGGCCCGCAAGCTCTTCGAGAAGCTCCTCGCGCTCCGCAACGACCTGGGACTCCTCGCCGAGGAGTGGGACTCGAAACTGCAGCGCCAGGTCGGCAACTTCCCGCAGGCCTTCAGCCACGTGCCGCTGATCGACACGGCGCTGCGGCTGACGGCGTCGGGGGCGTACGGGGGCTAGCGGCACCCCGGATGCTCACCGGACGGGTGCCCCGGTAGCGTCCGCGCCATGGACAGTCAGGGCACTCAGGGCGGCATCACCGTGCAGCGCGCGCTGGAACTTCCGGGGTTGCGCGGTGGGCTCCCGGAGGTCGTCGCGGGCGCGGAGCGGCTGCAGCGGACGGTGCGGTGGGTGCACGCGGGCGAGGTGCCCAACATGGCCTCACTGCTCAAGGGCGGCGAGCTGCTGCTCACCACGGGGCTCGGGCTCGGCGCCCGCCCGGCCGAACAGCGCGCCTTCGTGCGCAGGCTCGCCGAGCGCGGGATCGCGGCCCTCGTCGTCGAGCTGGGGCCGCGCTTCACCCGGCTGCCCGCGGCGATAGTGGAGACGGCGCGGGCGGCCGGCCTGCCGCTGGTGCAGCTGCACCGCGAGGTGCCGTTCGTGACGGTCACCGAAGAGGTGCACACCGAGATCGTCAACGGCCACTACGCGCTGCTCCAGCAGGCCGAGGAGGTCCACAGGCGCTGCACGCAGGCGCTGCTCGGCGGGGGCGGCACACCCCAGGTCCTCGCCATCCTCGCGGAGTTCAGCGGCAACCCGGTGTTCCTGGAGACGGCGGAGGGGCAGCTCCTGTACGCCGCGGGGGCGGGCACCGAGTGCGCGGATCCGCTCCAGGTGTGGGAGGGGCTGCGGGGCCGTGCCGTCGACCGTGAGGGCCCGCCCGCGAGCGCGGTCATCGTGGATGTGCCCGGCGGCGGCCCGGGCGCGGGCTCGGTGCGGGCCCGGCTCGTGCTGCTCGCCGTGGAGTCGGCGCCGCTGCCGGTGCACCGCATCGCGGCGGAGCGTGCGGCGAGCAGCCTCGCGGTGGTGCTGATGCAGGCCCGCCAGGAGGAGGAGCTCGCGGCGCGTGGCCGGGGTGACTTCCTCACCGATCTCGCGGAGGGGCGGATCACCGCCGAGGACGCCCCCGCGCAGGCCCGCGTCCTCGGCTTCCGGCCGGGTTCGGCCGACAGCCCGCTCCTTCCCGTGGTGATGCGGCTCGCGGACGGTCTGCCGGCCGGTGGCGGCTGGGCGGTGCTGGCGCGCGCGGTCGCGGAGGAGCTGGCGTCGGTGGGAGTTCCCGCGCTGCTGGGCGTACGTCCCGTCGAGGGCCGCGTGCCGTTGCTGCTCGGCCTGCGGTCGGAGTCGGAGCGGACGGCGGTGGCCGACCGGGTCGCCGCCGCGCTGCGGGCCGGTGTCGAGCGGGCCGGGATGCAGCGGCCCGGGGCGCAGCCGCCGGTCGTGGTGGTCGGGGTGGCGGGTGGCTGGGCGGCGGCGTCGGCGGGCCTGCGGCACGCGGCCGAGACGGCGACGGCCGCGCAGGGCCTGTCCGACCGCCCTTGGTACGACGCGCGGCGGCTCGACATCGACCTGCTGCTGTGGCGGCTGCGCCGCCATGACGAGGACGGGGTGCTCGCGGCGTTCGTGGACCGTGCGATCGGCCCGCTGCGCGCCCACGACCAGCGTTCGAAGCCACCGCTGCTGCCCACGCTGCAGACGTATCTGGCGCATGCGGGGCGCAAGGCGGAGACGGCGCGCGAGCTGCATCTGAACCGGCAGACCCTGTACAACCGCCTCGCTCGCATCAGCGAGTTGCTGGGCACCGATCTCGACGACCCGCAGACGGTGCTCGCGCTGAGCCTGGCGCTGCGGGCGCGCAGGCACGTGGCGTAGCGGGGCACGTCAGCTGTACGGCACGGGCTGTGTCAACTCGTCGTAGACGCTGAGGACTTGGGTGACCGTCTCGTCCTCGGTCGGCCAGGTCGCGGCCTGGGCCTCGCCCCTGTCCTTCAGCACCGCCCGGCGGACCGGGTCGGCGAGGAGGCGTACGACCGCGGAGGAGAGGGCCTGCGCGTCGCCGTACGCGACGAGTTCGGCGGCGTCGCCGACCAGTTCGGGGATGCCGCCGACCGCGGTCGCCACGAGCGGCACGCGCGCGTGGAGGGCCTCCTGGGCGAGCACGGAGCGGGACTCCCGACTGCTGGCCAGTACGGCGAGGTCGGCGGCCGCGAGGAGTTCGGGGACGTCGTCGCGCCGTCCGACGAGACGGGCGGGGAGCTGCTCGTCCTCGATGCGGCGCTGCAGGGCGGCCCGTTCGGTCCCCTCCCCCGCGATGACGAGGAGCGGCAGCGGGTCAAGGTGACGCCACGCGCGCGTGGCGTCAAGGAGTACGTCGTATCCGCGGTTCCGTTCGAGGGCGCCGACGGCCAGGATCAACGGGCGGTCCACGGCGCCGAGTTCGGCGCGGGCTTTGTGGAGGAGGCAGTCGGGCTCCTCCGCGGTGTCCGGGCG
Source organism: Streptomyces sp. NPDC093510 (assembly GCF_040683555.1). Lineage (NCBI taxonomy): Bacteria > Bacillati > Actinomycetota > Actinomycetes > Kitasatosporales > Streptomycetaceae > Streptomyces > Streptomyces sp. NPDC093510. The sequence continues at coordinate 2,695 of NZ_JBFBEE010000054.1, forward strand.
GCGCGGCGCGGGCAGCGCGATGGCCGCGAGGCGGGCGTCGCGCGCGCCCCTGCTGCGGGCCCGGTCGACGAGGTCGGACGAGGCGCCGAGGACCACGGCCGCCGCTCTGGCCACGCGCCGCTCCAGGAGGCGCAGTACACGGGCGCGGGCGCCCTCCGCGTGCGCGTGGGTGTGCCAGGTGACGACGAGCGGGGTGCGGCGTCCGGCCAGGGCGACGGCGGCGCGGAGGGCGGCGTGCAGTCCGTGGGCGTGCACGAGGTCGGCGTCGGCGCAGGCGGCCCGGAGAGCGGACACGGAGGCGGGGTCACCGCTGCGGGCGACGGGCACGTGCCGGGCGCCGGCTCCGGTGAAGTCGTAGGTGCGGGCGGCCTCCTCGGGGGCGCACACGGTGACCCGCACGCCCCTGGCGGCGAGACCCGCGGCCAGGGATCTGACGTGCGCGCTGCTGCCCGCGCTGCCGCCCCCGAGGACTTGAACGGTGTGCAGCGGCGTCTGTCCGTGCGGCGAGTGGCTGCTCACGTGGCTCACGCGGCCGGGGCTCCTGGGTCTGCGTCGGTCGGTGCTCGGACTGGTACTCGGGCAGATGCTGCGCCAAGGATGCCAGTACGTACGGGCGTTCCGGCACTGCCGAAAGGTCACTTCCGCGTTTGGACAGGCAACTCCGCGGGCGGTATCACCCACACGGGGGAGGGATGTTCAGAACGGACACGTGTGCGGACCGTGCTGAAAACGGTCGTAGATGCCGCGCAGCCAGGGCTCTCGGACAGCGGGCAGCCGCGCCGGCGTATCGAGGAACACCTGCCGGTCGGGCGCGAACAGCCGCATGGGGTGCGGCGGCAGCGGATCGTCGCGGCAGACGCCCTCGGGCATCCCTCCCGACACCGGGACGGGCAGCTGCGCACTTCCCCCTTCGCCGCGGTTGCCCCCTCGGGGTCAGCCGAGGCCCGCCCCAGCCACCTCGCCGACCGCGTCCCCGTACGCGGCCGCCGCCACCAGCGCCGCGGCGTGCAGGGCAAGGCCCGCGCGCCCGTTGCCCGCGACGACGGCGACACCGAGGGCCGCGCCCAGGGCGTGCGCGCCCGCGTCGCCGATCATCGCGCGCTCGCCGATGTCGTCAGGGAGCACAGCTGCCGCGGCCCCCATGGACGCGGCGGCGGCGACCGCGCCCGGCCCCTTGCGCAGCAGCCCCGGCGCGCCGAGCGCGAGCACAGCCGTACCGGCCCGCCCCGGACGCACGTCGACGAGGTTCACGAAGTGCGCGGCCCCGGCGATCACCACGCCCGCGAGGACCTTGTCCACGGGACGTTCCTTGAGCAGCGCCCCGGCGGCGAGCCCGGCCGCCGAGATGCCGAACAGCTTCACGGCACCGCTGGTGACCTCGCCGTTCCGCAGCGCCCCGAGGTGCGCGCGGAACCCGCGGCGCGGGTCTCCGGCTCCCGCCATGTCGTCGTACAGACCGCAGGCACCGGCGGCCAGCACGGCCACGGCGGCGGCCGCTCGCGGCCCGGCGGGCAGCGCGGTGGCCCCGGCCGCGGCACCGACGGCGGCAGCGGGCCCGGCGTACAGCTCGACGGTCTTTCCCGCGTAGTTCCTCCGCGTCCAGCGGGCGGTTCCGCCTGGCGCACGCGAGCGCAACGCGGCGGTTCCCGCGCGGGTGACGGCGGCAGCGGCGAGCAGGGCGCCGAGCCGTCGCCCGGACCTGGGTTCGATCATGAGATCAGCCTACGTCCACCCGCTCCCGGCCCTGCCCTTCACTCCGGGCTGCGCCGGTCACCCCGGGCTCCGCCGGTCGCCGCTCGCGCTACGCGTCACCCCTGGCCGTCGCCAACAGCTCCTCGGCGTGCGCACGGGCCGTCTCGGAGTCCTCCTGCCCCGCCAGCATCCGCGACAGCTCCCGCACCCGGTCCTCACCCTCCAGGACCTGGACCCCGGAGCGGGTCACCATCCCGTCGTTCGTCTTCTCGACGAGCAACTGGCGGTCGGCGAAGGCCGCCACCTGCGGGAGGTGCGTGACCACGACGACCTGCGCCGACTTGGCGAGCCGTGCGAGACGTCGGCCGATCTCGACCGCCGCCTTGCCGCCGACGCCCGCGTCGACCTCGTCGAAGAGGTACGTGGGGACCGGGTCCGTGCCCGCGAAGACCACCTCGACGGCGAGCATCACGCGCGACAGCTCACCGCCCGACGCGCCCTTGGCGATGGGCCGGGGCGGGGCGCCCGGGTGCGGGGCGAGGAGCAGCTCGACCTCGTCGACGCCCGCGGGGCCGTACGCGACCGTGCGGCCGCCGACCTCCACGCCGTCGGCGCCCTCGGGCACCTCCGTGCTGCTGATGGCGATCGACACGCGCGCGTGGGGCATCGCCAGCGAGGCGAGCTCCTCGGTGACGGCCGCGGCGAACCGCGACGCCGCCTCCTGCCGTGCGTCGGTCAACGCCTGGGCCAGCCCGGCGAGTTCGGCACGCAGCGCGTCCCGCTCGGCGGTCAGACCCTCCAACCGGTCGTCGTCGCCCTCCAGCTCGGTGAGGCGCGCCGCGCCCTCCTCAGCCCAGGCGAGCACGGCGTCGATGTCCGCGCCGTACTTCCGGGTGAGCTGTGTCAGCGCCGCCCTGCGCTCTTCGACCGCGGAGAGCCGCAGCGGGTCGGCGTCCAGGTCGTCGGCGTATCCGGCGAGCTCGCCCGCCACGTCGCCCAGCAGGATTCCGATCTCGCCGAGGCGGTCGGCCAGGGCGGACAGGGCGGGGTCGTGGGAGCGTACGGCTTCGAGGGCCCGTGAGGCGCCCGCCACCAGCGCCGTGGCGTCGATGCCCTCGGGGTCCTCGGGGTTACCCGCGAGCGCGGCGTGCGCGGACGTGGCGGCGGAGGCGAGGGCCTCCGCGTGGCCGAGCCGCTCGGCCTCGGCCGCGAGTTCGACGTCCTCACCCGCGCGCGGCTCCACCCCCGCGATCTCGTCGAGGCCGAAGCGGAGCAGATCCGCCTCCTGGGCACGCTCCCGCGCGCGCGTGGTGATCTCCTCGACCTCGGTGGTGACGGCCCGCAGTCTGCGGTAGGCGGCCGTGTACTTGGCGAGCGGCACGGCGACCGCGTCGCCCGCGTACCGGTCGAGGGCGCCACGCTGGCGCGCGGGCTTGAGCAGGCCCTGCTGGTCGGTCTGGCCGTGCACGGCGACGAGGTCGTCGGCGAGTTCGGAGAGCAGACCGACCGGCACCGAGCGCCCGCCGAGGTGTGCCCGCGAGCGCCCTTCCGCCGAGACGGTACGGCTGATCAGCAGCGCCCCGTCGTCGAGTTCGGCCCCGGCCTCCTCGGCGCGCACCACCGCCGAGGCGTCGGCGGGCACGGTGATGCGCCCCTCCACCACCGCCGACTTCGCGCCGATCCGCACCAGGGCGGGATCGGCGCGGCCGCCGAGCAGCAGGCCAAGGCTGGTGACCACCATCGTCTTGCCCGCACCGGTCTCACCCGTCACGGCGGTGAAGCCCGGTGACAGCTCGACGACCGCGTCGTCGATGACTCCGAGCGACCGTATCCGCATCTCCTCCAACACGGACACGACCTTACGAGGTCGGAGGCCCGCTGTGCGACGGGCCCTCGCCTCCTTCCGCGAAGGCGCAGGTCGAGACGGCGCATCGGCGGCCGCCTTCACCCGCTGGGGTGGGGGTGGGGTTATCCCCCGCACGATCCACCGGCTCGCCGCATGGATCGCCCAGCCCGCCCGGCGAGACCATGATCCACATGGCAACAGGACTGGCACGGGCGGCACTGCGGGCGCACCGCCCGGCTTTCGTGGGCACGGCCGTGGCCGCGCTCTTCGCGGCGACCGTGGTGAGCGCGTCGACGATGATGCTCGGCACGACGAGCACCGACCGCGACGGGCTCTCCGCCCCCGCCCGCAGACAGATCACGGAGAACGGCGTGGGCGACATGGCGGTCGTCCTCCTGATCGGTTCCATCTACATGTCGATTTTCGTGGTCGTCTCGACGATGGGCACGGCCGTCGCGCAGCAGCACCGCGAGCTCGCGATGGTCCGCTCCATCGGTGCCAGGCCCCGCCAGGTCCGCCGCGCGGTGGCCGTCCAGGCCCTCGCCGCATCGGTGCCCGCCGCGCTCGCCGGCTTCGTGCTCGGCGGCTTCGGGGCCCGCTGGTGGCACGCCGGCATGGTCGACCACGGGCTGCTCCCGGCCGAGGCCGGCTTCCGCTTCAGCTGGCTCGCCCTGCCGGTGTGCGTCGGCGTGGCCGTCGTGACGACGACCGTCGCCGCGCTGCTGTCCGCGCTGCGGTTCTCGCTGCTCCGCCCGGCCCGCGCCCTGAGCGAGGCGGCCACGGGACGCCGCGGGCTCGGCATCCTGCGGGCGCCGCTCGGCGTGCTCGCGGTGGCGGGGGCGTGCTTCGTCTCCGTACTCCTGTCGAAGCAGCCCGCGGACGAGGCGAGCGAGGGCGCCTTCCTCGTCCTCATCCTCTTCTGCGCCGGCGCCGGACTGCTCGGACCGCGCATCATCGGACCCGCGGCCTGGCTGGTCTCGGCGGCCCTCGGCCGGTTCGGCCCGAGCGCGCGCCTGGCGATGCTCAACGTCCGCTCGCAGCCCCGCCGCTTCTCCGCCGCGGTCGTCCCCCTCGTCCTGGTGGTGGGCTTCGGCCTCACCAAGATCGGCATGCACACGACGGCCCAGCACCACACCGGGTCGGCGGGCAGCCCGGGGGAGGTCTGGCTCGACTACGTGGGAACGGGCCTGTACGCGGGCTTCGCCGCCATCGCGGCGGCGAACACCCTCGCCATGATCTCGTTCGAGCGCCGCCGCGACGTGGCGCTGCTGCGGGTCGTCGGCAGCCGACGGGCCCAGGTGGGTGCCATGGCGGCCTGGGAGGCGGTGGTCGTCGCCGGCACGGCGCTGCTGCTCGGCGGCGCGATCGCGCTCGGCACGCTGGCCCCGATCCTCAGCACGGCCTTCGGCTCGGCGCTGCCGTACCTGCCGTGGCCCGTCCCGACGGGCCTGGCGGCGGGCACGCTGCTCCTCACCCTGCTGGCGACGGGCGTTCCGGTACACGCGGCCGTACGGAGGCGGGCGATCTCCGTGATCAGCGCAACGTAGAAATCGAGGGCTCCGTGGGCGCCCCTTCAGGGGCGCGGGGAACTGCGCGACCAGCCACCAACGACCCGCACAGCACCACGCACCCCCACCGCCCCCGGGCAGAGCCCTAGTGCGGCGCCCCGCGCCACCCCGCCACAGGCAGCGCGAACTTGGCGACAAGCCGATCCGTGAACGACGCATGGTGCAACCGAGCAAGCCGCACCGGCACTTCCCCCCTGCGCACCTCCACCCGCGCCCCGGAGGGCAGCTCCAGCGTCCGGCGCCCATCGCACCACAGCACGCCGTGCGGTGTGTCCGGCTGCACCTCGACGGCGAGCACCGAGTCCGGCGAGGTCACAAGGGGCTTGGCGAACAGGGCGTGCGCGCTGATCGGCACCATGAGCAGCGCCTCCACCTCGGGCCACACCACGGGCCCGCCCGCCGAGAACGCGTACGCCGTCGACCCGGTCGGCGTGGCGCAGACGATGCCGTCGCAGCCGAAGCCGGTGACGGGCCGCCCGTCGATCTCCAGGACGACTTCGAGCATCCGCTCGGGCGACACCTTCTGCACGGCGGCCTCGTTCAGCGCCCAGTCCCGGTGGACGACGTCACCGTTGCGGTGCACGAGGACGTCGATCGTCATGCGCTCCTCGACCTCGTACGCCCTGGTGACCACCCGGTCGACGACCTTGTCGAGGTCGTCACGCTCGGCCTCAGCGAGGAAGCCCACGCGCCCGAGGTTCACCCCGAGCATCGGCACCCCGGAGGCCCGCGCGAACTCGGCGCCCCGCAGCAGCGTCCCGTCCCCGCCGAGGACGACGATGAGCTCGCAGTCGTCGATGCACTCGGCCGTGGCCTCCTCCACCGTCTGGACGGCGGCGGGCAGCGTCAGGTCCACAGCTTCCGCCTCCAGGACCCGCACGCCGATGCCGCTGCGCAGCAGCCCTTGCACGACGAGTTCGGCACTGCGGATGGCCGCGGGCCGTCCGGTGTGCGCGAGCAGGAAGACGGTACGAGCTCGGGTCTGGGTCACTCGGGTCTGGGTCAACGGGGCCCCTCCGCCACAGCACGGTCAACGTCCGCCGGGTCCAGCTCATCGGCACCGGCGCGCAGCCACAGAAAGTACTCGACGTTCCCGGAGGGTCCCGGCAGCGGGCTCGCGGTGACTCCGCGCACCCCGAGGCCGAGCCCCCATGCCTGCCGTGCGACGCCGCGCACGGCGTCGGCCCGCAGTTCGGCGCTGCGCACCACGCCGCCACTGCCGAGCCGTTCCTTGCCGACCTCGAACTGCGGCTTGACCATGAGGACGAGGTCCGCGTCGGGTGCCGCGCACCGCGCCAGGGCGGGCAGCACGAGGCCGAGCGGGATGAAGGAGAGGTCCCCGACGACGATGTCGACGGGGGTTCCGTCGATCGCTTCGAGCGTCAGCTCGCGTACGTTCGTGCGGTCCTTCACGGTGACCCGGTCGTCGCTCTGCAGCGACCAGGCGAGCTGGCCGTAGCCGACGTCGACGGCGACGACGTGCGCGGCGCCCGCGCGCAGCAGCACGTCGGTGAAGCCGCCGGTGGACGCGCCCGCGTCCAGCGCCCGCCGCCCTTCGACGACCAGCCCTTGCGGCACGAAGGCGGCGAGGGCGCCCGCGAGTTTGTGCCCGCCGCGCGAGACGTAGCCGGGGTCGCTGTCGTCCTGCGAGACCACGATCGCGGCGGCCCTCTCGACCTGGGTCGCCGCCTTGGTCGCGACGGTCTTGCCGACCGCGACCCGGCCTGCGGCGATCAGCTGGCTCGCGTGCTCGCGCGAGCGCGCGAGCTTCCTGCGGACGAGCTCGGCGTCGAGGCGGCTTCGTGCCACTCCTGCCACGTTCGGTTCAGCTCCTGTCGTACGAAGATCGAGTTGCCGGTTCCCCGGCGGGGGCCGGCGGGCCGGGGCGTGCGTCGAGCGCGGTCAGCGCGTCGCGCAGGCCCCCGTGTACATCCTCGTACACCTCGATGTGGCCGTCCGTGGCGAGGTGGTCGGCGTCGCCGAGCCGGGCGAGAGAGGCGTCCACCTCGGCGTTGCCGGTGGGCGGGCGTTCGACGCCGAGGGGCGCGGGGGCGGCGGGGTCGTACGACGGCTCGTCCGGAACCTGGTGCTCCGGCTCCGCCGCCTCACCCTCTCCGGGGCCCGCGTGTGAGTCGCTCATGGCACGACGCTACCCCGAAGGGCTGGGATACCGTCGATCACGATGGCGACCATGGCGGAGTGCCGTACCGCACTCGACAGACTCTCCGACACTCTCGCGTCCGCGGACGGCGACGTGCGCAGTGCCGCTGCCCTGAACCGCTCGCTGAGCTGCCGCATCACCGATCTCGACGTCACCTTCACCGGACGTCTCGAGAACGGCCGGATCACGGTGCTCGACAGCCACCCGGGTCCACCGCGCGAGAAGGCGGAGATCCGCCTCGCGATGACGGGCGACGATCTGGTGTCGATGGTGGGCGGCGAGCTCAACTTCGCGAAGGCCTGGGCCTCGGGCCGGGTCAAGCTGGAAGCGGGCTTCCGGGACCTGCTGAAGCTCAGGTCGCTGCTGTAGCCGGGGCCCGCCGTCCGGTGCGGGCGGCCGGGATCACCAGCGGCGTCCCCGTCTCCGGGTCGTCGATGATCCGGCACTGAATCCCGAAGGCCTGCTCGACCAGCTCCGCCGTGACGATCTCGGAGGGCGGGCCCTCGGCGAGCACGGCGCCGTCGCGCAGCGCGATGAGGTGCGTGGCGTAGCGGGCGGCGTGGTTCAGGTCGTGCAGGACGGCGACGAGGGTGCGGCCCTGCTCCTCGTGGAGTTCGGCGCAGAGGTCGAGGACGTCGAGCTGGTGCTGGATGTCGAGGAAGGTCGTCGGCTCGTCGAGGAGCAGCAGCGGGGTCTGCTGGGCGAGCGCCATGGCGATCCAGACGCGCTGGCGCTGCCCGCCGGAGAGCTCGTCGACGTAGCGCTCGGCGAGTTCGCGCACGCCGGTCGACTCCATGGACTCGTCCACGATCCGCTCGTCCTCCTCCGACCACTGCCGCAGCAGCCCCTGGTGCGGGTAGCGGCCGCGGGCGACCAGGTCGCCGACGGTGATGCCGTCGGGCGCGATGGACGACTGCGGCAGCAGGCCGAGCGTCTTGGCGACCTTCTTCGCCGGCATCGACTGGATGACGTTGCCGTCGAGCAGCACCCGGCCGGTGGACGGCTTGAGCATCCGGGACAGGGCGCGCAGCAGCGTGGACTTGCCGCAGGCGTTGGGGCCCACGATGACGGTGAAGGAGTTGTCGGGGATCTCGACGGACAGCTTCTCCGCGATGACGCGCTGGTCGTAGCCGAGGGTGACGTCGTCGGCGATGAGCCGGTTCACAGCAGCACGCTCCTGCTTCTGGTTCATGGGCTGGTTCGAGTTCATGGCGGGTCCGAGGCGGGACTTCATATCCGTCCCGCCTTGCGCTGGGCGACGAGCAGCCACAACAGGTAGATGCCGCCGAGCACTCCGGTGACGACGCCGACGGGCAGCTGGTCGGCGCCGAAGGCCCGCTGAGAGGCCCAGTCCGCGACGATCAGGAGCGTGGCGCCCATGAACATGGCGGGCATCAGGTTGGGTCCCGGCGAGCGTGTGAGCCGGCGCGCCAGCTGCGGCGCGGTGAGCGCGACGAAGCTGACGGGGCCCGCGGCGGCGGTGGCGGCCGCGGTGAGCAGCACGGAGGCGGTGAGCAGCACGAAGCGGGTGCGTTCGACGGGGACGCCGAGCGAGTTCGCGACGTCGTCGCCCATCTCCAGCATCCGCAGGGGGCGTCCGTACACGAGCACGAGCGGTACGAGGACGGCGCAGAGCACGAGGAGCGGCCAGACCTGTTCCCAGTCGCGGCCGTTGAGGGAGCCGGTCATCCACACCACGGAACGGGCGGCGTCGACGAAGTCCGCCTTGGTGAGCAGATAGCCGTTGACGGCGGTGATGAACGCGGAGACGCCGATGCCGACCAGGACGAGGCGGTAGCCGTGCACGCCGCGCTTCCAGGCGAGCAGATAGATGGCGAGGCCGGTGACGAGACCGCCGACGAGCGCGCCGCCCGCGACCTCGGCCGCGCTGCCCTGGAACAGGACGATCATGGTGAGCGCACCGGCGGTCGACCCCTGCCCGAGACCGAGCACGTCGGGGCTGCCCAGCGGATTGCGGGCGATGGACTGGAACAGCGCGCCGCCGAGCCCGAGGGCCGCGCCCACCAGGAGCCCGACCAGGACCCGCGGCAGGCGCAGGTCGTTGATGATGAACTCCTGCCCGGCGTTGCCGTTGCCGAGCAGGGTGCGGATGACGTCGGCGGCGGGGATGGGGAAGTCGCCGGTGCCGATCAGGACGACGCCGGAGACGAGGGCGGCGGCCACGAGGAGGGTGACGACCACGGCCGTGCGGACGTCGAGCCGGACGGAGAGGCCGCCCCGGGTGCGTATCGCCTTCACAGCTGGGCCACCTTCCGACGGCGTACGAGGAAGACGAAGACCGGCGCGCCGATGACCGCGGTCACGATGCCCACCTGGAGCTCCGACGGCCGTGCCACGACTCGCCCGACGACGTCAGCGCCGAGCAGCAGGACCGGCGAGAGGACGGCCGCGTACGGCAGGATCCAGCGCATGTCGGGCCCGGTGAAGGAGCGCACGATGTGCGGCACCATCAGGCCGATGAAGACGATCGGTCCGCACGCGGCGGTCGCGGCCCCGCAGAGCAGGGTCGCCGCCGCCATGGCCAGGATGCGGGTGCGCGTGAGGTGGGCGCCGAGCGCGCGGGCGGTGTCGTCGCCCATGGCCATGGCGTTGAGCGGCCGGGCCAGGGTGAGGGCGAGCACGGTGCCGATCGCGAGGAAGGGCAGCACCTGCTCGATGGTGTCCATGTTGGCGGAGGCGAGTGAGCCGACCGTCCAGAAGCGCATCTTGTTCAGCGCGGCGCCATCCATGATCATGACGGCTTGCAGATAGCCGTAGAGCGCCGCGCTGAGGGCGGTGCCGGCCAGCGCGAGCCGCACCGGGGTCGCCCCGCGCGAGCCGCCGAGGATGTAGAGCAGTACGCCGACGGTCATCGCCCCCACGAACGCGAACCACACGTAGCCGCTCAGTGAGGTGACGCCGAAGAAGCTGATCGCGCTGACCACCGCGGCCGAGGCGCCGAGGTTGATGCCGAGCAGTCCGGGGTCGGCCAGCGGGTTGCGGGTGAGCGCCTGGAGGACGGCGCCGGAGAGACCGAGCGCGATCCCGGCGAGGACTCCGAGCAGACTGCGCGCGAGCCGCTCGCCGACCACGACGTCCGCGTACGTCCCCGTGTCGTGGAACAGCCCGTGCCAGACCTGGTCCATGGACATCGATTTGGCGCCGACCGCGATGCTGGCGAGGAAGACGAGCAGCAGGACGGCGACGGAGACGAGCAGCCCGACGCCGCGTATCGCGCGGCGTTCGGGCGGCGCGGGGGCGGTCTCCGCGCGGGGTTCTGGGGGACTGTCGACCAACACCGGGTTAGGTTAGCCTACCCTCGCACTCGACTTCGACGAGAGAAGCACCACCCATGCGCGTAGTCCCGGTCACCGAGCGGCTCGCCGCCGCCGTCGAGAAGTCGAAGAGGCTCAAGCGATGACAGACTCCCCCTACCAGCTCTTCGACGTCCGGGTCCTGCGCACCGAGCACATCACCCCGGCCATGATCCGCGTGACCTTCGGCGGCGAGGACCTGCCCCGCATGGCGGCCGGCGGCCCCGACCAGCGCATCAAGATCTTCCTGCCGCACCCCGGCCAGGACAGCCCGGTCATGCCGGACACCGGCTCCGGCGACACCGCCGACTGGTACGCCGACTGGTGCGCCCTCGACCCCTCGGTGCGGGGCATCATGCGCACGTACACGACCCGTCGGATGCGCCGCGACCCGGACGAGCTGGTCGTCGACTTCGCCGTCCACGGCCCGGCACCCTCGCCCGACGACGGCCCGGCGACCAGCTGGGCGCGGACCGCGCGGCCCGGCGCCCGCGTCAGCGTCCTCGGCCCGGTCGACGAGGAGAACGCGGCGTACGACTTCCGTCCGCCGCGGGACACCGACTGGCTCCTGCTGACCGCCGACGAGTCGGCGCTGCCCGCCGTCGCGAACATCCTGGAGAGGCTCCCCGCGGGCCTGCCGACCCGCGTCTGGGTCGAGGTCCACGACCTCGCCGACCGCCAGGACCTGCCCACCGAGGCCGACGCCGAGATCCACTGGCTCACCCGGGAGGGCGCGACCCCGGACGCGATCCGCGGGGCCGACCTCCCCGAGGGAACCCCGTACGCCTGGATCGCCGGCGAGTCGGCGACCGTCAAGGCCGTCCGCCGCCACCTCGTCGGCGAACGCGGCATCGACCGCAAGAAGGTGTCGTTCTCGGGCTACTGGCGCAAGGGAACGACCACGGACGACCTCATCGACAGCGGCGAAAGCGCCTGACCACACCCCGGACCGCGCCCGCCAGGACTCCCCTCCTGAGCGGGCGCTCCCCGTCCCCTGCCGGGCGGTGACCCACGCCCCGACGCGGACGCACAGCCGCGACGCGGACGCACAGCCCCAGCGCCGACACACAGCCCCGACACGGGACGCACAGCCCCGACGCCGACACACAGCCCCGACACGGGACGCACAGCCCCGGCCGGACTCACGACTCCAGCCGGACTCACAGCCCCAGCCGGGACAGCGCCTTCCCCGCGTCCAGCCCGCACACGCCGTCCCCCGCATCCGTCCAGGCCGCCGCGCACAGCGCCCGCAGCCCGTCCATGGCCTCGCCCTCGCCGTCCAGCACGAGCTCCTCGCCGCGCACCGAGGCGGTCCACCCGCCGCAGCCGAACCCACCGTCCGCCGGGGTGACGTCGGGCTGTCCGGTGAGCATCCCGCGCAGATCCGCGTCCACGTACGTCGGCCGGTGCTCGGGCGGCGCGGCGAGCAGCTGCGCGCCGTCCGTGACGCCGGTCAGCACGAGCAGCGAGTCCACCTCTCCGTTGAACGCCCCCTCGATGTCCGTGTCCAGCCGGTCTCCCACCACCAGCGGCCGCTCGGCGCCCGTGCGCAGGATCGTCTCCCGGTGCATCGGGGGCAGCGGCTTGCCCGCGACCCGCGGCTCGGCGCCCGTCGCGATCCGGACGACCTCGACGGCAGCGCCGTTCCCGGGCGCGATGCCACGGGCGCTCGGGATCGTCAGGTCCGTGTTCGACGCGAACCACGGCACCCCGCGCGCGATCGCGTAACAGGCCTCCGCGAAACGCCCCCACGTCATGTCCGGGCCCCCGTACCCCTGCACGACGGCCGCCGGGTCGTCATCGGCCGACTCGACCGGCTCCAGACCCCGCTCGCGCAGCGCGACCCGCAGCCCCTCACCGCCGATCACCAGCACCCGCGCCCCCTCGGGCACGTGCTCGCTGACCAGTCGGGCCGCCGCCTGCGCCGACGTGATGACGTCCGAGCCGTCGGTCGCGATCCCCAGCTCCGTCAGATGCTCCGCCACCGAGTCCGGCGTGCGCAGCGCGTTGTTCGTGACGTACGCGAGGTGCATGCCGCCGTCGCGCGCGGTGCCCAGCGATTCGACCGCGTGCACGATGGCCTGCCCGCCCGCGTACACCACCCCGTCGAGGTCGAGCAGAGCCGTGTCGTAGACCTCACTCAGCGCCCGGCCGCTGCCCTCCGGCCGTGTCCTGACGCTGTTCTCCGCGCTGCGGCCCGTGGTCTGGCTCATTGCACATCGCTCCTCTTTCGATCCCACTCCCCCGATCATCGCTCATGCCACTGACACACATACGATGCCCTAATGAACACAGTGGGTCACAACGACGTCAGCGGCCTCGATCTGGTCCCGTTCCGGGGCGTGCGCTATGTCCCCGAGCGGGTCGGCAGTCTCGCCGCGGTGACCTCACCCCCGTACGACGTGGTCGTACGGCCGGACGGCCTGCTCCACCTGGAGTCCGCCGACCCGCACAACATCGTCCGGCTGATCCTCCCGCAGGCCACCACGCCGGCCGCCCGCAACCGGCAGGCCGCGGACACCCTGCGCACCTGGCTCTCCGAGGGCATCCTCGCCCCCGACGACGAGCCCAGCCTGTACGTCTACGAACAGCGGGACCACGACATCCTGCAGCGCGGCGTCATCGGCGCGCTCCGCCTCTCCGAGGCCGCGGACGGCATCGTCCTGCCGCACGAGGGCGTCATGCCCCATGTGGTCGAGGACCGCGCCGCCCTGATGCGGGCGGCCTCCGCCAATCTGGAGCCGCTGCTCCTGACCTACCGCAGCGGCGACGACGACGGGCACGAGCCCCAAGGCGCGATGGCCGTCGTCGAACGCACCGCCCGGCGCGAACCCCTCCTGTCGACCACTACGGAGGACGGTTTCCACCACCGCCTGTGGTCCGTCACGGACCCCGCGGAGATCGCCGAGGTCCGGTCGGACCTCTCCCACCACCAGGCGCTGATCGCGGACGGCCACCACCGCTGGGCGACCAATCTGCGCCTGCGCGCCGAGCACCCCTCACCGAGCGCCTGGGACTTCGGCCTGGTCCTCCTGGTGGACACCGCCCGCTACCCGCTGCGCGTCCGCGCCATCCACCGCTACCTGCACCGGCTGCCGGTGTCCGACGCGCTGGCGGCCCTCGGGGACTCCTTCCGCATACGTACGGTCGGGGGCTCCCTCGACCACGCCCTCGAAGCCCTGGCCGAGACCGCTACGAAGGGCAACGCCTTCGTACTCGCCGGCGACGGCGCCTTCCACCTCGTCGACCACCCGTCCCAGGACCTCCTCGCGCGTACGATCCCGCACGATCGCCCGGAGGCCTGGCGCACCCTGGACGCGACGGTCCTGCACTCCACCCTGCTCGACCACGTGTGGCAGATCCCCGACACCCCGGAACACATCGCGTACATCCACGACACCGCGGCGACGGTCGAGAAGGCGGAGCGCGACGGCGGCACGGCGGTCCTGATGCACCCGGTCCGCGAAGAGGTGGTCCGCGACCTGGCCAGACAGGGCGTCACGATGCCCCGCAAGTCGACCTCCTTCGGCCCGAAGCCGGCGACGGGCCTGGTCCTGCGGGACCTCACCTTCTGACTCCCCCGCATACGCAAAAGGGCGGGCTCCCTCCAGGGGAGCCCGCCCTTTACTGCGTGTGTCAGTCCTTGTCGCGCCCGTCGACGTCAGCGTCGTCAGCGTCATCGAGATTGTCGCCCTCAGAAGCGACCGACTCAGCCGACTCAGCCGATTCAGCCGGCTCAACCGACTCAACCGACTCAACGGAGCCTTCGTCATCCCTGTCGTCGCCGTCGTCGCCCAGGGCGTCGACGAACTCGACGCCGTCCAGCTCGGCGAGCCGGTCAGAAGCGTCGGTGCTGCCGTCCTTGTCGGACTCGATGACCTTCGCGAACCACTCGCGCGCCTCGTCCTCGCGTCCGGCCGACAGCAGCGCGTCGGCATACGCGTACCGCAGCCGTGCCGTCCAGGGCTGCACGGAGTTCGACGCGAGCTCGGGGCTCTGCAGGGTCACGATGGCGGCGTCGATCTGGTCGAGGTCGCGTCGGGCTCCGGCGGCGACGAGCCGCATCTCGACCTGCCCGGCCTTGTCGAGCTTGTGCACCTCGGGGGCGCCGGCCATCTCCAGCGCCTTCTCGGGCCGGCCGAGCCCGCGCTCGCAGTCCGCCATGACGGGCCACAGCTCCACGCCGCCGGTCATCCGCCGGGCGGCCCGGAATTCGGCGAGCGCCTCGCTGTACTTCTGGTTCGCGTACGCGGCGAAGCCTGCGGCCTCACGCACGGCGGCGACCCTGGAGGCCAGCCGCAGGGCGATCCGCGAGTAGGCGTACGCCTGCTCGGGGTCCTCGTCGATGAGCTTGGCGACCATCACCAGGTTCTTGGCGACATCCTCAGCGAGCCCCTTGGGAAGGCTCTGCAGCTCCTGCTGTACGTCCTTGTCGATCTCGTAGCCCGTGACGTCCTCGGGAATCGGCAGCCGCCTGATGGGCTCACGGTCCCGGTCGTCACGCCCGCGATAGCCACCGCGGTCGCCGTCACGCCGGTCGTCCCTGCGATCGTCGCGCCCACGGAACCCACCGGGCCGCCCGCCACGGTCGTCACGACGGGGCCCATGCCCACGGTCGTCACGGCCGCGGTCATCGCGCCCGCGGTACCCGCCGCCACCGCGGCTGTCGTCCCGCCGGAACCCACCACGGTCGCCGTCACGCCGGTCGTCCCTGCGGTCGTCCCTGCGCTCGTACGGCCGGTCACCACGGTTGTCGTCGCGACGGAAGCCACCACGGTCACCGCGGTCGTTGTCACGGCGATCATCACGCCGGTCGTCCCGACGGTCATCGCGCCGGAAGGCAGGCCGGTCACCATCGCGCCGGTCATCACGCCGGAAGCTGCCACGGTCACGGTCATCACGACGCGGCCCACTGGGCCGATCGTCACGCCGGAACGGAGGACGCCCCCCACGCTCACCATCACGACGGTCATCCCGGCGATCGTCACGACCCCGGAAACCACCACCACGGTTGTCACCACCGCGACTGTCACCACGGCTGTCATCGCGACGGAAACCGCCACGGTCACCGCGGTCACCGCGGTCGTTGTCACGACGGTCATCACGCCGGTCGTCCCGACGCTCGTCGCGCCGGAAGGCAGGCCGGTCACCGTCACGCCGGTCATCACGGCGGAAGCTGCCACGGTCACGGTCATCACGACGCGGCCCACTGGGCCGATCGTCACGCCGGAACGGAGGACGCCCCCCACGGTTGTCACCACCGCGACTGTCACCACGGCTGTCATCGCGACGGAAACCGCCACGATCACCCCGGTCACCACGGTCGTTGTCACGACGGTCATCACGGCGGTCATCGCGCCGGAAGGCAGGCCGGTCACCGTCACGCCGGTCATCACGCCGGAAGCTGCCACGGTCACGGTCATCACGACGCGGCCCACTGGGCCGGTCATCACGCCGGAACGGAGGACGCCCCCCACGGTTGTCACCACCGCGGCTGTCACCACGGCTGTCATCGCGACGATCGTCCCGACCCCGGAAACCACCACCACGGTTGTCACCACCGCGACTGTCATCGCGACGGAAACCGCCACGGTCACCGCGGTCACCACGGTCGTTGTCACGACGGGGAGCCCCGCGGTATCCGCCCCGGTCACCACCGTCCCGGCTGCGCTGCTCGCGCTCCGGTCGCTCGTCGGGAGAGTTGGGGGACATCGGTGACTCCTAGTCTTCGGTACCGCAGTCATTCTCGCGCAGCCTGCAGGCCGGCGCGCTTCGACAAAAACAAAAGGACCCTTGGTCCCAGCGTGGACGCTGGGACCAAGGGTCCTCCAAAAATTGTTCGGCGGCGTCCTACTCTCCCACAGGGTCCCCCCTGCAGTACCATCGGCGCTTTGAGGCTTAGCTTCCGGGTTCGAAATGTAACCGGGCGTTTCCCTCACGCTATGACCACCGAAACCCTATGAAATATCCTACGGAAACGCAGGATCTCAAACAGGGCAGCGAACAAGCACACTCTTCAATTAAATAGTGACGCTGTTCAGCCGACACAACTGTTCGTTGTTTCAGAACAAACACAGTGGACGCGAGCAACTGAGGACAAGCCCTCGGCCTATTAGTACCAGTCACCTCCACCCGTTACCGGGCTTCCAGATCTGGCCTATCAAC
>NZ_JBFBEE010000055.1:0-15640 GCF_040683555.1 Streptomyces sp. NPDC093510
CTGCTTGAGCCGTGTGCCGCGACGAGTGGCACGCACGGTTCTGAGGGGGGCCTCGTCCCGAGAGGGACGGGGCCTACCCGACAGATGCGCCGCCACGCCGACGACATCCCCCGAAACGAACGAACCCTTCTCACCGCCTACTGGGCCCTGTCCGGCTATGGCCTGCGCGCCTACCGGGCGTTGAGCTGGCTCGCCGCGGCCATGCTCCTCACCATCCTGCTCCTGATGGGCTTCGGACTCCCCAACAACGATCCGAAGCAGGTAGCCACCGGCACCGTGCCGTCCGGCGGCGGGAAAGTGACCTTCGAGATCAGCAAGGACGATCCGCACCATCCCACCGGACAACGGTTCACCGGCGAGCGCTTCGAGAAGGCCCTGAACGTCACCCTCAACTCGGTCGTCTTCCGCTCCGCCGATCAGGACCTGACCACCACCGGCACCTACATCGAAATGACCTCCCGGCTCACCGAACCCGTCCTTCTGGGCCTGGCCGTCTTCGCCGTCCGCAACCGCGTCAAACGCTGACTCCCGCCACCCGACACTGAAACGACCGGTGCACTCGAACCAACGCAGGCCAGCGCGCGGGAGATTGCGGTGCCCAGTTCAAAGGCCCGCTCGCTGAAATCTTCGCTGCTGCCCGACGCCCACTCACGGCTCGATCACCTCTCGCACGTCGTGACGCTCCGTCCCTTCGCGTGGTGCCCTGTCGCAACGAAGATTGAGCGTTCTCACCGAACATTGAGTGCCAGCCGGTCCTGGGCGAGCTGTTCAACGAGACCACGCCGGAAGTACCGACCCGGCCGGGCAGCACGCCGATGACCTGCCGGCCCAGTCCTCATTAAAGGACCCGACGTGTGGCGGCGTGGTCGGCCAAACACAGGGGTAAGACACACGCGTCGGCCACCGCTGAGGTGGTGATGGGGGCGAGGGGAGAGCACATGGACTGGTCGCCAGAGCTGTGGATCAGCCTGGCGAGCCTTTTGCTCGCCGGTGTCGGCGTCTACTACGGACGAGGCGCGCTTACTCCCGAAAGAGGCGGGGAGTCACAGCGGTCCTTCGTCGACGGGCGGAAGGACATGGGGGCCCGTTTCGGGGAACTCTCCGAGGCGGCCGCCGACATCCACGTGCGTGCACGCCCCGCACTCGAGCGGATTGGGACCTCCACACTGCTGTGGGAACCGGCGATGCGTCCGCCGCGACCAGTCCCGCTGCGGCAGGTGACACTCACCTGGCAGGAGAATCCGCCGCCGCCCGACCCGGCCCTGCTCCGAGCGACACGGCGGTACTTGCCGCAGGAGACTAGGACCCGGAGGTACCAGCGATACTCCTCGGCCATGGGCGACCTGGCTCGGCCCGCACTCTTCGAAGACCGCCCCTCCTTCCGGCTGCTCCGGGCCGACTGGTCGCATGCGGACGGGCCTAGGCCATTTCGTTTGGATCAGCTGGTCGTTGGTCCGGGTGTGCCGTTGACTGATGCGCAGTGGGCGCGGATCGAGCCGTTGCTCCCCGACCGGACGCCGAAGCGGGGTGGCCGCTGGCGAGAGCATCGTGAGGTGATCGACGCGATCGCCTTCAAGTTCCAGACTGGTACCCAGTGGGTGCACCTGCCGGAGAAGTACGGCAACTGGCGCGGCGTCTACAACCGGCTGCGGATGTGGGCCGTCGACGGTACGTGGGAGCGGGTGTTCACTGCCTTGGTGGCCCAGGCCGACGCGGACGAAGACGTCAACTGGGCCGTATCCGTCGACTCCACCGTCGTGCGCGCTCACCAGCACGCTGCCGGGGCCCGCAAAAAGGGGCCCCGGCCGGCGAGCCGGACGACCACGCCATCGGCCGGTCCCGCGGCGGACTGACCACGAAGATCCACCTCGCGGCCGACGGCCGGTGCCGACCACTGGCGTTCGTCCTCACCGCCGGTCAGGCCGGCGACGCACCCGCCTTCACGGACGTCATGTCCCGCCTGCGCGTTCCCCGCCCTTGTGGACGGCCCCGCACCAGGCCGGACCTGGTCCTGGCCGACAAGGCGTACTCCTCCCGCGCGATCCGCGACCACATGCGCAGACGTGGCATCCGCGCGGTGATTCCGGAACGCGCCGACCAGCAGGCCAACCGTCGGCAGCGCGGACAGGCGGGCGGCAGACCGCCAGCCTTCGACCGCGAGGCATACAAGCAGCGCAACACCGTCGAGCGGTGCATCAACCGCCTGAAGCAGTGGCGCGGCATCGCCACCCGCTACGAGAAGACCGCGACCATCTACCTCGCCGGACTTCACATAGCAGGCATCTTCCTCTGGACCGCCCGCTGATCCAAACGAAACCGCCTAGCCTGGATTTCGGGCCCGGCCAGTACTTCGACCTCATCGACCAGAACGAGGCCCTCGCCCATGAACTCGCCGAGGCCACACGGCGGAAGCCGGGACGCCTGCCGTTCTGGGGTCTGCCCATCCGCCGGCTCCTCACTGACGACCCCCTGCTTCTGGGGCGGCGCAAGGTACTACCGTCCGTCGGCACCCTGACTCTACGGCGCACCCCCGACGGCCAGGCGTCCTTCCTCCTGCTCTTGAGAGGCAAGGGCAAGGTCGCCACGGGGGAGGAGATATTCGGGCCGCTCCCCGGCGGTATGATCCAGCCCGCCTCTCTATCACCCCACGCACACCGGCGGGACCTCTCGCTGTGGCGCGTCATCATGCGCGAGTACAACGAGGAATTGCTCGGTGCTCCGGAGGCGACCGGAGACGGCGGCACCGAGGTCGACTACGGCCAACCTCCTTACAGCCTGCTCGACGCAGCACTGGACGATGGCTCTTTGCGGGTTTGGTGCTTCGGCATGGGTTTGGAACCGCTGCACCTCGCCGTGTGCGTGCTAACCGTGGCGGTGTTCGAAGCCCACACCTTCGACACCGTCTTCGCTGAGGCGGTGAAGGAGAACGATGAAGGCCATGTGATCAGTCAGAGGCCCGATGGCGCCGTGAGGGGGCTGCCGTTCACTGAGGCCGGCATCGCAGACCTCCAGGCGAAACGCCATCTCCTGTCGTCCCCTTTGGCGGGACTCCTTCAGCTGGCCCAGCAGCACCAGGAGATGCTTCTCGCGCCACCCGGCTGTGCGCCGACGTGAGCACTGTGTCCCGCAGCGCACCGGTCATGGACCTTCAGCCGTGACCCACCGCCCCTCGGATGTGAGGACCCGGCCGATGATCGCCAGTCCTTGTAGGTGACGTGGACGGAGTCGTAGTGCCCAGCAGGTGATGGTGTGTGGTTATTGAGTCCGAAAGCGTAGGGCCACCTCATTTCCCGGGTTCTACTTCGCCACCGCGGTCGCCTCGCTGGCCTTGGCCGTCTCCTCCTGATAGCGGCACCACTCAATATTCGATGAGAACACTCAGCCTTCGCTGCGACAGGACACGTGGTGTCCCGTCCCAGTGAACCTTGACCGTTTGCCATCGGATCTTGGTGAATGCGAGTTAGCGTCAGCGATGGTTGAGTACTGCAGGTCAAGGAGGCGAAATGTCCGAGCCCGTCCCCGATGATCTGCGCTGCCGTCGTTGCGGTGACCTGCCGGAGCCGCTCCTCTGTCTCGGCCACAAACCTGACGGAACGCCCTCCGCCGACGCGCCTCCAGCGGTGCTCGCGCTGGAGGCCGAGCTCGGCCTTGCCGAGGACGCGCGCCGTCGGGCCGCCGGCACCGTGCTCACCGACACCCAGGCCGCCGCGATGCTGCGTGCCATGGCCGGCGAGCCCGAACTGGACACCGGCAACGGCGAGCACGAGCGCTAACCAATCGCGCCGAATGCGGGGCATCGCCCGAAGCAATCGAGCAGACCCAGGCCGTCCTCGCTCTCGCTCGACGCCGCGTGAACGTCCTCTGGGCCCTGCTGCGCGACGGACGGTGCTACGAACTCACGCCGCCGGCCGTCCTCGCGGCTTGACAGACCGCATTGGGAATCGGCGGCACAGGACACGTGGCTAGGCTGCTGCAGTGATCGAGCCCTTGCCGCTCCCCGGCGACCCGACCGAGCTTCGCCTGCGCATCCACTACACCGACACTCTGAGTGACACCCTCGACGCGGACACCCTGGAGGAGTGGAGCGTGGAGATCCTCCACCGCAGCCGGGAGCATGCCAGCAGTCGTTGTCCGACGGCGCCCGGCGCGTGTGACGCAGCGGACTGCCCCGCGTACACCGTGAGCGACAGCGCGGCCGGTTCGATGACCTTCTTTCGTGTGCATCTCGACCGCGGGCGCAACGCGTACGCAGCCATGGAGGAGGCGTCGGAGGACCTCTGTGAGATCGCGCAGGCCCTCCTCGACCCCGCCACGGGGTACTACACGGACGAGGTCGGAGAGCTGCTGGAGTACAGCGGTTCCGCCCTGCTCGTCATGGACCGCGTCACCCTGCACGAGGAATGGAGAGGGCGCGGCTTGGGCGTGATCCTCGCTTCCGAAGCCATCTACCGGCTGATGCCCGGATGCCGGGCCGTGGCCTGCGCTCCCGGAATCTCCGACATGAGCGCGAACCGACTACGGAGCGAAGTCGAGTGGGGCCGCGTCACGGCCAAGATCGCCAGAGGGTGGGAGCAGCTCGGGTTCCTTCCCTGCCGGGGCAACGTCTTCGTCCTGTCGCCCACCTCGCTGGTCCTGGAGGAGCAGCGAGGTCAGCTCCGCCGGAGGCTCGTGGAACTCGGGGCCGCCTGGGCGGCGGCCCGCGCATAGGGTGGCCCGCCCGTCTGCCCATGCCGCCCGCCACTCACTCCCGGTTCTCTACCTCCCGCCGCTCGCGACGCTCACGACGCTTGCGCTCTTGCTCTCGTGCGCGCTGCCGCTGCATCAGCAGTTCCTTGCGGTCACTCGACCGCTGTGGCCAGACCGCGCGCAGGACGACCCCCACACCGGTCACGGCGATGAACAAGAATGCGATGCCCAAGACAGCCCACCACGGGGCAGAGTCCGGTAGAAAGAACACGACTTGCACCTTCCGACCTACAAGGGTCGGCGGGTCGCTTAAGCAGCTAGTACGGCGCTCCCCAGCGCGCTGCGCCCGCCCCGAAGACTGATCACGGGGAGGGCGGGGTTCGGGCCGCGAGGGGCGACCTGAGGTGATGTATCAAGAGGTCGCGGTGCCCAGTTCACACAGTCGGCCGGCCTCGGCGTCAACGATGCGAGTAGGGCCATCAAGCTGCGGCGCTGAAAGCTCACGTAATAGGCGAGCAGATCTGCTAGGGCAGCAAGATATTCAGTTATGAGACTTGGGTCATGAACGCCTTGCGCGGCGCGAAGGGCGTCCGCTGCCTTGGCGAGCCGGGTCTTCGCGCTTTCGACGTGTGTGTACGTGAGTCCGGGGCCAGCGTGAGTCTTGCTGCCCAGTAGCTGCTCTTCAAAGATCTTCCGGAAGTCGTCAGACTGCCAGCCCAGGGCCGCCGCCTCACGAACTCGCGGGTCACGGACTGCTAGCCGAAGCTCATCTTCGAGGATCAACAATTCAACGCCGGTGATGTCGAACCCGACATCCAGCCGGTTGGTGGCGATCACCATCTCAAGGTCAGACGCTCCTGGCGTTGGCCGCTCGGACTCGCTCATCTCAGTCAACTTCCTCCTCTCAGTGTCTCGTTCGTCAAGATCGGCAGAAGTCTATCTGGCGGGTCCGACATCACTGTGAGGAAGGCCGAAGCGACAGGGTTCGCTGCCAAACGCCTCGGTTGGATCTCAAAGGGCAGCAGTTCTGTCCTTCGTCATCGAATCCAGTCGTTTCGGCTTGCTTGACATTGGACCTAGTCGTAGGTGGCGGGCGTGCTGGGTAGCCGACCAACTGGCCCGGAAGTCAGGGGGCGGGGGGCAGCGTGTCGGGCAGGGATCCTCCGGATTTCCGGGACAGCTCGTCTACCAGCGGCAGGAGTTCCAGGAGGCGGCTGGTCGGACGCTCGACCCATCCGTTGAGGACGTTGTCGATCCGGGCCAGCAACTCGGGAGCATCCCGCTTCAGCGCTCGGCGGTGCACATCCACGTGAGCGCGAGCGTGGGTGAGGTCGTCCTGCGCGCCTGGTACGCCGGGCACCGCTTCCAGGGCATGCGAGGCGGCCAGCAGATTCAGTGCCACATATAGGTCCCAGGCCACAGCGCTGTCCAGCGGATCTTTTCCCATTTTTTGATTCTCCCCGCCGCCCCCGCCTTTAGGGGTGACGGGGATTGATGGCCTGTAGCCGCGCGGAGAAGTCTAGGTCGGGGGCTGCGGCGCGGTGCTGGCCGGTGGCCAGGTCGAGGTATCCCCAGCGTCCATGTTCCCGGGGGCCACAGACCATCAGGGTCAGGGTACGGCCGGGTTCGTGGATCTCGGTGACCTCGTGGTAGACGTCGCGCGGCACCGTGTTGATGCCGCCGGAGCTGTGCCCGACGCCGTGTTCGGCGCGTACTGCTCCGTCGCCGTCGGGGATGTATCGGTCTTCGCTGTACCCGCCGAGCAGTACGTGTGCGTCGAAATCCCTTCTCTGAACTAACGCGTACAGGCAGGTGGAGGCGCTCCCGCTCGTCGCAGAGCGGGTCATCGTCCCAGGTAGGCGCGCAGGAGGAGCTCGGATTCCAGAGAGAGCGTGACGACACGGATCTGGTCGCCGTCCTGGTACGTCATGCTTCCCGGCACAGAAGGCGACGGGTTCCCAGAATCTCGCGGCATGGACGTGCTGAACCCACGGGTCATGGGGCCCAACTATGGCTGCTGACCCGTGGGTTCGTGCTGGTTGCCGGGAGATGAATGATCGGACTCAGGGGCGTCCGAGTACCCGGTAAGTCCATCCCGCCTCACGCCCCGTGGCGACATTGAGGGTGCCCCGGCCGTCGATGACCTTGCAGCTCGCGACGCGGGTGGCGAGCCGGTGCGGGTCGATGTGCTGGTATTGCGGCCACTCAGCGAGGTGCAGGAGCAGGTCGGCGTCCTGGACGGCGGCGATCGGGTCGTCGGCGTAGTCGAGTTCGGGGTGCTGCTTGCGGGCGTTGTCGAGTGCCTGGGGGTCGGTGACGGTGACCGCGGCGCCGAGTCTGTGGAGCCTGTGGGCGACAGCGAGGGCGGGCGAGTCGCGGATGTCGTCGGTGTCGGGCTTGAACGCGGCATCCCAGACGGTGATTCGCTTGCCCACCTGGAACCAGCAGGCTGCCGCAATGGCCCCCGGAGTCTTCACTCGCTCCGTCGGCATGCGCCTCGCTATCCTCGGCACCGCACACCTGCAGGCCCGCGACCTCGACCTGGAGCTCGGCAACCGGTCCGTCGACATCCTCGCCCGGGTCCAGTCGTCTCGTGCCAAGGACTACGTGGCCGAGTTCAACATCGCCCTCGCCCCCTGGCGGCGCGAACTCGAGGTCCGCGAATTCATCCACCGTACTCGCAAGGAACTCGGCGTCGCGGCTTGAGAGGTGGTTAGTCCACCGCTTGCACGACTGAGCAAGGATGGCCCGCGGCCTGCAATACGGCGGCCATCGCATCGGCCCAAGCCGCCGCCGGCTCAAGGTCGAAGGTCGGTGCACAGATCTGTGCTCCGGGCGGACTCTCAGAGGCGTGGCCTGCGTGTAGAAGCCACTGGACGAATTCTGTACCGGATTCCGGGAACGTCACCCACGCGAACCCCGCCATCCCTTCAGGAATGACATCGACGCCTTCAGGGCCTCCCAGCGCCATCGGCGTAGGTCGGCATTCCTGTCGGGCACGCTCAGCGACCGTCAGTGCGATGTTGTAGAGGCCGGCCCAGTCGCCGGGGTTGATGGCTGCTAGGTCCGCAGCGCCTATGGGCTTGTCCCCGGGGGTGAGGGTCAGGAGCTGGGCGGGGGCGTCGTCCTCGATCTTCCACACGGCTGTGACTGCCATCGTCTTGCCGTTCAACCCCACAACGCGGGCGTCGATCTCAAAGCGAAGCTGCTGCTGCTTCCCCCACTTCTCAACATCCTGGAATGCCAAGGGCTCGGCGGCCTGCAGAGCGGAGATCAGCTGAATTGCGAGGAGCTTCCAATCTCGTTGCTCCATCCCCAGCGCACTCTTGAAGACCCTGGCTTTGTGCCCGCCGACTGAATGGTCAGGATTCAAAGCGTAGTCGTGGAGCTTGTCGCGCAGGTCGTCCACGAGCGGCTGCCGACGGCCCACCGTGAAGGCCAAGGGCCGTGTGGCCTGCAGGTACTCATAGACGATCTTTTTGGCGATCGACTCCTGGTATGTCATGCCGTCGTGACATGCCAGGTCCCCCAGCCGGACCTGGGGGTCACGCGGAGCAGGGACGGGGTTCCATGGGATCCGGCAGTGATGCTCAGGGATTGGATGGTCTTCCAAGCCGACGCCACTCACCGCCGTACCCGCGAAGAGCTCCTTCGAGGAGACGCCGCCCTCACCGGGCTGATCTACCCAGCCCTGTGAGTACCGCCACCCGGGAACCAGAGAGAACACCTTCCGGTGGAGCAGGTCGTTTGGGTCTACCTCCATCGCCCCGATGTACCAGCTATACGCCCGCAACCCTTCGTCCAACAGTGCGCACAGCTCGCCCGGTAGCCGCGAGAGCACCCCCATGTAGATGTTGGAGGTCCCGAGAATCCACGGCGCGTGTGCCCCCAGCCTGCTCCACCGACTTCCGTCACTGCGACACAGCGCGCAGGCAGAGGACCACAGGAGAAACGGATCGTTCGTCAGCTCCACGCCACCGTCGGATGAGGACCCCGCCCAGCGCAAGGCCGGCAGCATGAGCGAGCCCCAGGACGTCTGGAGCTGGCATCGTCGCAGCTCATCGACAGTGAGAACTGCGTCGAGGACCACTCGCTTGACCGTCGGACCGTATTCGTACTCGCGGGACAGAGTCAGATCGTCCGCGTTGACGAAGAGGGCAATGGGCGCCTGATCAAAGGGCGCCGCGCCGAATACCTCAGCCATGCCTGCCAGTATTCGCGCCCAGCCGAGCGCCCAACAGTGCCGTGACCCCCGATTCTCGATTCTGCCTCACGCCGCTGTCCGTCTCACAGAGTCGTCATGTGGGTCGGACGCGGGCGACCAGCAGGTTCATCCAAGAGCATGGCATCCATTTGGGGCACCTTGGCTGCGCCCAGACTTCGGGGCATGGCTTGAACTGAGGGTGTCATGCCGCGAGTTACAGATGTTGGGTGGAACTCGCCTCCAATTCCTGAAGGTCACGTCAGACTCGACATCATGAAGACCCTAATCGTGCCCGGCCTTGGCGTTACGGGCGAGATGTACGAGGCGGCCTCCGCCGGAGTGGCTGAGCAGATACCGGAACTCGCTCCGCTCACCTGGGAGCGGTTCATCGACCCCAGCGGCTGGACCCTTGTCCCCGACGACCGGGGCGCCGCCTACAAGTCAGAGCTCGTCTTGCTCAGGACGGCCGAGCGCACCGTCAAGATCAACCTATGGAGCCTGCCGGATCGGCGCGGCGAGGAGCGGGCCCATCCTCATAATCATCCGTGGGCCTTTCGAGCCCACGTGCTGCTCGGAGGATACGACGAAGACCGCTACGTGCCGGAGGGCGGCCGGGTTGTTCCCGAGCTGTCCGTCGGGCACGGAAGCGGCGGCCTGAACGACGTGGCCCTCGACGTGTACCACGAGGTGACAGCGATTCACGAGCCCGATCAGACACTGACGCTCATGGTGTGCGGGACCGGGAGGAAGGGCCAGTGGGGCTACCTGGATACCGACACCGGCGAACATGTCGTCACCGAACCTGATCCCACCTTCCTTGAGCGGCTTCGGGCGATCAACCCGCACAAGGGCTGAGTCGGACGGGGCGATTCACGACCGCCGCGGTGCGGTGGCGGTACGGCCGGCGATCTCACGGAACGACGGGATCCCCAAGGTGATGGTGGTCGCCCGACGGGCGCGTTCGTCGAGTTGGGTGAGCTTCTCCTCCGCGGCGGCCAGGCTCACCCGCAGCCCCTCCGCCTCACCGTGCCAGCCTTCATGTTCAGCCTCGGCGCTGCGTGCCGTGAGGTTGTCGCGGATCTCCTCCAGTCGGGGCCGCTGAGCTGGATCAACCCGCAGGAGTGGACAACGGATACAGCTGTGCTCGTGCTGGCAGTCGGTGCCGTACGCGCGTCCGCATTCGCCGAGGGCAACTTTGCGTCGCTCGAAGTGTCCGAGGAATTCGCTCCATTCGTCGTCTGTGGGAATCCGATATTCTGCACTTGGCCGCAGGCTGCGCCGTCGCGCGATGAAGGCTCGGTGCCCGTTGATTGCTTCCTGCGGGTAGACCGCTTTGTATCCCATTGTGGTGTTGATGTCCTTGTGTCCAAGGAGCAGTTGGGCAATGTGGGGCGGCATCCCGTTCTCGATCGCCTCGGTAGTGAAGATCCTTCGAAAGTCGTGGGGTTCGTAGGTCATGAGCTCGCCGGCCACATCGTTGATCCCGAGATCCAGCAGGATCTCGGTGAGGCCCTTGCGTATCGAGGCGCCAGAGATTGGGCGGCGCTCACCTCCTGAACGCCATTGGAACAGCAGCGGGAGGGGAGGGTTCCAGACCTTCTCGTGGTAGTCGTAGGAGGCTACGACTGGGATCGCTCCTGTGCCTTCGCGGACCCGACACACGATCGTGCTGAGTACGTCGGCCAGTTCGGGGCTTACGACCAGCAGCCGCTCCTCGTCCGTCTTCGAAGGTGCGATCTGCAGCAAGGGAATCAGATCACCGGTAACGGGGAGCCGGTACTGCGTGATGCTGTGGTGGCTGACTTCTAGCATCTCCTCGATCCGCACGCCGGTGTGCCGGAGGAATTCCACTGCGGCCCAGGCCCAGAAAGCCCGGTTCTCGGCCAGCTGTAGGTCGATGCGGCGCCCGTTGCAATCTATGGCCCGTTTGGAGCCGTCGCGGGCGGTCCGCCCAGTGACACCGCACCTGGTGAAGGTCTCGCCCAGCACGGTGAAGGTGTCGCCTGCCCTCGCCGCACGAATGGCCTCCAGGCGGAGCTGAGCTTCGTGGAGGTAGCGTTCGGCTGTCTTGACCAGCAGCGGCAGGACGGGAAGGCGTTCCCTGGTCCTCTGGTCCATGCGGGCCTTACGGCGGGACGCTTCCTTTGCCAGCCCGATACCTCGGCCGCGCGAATGGGGCAGGGAACGGCCCACGGTCCCCACCGCGCCGGATCCTCCAGCGCCCATTCTGCGATGTCGAGGTAGAAGCCCCGTACGCCGGTGAGTACGGCTGTGTAGCTCTTGCGCTGGCTGGTGATTTCGGCAACGGTCCCGTCTGGGAGCCGGCGCCGGGTGGTCTTCGTGCGCAGGCGTTCCTTCCAGGCCGATGCTGTCGCCCGGGTCAGACGCAGGGAGTCGGTGCCGGGGGTATGGGACTCGATGTCTTTCCAGAAGAGCAGACCGAGGGTACGGGCGAGGTCTTCCAAGGTCGTGTAGTCGACGGCGGGTTGACGCTCATACAGGTAGTCGATGAGGAGGTCTCGCACGGGCGTGTACCGGAGTCCATACCTGTCGATGAGCTGGGTCGGTGACTGCTGACCGACTCGACTTGTCAGCCGGTTCAGGGTGACCGGCGCATCGTCCGGGAAGATGTCCATGCCCTTGAGCAGGGAGTAGAACAGCGTCCTGCCGGCCCCGTGAGCCAGCACGCGCACTTCAGCCGCACGAAGTTCCAAGCAGTCCCCGACGGTTATGTCCCGGATGCCTCCGCCCTTCGCGATCAGCAGTTTCGCGATCTGGCTGAGCGTGGCGACCGGCAGCCGCGATGTGCGCTGGACTGGATCGAGGCTCGCTTCGAGTGCGGTGAATCCGCTCGGGTCGCGGTGGGCGGCCATCGCCGGTGCCCAGTACGGGGAGCGCGACTTCACCAGCCACTCGAGATCCGGGCGCAGCACGTCCGCGCAGAGCAGGGCCAGCAGCCCCGTCCGCATCTCCTTCCCCACATTGTCCGAGCGGTAATTCAGCCCGTCCATCGCGGCATCTACCCACTGCTGACCGAGCAGGGGAGCCGGACTCGAGCACCACCGCTGCTGCCAGGACTCGCCTGGGAACGTGCCGAGCCAGGTCAGCACCTTGCGTGCTCCATGTCGCCGGTGCATCTGCGTAGGCCGCAGGGGTGAGCGCAGCGGCGGACGCGCCAGTCGAGCGAGTACGTCCTCGCAGCTCTCCGCGGACACCGGCCAGATGTCGGGAACCGGGCGCGGCGGAAAGCGAAGGCGCAGCGCCTCAACGACCGCCCCCTCGGTCCACTTACCGACGTACGTCGGCCAAGCTGAAGTCTGCGTCGGTTGCGTCATAACGCGCCGCCGAACAGGATGTCTAGTGACTCCGGGTCGTACACAAGGACCTGCTGTCCTGCCTCCGGCACAAGGACCTGCTGTCCTGCCTCCGGAAGGAGAGGCCGATCCCGCCGCGCGAAGTACGCAAGAAGGCTGGCGATCATCTCCTCTTCACCAGGCGGGACATAGAGCTGAGTGGTCGTCAAGCGGCGATGTCCCAAGATCCACTGAACGTCGGTCAACGGCAGCTGCGGGTCGCGGGCCATCCGATAGGCGGCAGTGTGTCGCAGGTCGTACAGAGTCCAGTTCGCGCCCAGCAGGGCGGCGACCCGCCTGAACATGGCCCGCGCCGCGTCGTAGGTGAGCGGGCGCCACGGGCGGCGCAGCGTCCACCACAAGGGTGCGGCCCGGCCCCGCGGCACGCCCTGTCGCCATGCCTCTTGTTGGTAGAGCCGCAGCCAGACGAAGGCGTCCGGGGAGGCCGGGAGCTGCTGCACGTCACCGCTACCCTTGCGCGTCACCGAGATGAGCTGGTCGCCCGGAACAGCATCACGCTGGAGGGCGCTGAGGAGCTCGACCGTACGAGCGCCGGTAGAGATCCAGAAGGCGAGCAGAGCGCAGTCCCGGAGGTACCTCAACTTCGAGAACAACTCGTTGAATTGCTCATCAGGGATTCGGCGCGGCGCCCGCCGGACAACAGCTGGTCGATAACGCCCCCGACGTACCGGCTGGAACGTGTCCAACGGATTGTGATGTGCGTGCGCACGGCCTGCCCGCCGGCCCCGGTCCAGAGGAAAGGGGTTGATGACCGGGCCGCGGCCCTCCTCGAGCTGGAAGTCGTAGAACGACCGCAGCACCGTCTCGGCATGCGCTCTTGTCGCGGGGCTGTACTTCCTGCCCGGAGTCGCCTTTCCGGTCACCGGGTTCACGCTTCCCGGCGGCGGGCCGCGACGAACGGCTCGTGCAACCGGTGCCGATGAACCGCGGTCCCGGTAGCGCCAGTGTGTGCGTACCGGCTTGTCGGCGACTTGCATCCACCGTATGAAGTCCCGTGCATCAGCCCGTACCGCGCGATCCCACGGAACCCCGACGGCCACGAGAAAGCGCCACCACCGCAACAGATCGTTCCCATACGACCGCAGCGTGGCGAGCGAACGATGAGCTGCCAGCAGCTCGGCGAAGTACACGGCCACGGGTGCGATGACCAGGTCGTCGCCGTCGAGTAATCGGTAGGGCTCCCACTGAGCCCCTGTCTCCTCAAGCCGCCCGGCCTCGGGCACCACGAGGTGTTTCAGATCGCGCTCAACACGCCGGTCCTCGGCCATGAGTCGACGCTAACAAGGAACCTGTGAAATGCTCCCTGACCTGCAGAAACTCCCGACTTAGTTCGGTTAACGGGCCAGGGGTGCGAGTGCGGCGCTGGCTGCTGATCTCCACGCAGGTCCGGAGCGATCCAGAGATTAATCTTCACGGTGGCCTTGCGGGTGCCGAGCAGCGTCAACTCCGCCTTGTACCCGTTGCCGCAGCCGTCTGGCACCAGAGTCCAGCTGGGCGGCGCTGTGAACGTCTCCCAAGTCAGGGGCGCCAGGTGAGGGACGTGGGTGGCGGTGCCAGCTTCCGCCGCACCGTACAGAACGTCGTCGAGCGCCAGGCCCGGGCGAATCTGAATGGTCGCCATGTCACCAGGCTCTCCGACGCCCGCAACAAGACACAACGTCTTGGCGGCAGACCCACGGGGCCGGGGCCCCGTCGGGCACTCGACTGACCAGCCGGGCCAGCGGACGGCTGGGTTCGTTTGTAGGGTCTCGCCGCTCGTGTCAGATGGCGTTCCCGTGACCTGCAGATTCGCAGGTTGTCTCACGCGATGTCGGACGCAGGAATCTCAACTTCGTGTCGTCCCTCGCCATTCGCTCGCAAGTGCGCGAGTCGCGCAGAGTCATGGCTTGCCCTGCCATACGCAATGCGACAGGACACTTCTGCTCGATGTCGGCCACACCTTGAGTCGCGAATGACGCCAGCGGCCGTTTCCCTGGACCAGACCGTGGTCAGCGAACCGCGGCTGGCTGGGGCCGCCTTTGCGGAGGATTAACTCCCCAGTTCCCTCAGCCGCTGGTGGAAGGGGGCAATTTTGCCCGTCGCCAGCTCGCGGCTGAGCTGAGAGAAGAAGGTGAGGTGGGGAAGCCTGCGGCGCAGGAGCCTGCGCAGCCATGCGGGAGACCGCACGTGCACCTCGGTCTCACCCTCGATAACAGGGAACCCGGGGATTACAGGCACGCCGGCGGTGGTCACTCGGAGCGTGACCGGATGACCGCCTGCCACGTTGGCCCCAAGCAGTTCGGTACGCAGATCCGCAACGATTCCCTCGAGCTCGCCCATAGCTTTGCGCAGCCGCAGAAGGTCGCTCTGGTGCTGCAGGGCGAGCTCCTGCTCCCTGACCCACCTGCGGAAGGCGGCCACGGACTCGCGCCCTCGCAGCTCTGTTGCGGCGGCGAGCAGTTCGCTCCGGGATCCGACGGAATGCGCCAGCATGAACGCGATGGCAGGCATGTCGACCGTCACGCTCAAACGCACGGCAGAGGCGAGCTCGGCTCGGACCCTGCCCGTCTGCTTCACCACCTCACCGGCGAACTCCCTCGTGGATGGCCCGCCGCCAGGGCGCGGCAGCTTCAGCATGGCCTCGGCTCGGTAGGTGTGCGGCATGTAAGAGAGCGACAGCTTGTCGGCCAACTCTTCGTAATAGAAGGCCCTCAGCAGGAACATGCAGTAGCGGCGGAAGGCGTCCGAGGCGCCTTGCAGCGCCCGGTCGATGGCGTCCTCGAGGGCGTGGACGCGGCTGAAGGCCGCCTCTCCGGCGAGGGCCTGGCGCAGGATGGTGGCGTCGCTTCGGTACAGATGCTCAACTTCGGGCCGGATGTCGGTCAGCCCGTAGTAGCGGTTGAAGTGAGCCGAAAACAACTCACCACCTCCCAGCCTGCTCAGGAGGAGTCGGTGCTGCTCGGCAAGTTCGCCCGAGCTCAACGCCCGCTCCAGCCGGTCGAGCGTCGCTTTCACCAGCAGTGTGGTGAACGGCAGCAAATCCCCTTCAGGAGGAGAAGTGCTGCGTGCTGCGGTCAGCGAGGGGAAGGTCGAGAAGTACGGGGCGTGCAGCAGACTTATGGGATAACTCTCCGAGTCGCCCCAGCTGTCGATGACCAGCGCCTCGTGCAGGACGATCGCCTCCAGAAGGTCAGCGAGGGACTGTTCGTCCGCCAGGGTGGCGCTGCCCGGGGACTCAAGCATGGTGGTGGCGCCCGCCACCGTGGCGTTGTCCAGGAGCGCGGCGCCCCTGTCCTGTGCGATCCGCAGTGGCTGTCCCTCGTCCCACATGTGGCGTACCCCCCCCCGATCGACATGGGCGCCCCGTGGCCCCCTCGGCCGAGGGGGCCACGGGGCG
>NZ_JBFBEE010000056.1:0-12640 GCF_040683555.1 Streptomyces sp. NPDC093510
CAGGCCACCGCCTTGTGGATACCTCATGGTTCCGGCGTACCGCGACTGAGACCACCTGTCAGCCCCTCCGACATCACGCCCACAAGCTCAGTAGAGCCCATCTCTGAACCCTCTGGAGCGTGGGGGTAGCCTGCCTTAGGCTGCCGATTTGTTCGGGAGGAGTCAGGTCGACCTCGTACGCGACCGGCTCGGTCAGGCTTGTCGACATGCAGGAGAATGCCCGCGCCGCTCAGCATGAGGGCGACGTCGAGAGCAACCATCCTTACGGCTGGACTCGTTGGCCCGGGTCGTACCGGCAGGTGGCCCGTCAGTTCGAGGACGTCGAGGGCGCGACGGTCTTCAAACCAAATGGCTTCCCCTTCAGCCTGGTCCACTTCGAGCGCGGTCTGCTCTATCCCTTCCGCTTCGCGATGGAGGACGTCAGTGTCCGCCGGGCGAAGCTGCCGTCCGTGGGCCCATTCATCCGCGAGCTGTTTACATTCGCCCCCGAGCCCCGCCAGGGCTCGCTCTTCGACGATGAGGAGCTCAGCCAAGGCCGCGTCGAGGTACGACCCAAACTCGCGGCACTTCCCGAAGGCACCCGTCTGGTGCTGATCCCCTACGCCTGCAACCCGCATGGCCTGCTCAAGCCGTACTGGGGCGTGGCATCCCTCCTGGACGAACAAGGGAACCTCGACTGGGTCGTCCAACTCGAACCCCTGCCACTGCCGGCGGTGCCGACCCGGCGTAGGCTCAGCTCTGTCCCGCAGCAGGCCACAGCTCCGGAGCACCTCAGCCTCGACGCGGGCGACCAGCCCACGCCGACCTGTTCGCGCGACCCGACGCGGACGAGAAGCGGGACGTGCCGCCCCTGACCGAGCCGGGCCCGATCGAACCACTGGCCCACGAGGACGATGAGAACGGACCCGCCCCTGCTGCCCGGTACTACCGAACGTGGCGTGACCCCACGCGCCGTCCACGACGCCTTCGACCCCGCCCGGCTGACCCAGGCCAGGCGCCTGGCGGGAATGACGAAGAAGGAGGTGGCAGAGCAACTCGGCGTGACACCCGCGGCAGTGGGCCAGTACGAAATGGGGGTGGCCAAGCCCCGCCCGGATCTCCTCCCGCGGCTCGCAGACACGCTCGACGTGCCGCTGCCCTTCTTCATCGCGGGCCGGCCGAGCAACCGGCTCGACTCCTCCATGGCGCACTTCCGTGCCCTGCGCAGCACACCCAAGGCCCAGGGCGAACGCGCCCTCGCATTCGCCGAACAGGTGTGGGAGCTGACCTACGCCCTGGAGAAGCGAGTACAGTTCCCGCCCATCGACCTGCCTGGCTTCTCCGGCGGGGAGGTACCCCCTGGCGTCGATCTCCCCCTCGATCCCGCAGCGGCCGCACGCGAGTTGCGCAAGCGGTGGGGCCTTGGAGACGGACCGGTCACCCATCTGGTCAGACGCATGGAAGCCCACGGGATCGTCGTCGTCATGCCAGCCGCCGATGAAGCAGCCCGCACGGTCGACGCCTTCTCCTCCCGGTCCGCGCGTCCGGTGGCGATCCTCACCCCCAATCGCACCAACGCCGTGTACCGCCACCGCTTCACCGCAGCGCACGAGCTGGGCAGCCGGCAGGAGCGCGAAGCTGACGCATTCGCCGCGGAATTCCTGACCCCGGCGGCAAGCATCACCCCACTGCTCCCTCGGCGCCTCGACCTCGCACAGCTCACCGGGCTCCGCCGAGTGTGGGGGGCAGCGTCGATTCGCTCATCTACCGCTGCCGCGAGCTGGGCATGATCTCCGACGCCACTGCCAGCCGCGGATACCAGCGCCTGCGCGCGCTCGACGGCCAGCCCGGCTTCACCCCCGAGCCGGTCGAGGGGTTCCCCGGCGAACAGCCAGCTCTGCTGACTCAGGCATACGAAATCGCCGAGCGGGTGAAGGGTCTCATGATCCCCCGGCTGGCTGACGAATTGGGGTGGCATCCCGAGCGCGTCCGCCGCCTGCTGGGCTCACCCGACACCAGACCGATACTCCGTATCGTCTGACACTCGTGGTGGGAGGCGTCGCGGGCCTGAAGACGAGACGCCAGGCGCACGGCCTCAACCTCGACGGGCAGCTCGAAGGCCCCGCCAGCCAGGGTGTCGAGGCCGTCCGGGCGATCTGCGATGAAATCAAGAAACTCATGGAGGGCATCGCCGAGATGTCTCTGGAGCTGGTCAGCCGAGTACAACGTAGGACACCAGCGTCGCGCACCTCGAGAACTCTCCCGGACGGAGAGACCGCCTGCGCAGCGCGAACCGCCTCGAGCGCCGGGCCGCTTGTGCCGTGAGAGCAACTCGCCGAACAACGAGTGCAGCATGGTGGCAGCATTCGGACGAGCAAGCTCGTGACCGCCGAAACCGTAGATGTCGTAACCCGTGAGGAGGTGGAGCCGCCGGTCCTCACCAACTCTCTCCGAGTAGATCCTGGGCGACGCCTTCCCGGTTGCGTCGGCGTAGTGCTGCACGCCATCGACCTCGATGACGATGCGCGACCGGTCCGGGGTGAGGAGTAGGAAGACCACACCCAGTCTCTGCCTCGCCGCCGCGATGTCGGCTCCGGAACAGCCGCCGACGTAGGTCCCCTTCTCCTGATGTCCCCGTGCGAACTGCACGAACTGCTCTGCGTCCCCGATTCCCATCCTGGCTCTCCCCGGACGGTCCGGCACCGGCGGCACGTCCCCTCCAGCCCTCCCAGGCGCCCGCCCCGGTGTCAGGCAGCCCCGTCACCGTTGAATCCCTGCCGCGGGCAAGCGGCCCCCATGCCGTCGGTTTTCTCGATCAAGACATCAAGGCCCTCTTCCACGGGCCGACCTCCGAACTCGCGCACCGTCGAACCGGTCCCTCACTTACGCCCGAGCGAGTCGAGGTCGGAAAGGTGCTGTCGGACCTGCGCGCGCAGCTGCTCGTTCGTCATGTCGTCCGCGTCCCGTAGGTCTGGATCGATGACGTAGTCGTCGAGAGCGTAGAAGACCTGGTCGAGGACCCTGGAGAAGGGTTCCCGCAAACGCTCCTGGAGCCGCAGCGATCTCCGTCGGGCGTCCAACCACGCTACGGCGAATTCCTCGCCACTGATGGCGTCGGCCACGAATGATTCCATGAGCGCCAGCTGTTCGGCGATGGCCGACCCGTCTGCGACATCGTTCTTCGTGGCCCACGCCATCTGAATGGGCCGGGCCTCCCCCGCCACCGCCAGCGCGGCCGGGTGACTGCGCCCGACCCGTTTCGCGTACCGGGAGAAGTCAACGGTCGCCTGATCGGCGCCTTCAGGAACGCCGCCCCTGAGGAACTCCCCCGTGCCGGCGATCAACGCGAACCCTTGATCGGTGACGAGGAGCGCCCCGGAGACATCAGGAAGTGCGAGCAGAAGATCTCCGCCGCGCCATGGAGTGTCCCGCAGGAGTCCTTCCCGAGTAGCCGCGATCTCGATCCCAGGCCCTTCGGCGGTCGCGCCCTCCACTTGACACGCGATGACGTGAACATACCCGGCCTGCTCAGCCCCCGAGCTCATGCGGCGGGCCAGGTGCTTGTCCATACCGGAGGGGGACGGCAGCGGCACCACCGTCTTCTCTCCTTCGGCAAGCCACTCGCGCCGGAACGAGCGCGGCCCCGCGACGACGTCCCACACCCCCCTGTTGCTTCCGCTACTTCGTTCCACTCCCGACCCCCCTTTTTCGCTCACCAGAGAAACCCACGCTGCACGACATCGGAGAACTGCCTCTCGTTGAGCTTGAAGGCGGACCAGAACTTACCGTCGGAGCGGAGCATGACCATCTTGAGGGTTTGGGGATCAATGAAACCGACCGCCGGACCTTGCTTGCGGTAGTTGTATCGGAAAATCTTAGTCCCCGGCGCAGTCATGTGTTCCTGCATAGATTTCTGGAAGGCCTTGAGGTTCGCTCCGTTGAGGTTTCCCGGATTGTCGAGGAAGTCCGTCGCGTGCGAGTGAAACTTCTTACTCATCACCTTCTGGCTAGAGAAGTCAGCCTTGTCCGACCACGCTCCCTTGGCGCAAGGAGCTAGCCCGAGAGGATCCGTCCAGCTATGCGGGTTGTCGACATACCCACGGGGGTTGTCGGAAGGAGCCAGCCCGAGAGGGTCGGGGGTCAGGTAGCGGCTGGTCTCGGGGTCGTAGGTTCGGAAATAGTTGTAGTGGAGCCCCGTCTCGGGGTCGAAGTACTGACCCGGGAAACGCAGTGGTGTGTAGGTGGTGCTGTTCGCCGCCCACGTGGTGGTACCCCACAGCGTGGCGCGACTGTTCCAGACGACGTCCCCATTTTCGTCGACCAGTTCGCTGGGTGTGCCGACCAGATCGGTGACGATCGAGAAGAAGCGTGAGTCGACCTCTTCCTGCGGCGCCTCGCCCACCCCGATGCGCTCGGTCTGGGTGAGGGGATGCAGGTCCCGGTGATCCCAGGTGAGGGTGACCGGTCCCGACAGTTCGGAGGCGACGGTGGTCTGCTCACAGAGTGTCGTGCCGTCCCAGCTGAAGTCGACCTGCTCGACAACCGACATACCGTCCGCCGCCAGTCGCTGTTTGGCGATGCGCCGACCGAGCGGATCGTAGAGGTAGCGCCAGCCGGTGCCGTCGGGCGTGACGACCGAGGTGAGCCTGTCCTCGTGGTCCCACGTGTAACGCCAGGTGTCCGGCTTCCGTGACAGACGGATCTTCTGCCGTAGGACGATCCGTCCCAGCTCGTCGTGCTCGTAGCGCACGGATCCGGCCCGGGTAATACGGGTGCCTTCGTACGTACGGGTGCCGGTGGCTTCCGCGCCGGCGTGGGAGACAGGCCAAGAAGCCTCAGTCTGGTTGCCCACCGCATCGTAGGCGTACCTCTCCGACCATGCCTCGGCCCGAACCGCGGTGACCCTCCCGACAGGGTCCACGTCGAAGCGACGGGTGCCCCACAGATCGTCGTCGAGCCCGACCAGATTGCCGTCCGCGCGGTAGTCGTACGCACGCCGCCGGACCGGGCGTCCGCCCGAACCCGTGACGGACTGCAGGGTCAGGCGGCCACAGGCGTCATACGCGTTGGAAACGGCAACGTCGGCACCGATACGCCGATGGGTTTCCTGACCTGCCGGGTCGTATGCGAAGGCGATCGTGCGGCCACTGGAGTCGAGCTCGGCGAGGTTACCTGCGGCGTCGTAGGCGTAGTCGCTGGTGACACCGCTCGGAGTGGTGCGGCTGATGCGGCGGCCCAGTACGTCATAGCGGTAGGAAATCGTGCGGCCGTTGACCGATTCCGAGAGAAGGCGTCCGCTCGGGTCATAGCGGAAGTCGACTTGAGCCTGCGGACCGACAGCCCGCGTCATCCGGCCTGCCGGGTCATAGGCGAAGCAGGTACTGACGCCGTCGATGGTCTGACGCACGATCTGCCCGAGCTCATCGTAAGCGAAGCGCGTGGCAGGGCTGTGGCCGTTCCTGCGAGAAACGAGCCGGTCGGCGGCGTCGTGGCCGTATCTCAGCGTGCGGCCGTCGAAGTCGGTCTCAAGTCTGAGGCGTCCCGCCGGGTCGTACTCGTAGTTCCAGGTAAGGCCCTGTGGATTCATGACCTGGATGAGTCGGAGTTCACTGTCGTGGGTGAAGGTGTGGCGCACACCGTCCGGACCCGTGCGCGCGGCGAGCAGGTCGAATGGCGCGTACTCGTAGTGGGAGACCGCTCCTAGAGTATCGGTGTGGCGGGTGCAGTTGCCCTCGCCGTCGTAGGCCCAGGACTCGCTGCTGCCGTCAGGGGCGACACGGCGTGCGAGGCTTCCTTCGACGGTCCACTGCATGCGCGTCACATTGCCCAGTGGATCGGTGAACGTTATGGGCCGTCCGAACGCGTCGCGCTCGTAGCGTGTTGTCGCACCCAGCGGATCCGTGATGCTCTCGGGGAGCCCAGCCGGGTCGCAACGCACGCGGGTTATGTGGCCGAGCGCATCAGTGACCGCAGTCAGAGCGCCAGTACCGTCGTAAGCGGATCGGCTCGTGGCTCCGGCTGAGTCCGTGACACTCGTGAGGTTGCCGTGCTCGTCGTACTCGTAACGCCACAGCACGCGGTCCCCCTCAGTGACCGCCGTCGGCAGCCCGAGTTCGCTGTACCGAGCCACGGTCGCGAGGCCGTCCGGCCGCGTCACCGACGCCACGCGGCCGTGTTCGTCGTAGCGATAACGAGTGGGGTGGCCGAGTGGATCGATGAGCGCGGTCAACCGCAACTCCTCGTCCCACTCCTGCTCCGTCACATGCCCCAGCGGATCGGTCTCCCGGATCAGGCGCAACGCGTCGTTGTGTTCGTAGACGCGGACGTGGCCCAGCGAGTCCGTCACGCGTGTGGTGCGTGTCGCGGTCTCGTAGGTGAGGGTGGAGGCGAGGGCGTTGCCCGTGCCGCCGGTGGCGATGACGCGGCCGTGGGCGTCGTACTCGTACCAGTACGTCGTGTCGTTGCGGTCGATCCAGGAGGTGATGCGGCCCTCGGGGTCGTAGGTGTAACGCATCGGCAGGCCCGAGGAGTTGGTCTCCTGGGTGAGGTGGCCGGAGTCGTCGTAGCCGAAGGTGATCAGGGTGGTGCCGGGGGCGGAGGGCTCCGCGGGGTCGAGGAGGCGCAGGGATGTGATGCGGGAGTCGGTCTCGTTGCGGTCCAGGGCGATGCGGTAGCCGCCGGAGTGGGTCACCGCGGCGGGGATGTCTCCCTCGTCGTACTCGATGGTGATCCGGTTGCCGTTGCGGTCCTGGACGTACTGGAGCGGGAGGTCGACCGCTTCGCCCGCGGCGGCCGGGACCGGGCTGTGGAAGACCTGGAGGAGGCCGCTGTCGGGGTCGGTGACACATATCGCGCCGTCGAATCCGTCGGCCCAGGACAGGGTCAGGCGTGATCCGGGGGTCTCGGGGCGGACCGCCTCGCCCCTTTCCGCGTCGGGCACGGGGAAGCAGAGCCGGGCGCCGTCGGCGGCGGCGTAGACGAAGCCGTCCTCGTCGGCCTGGATGCGCTGGTCCAGGGTGGAGGCCCAGGACGGGCCGAACCAGCCGCCGAAGCGGTAGGAGGAGATGTGGGTGCGCTCCAGAATGAGCGGGAGCACGCCGGGGAGTTGGGCATCCGTGCGCGACAGCGCCATGTCGCCGGTGGCCACGTCGATCGGGTCGCGGACGAACTTCTTGAGCGCGTTGCGCACCGAGGCGGGCAGTTTGTCGAAGCCGGGGCGCAGGGAAAGGCGTTCGAAGGAGGCGCAGTTGAGTTTCATCGCGCTGCGCAGCTTGGACAGGTCTCTGGGTTTGAGTTTGCCCAGGCCCTTGCCGAGGAGCGTGCCGAGGCTGCCCAGGCCGACGCCGAGGGCCGCCCCGAGCGCGAGGGTCTCCGCGAGTTTTCCGGGGTCCTTGAAGGTGGAGGGGTCCTGCAACAGGGTGTCGAGCGCGGCGAACTTCGCGCCCTCGCCGGCCATCTTGCCGACCCGCGCGATCGTCTTGATCTCCTTGAGGGCCTTCAGCGCCCGGCGCAGGCCCCGGATGACCTCCAGGACGGCGCGGATGGTGCGGGCCATCGCCGTGCCGGCGTGCTCGATGCGGCCGATCAGCGCCATCGCCTTCGCGAAGCGTGCGCCCGCGGCCAGGTTGCCGACCACCGCGGAGGCGCCGCCCGTGAGGACGGACAGGGCCAGGCCCGCCATCTCCACTTCGATGATCTCGACGATGATGACGTTGAGTTCGGTGAGCAGCTCGTGCGCCTCGTCGGCGTACTTGTCCAGGGCATCGGCGCCGTCGCGCAGCGAGTCCGCCATCTTCGTCGCCTGCGAACGGGTCTTCTTGGCCCGCTTGGTGAAGGCGGTGGCGGTCTTGCCCTCCCAGGTCACGTCCCGCAGCGCGGCTTCCGCGTCCTTGACGGACGCATCCACGGCCTTGGCCAGGGAGCGCCACTTCTTGGCGATCTCCCTGACCCCGTCCGGGTCCACGGCAGGGTCGGAGATGCCGAGGAACTCCATCATGCTGGCCATGTTGTCGCCGGCCATGTGGTTGAACTTGTTGATGTAGTGCAGGGGGTTGAGGTCGACCACGGGGCTCAGCCCTGCTTCCTGCCGCGCGCGGCGGCTTCGAGCAGTACGTCGAGGACGTCGAACGCCTCGGAGAGGTCGGTCATCAGCTTCGCCTCGCCGTGCCACTCGTCCACGAGGTCCGCCGCGACCTCGGCAAGCGTCTCCATGCCTTCGCGCACGTCGTCGGTCGCGCTCATGAGTGCACCGAGCGCGCCCAGCGCCGAAAGGTCATGCGAGGCAGCCTTGAAATCATGGAGCGGCTTTGCGATGTGATGCGGCGCCTTGCGCAGCAGCGGCGCCGCCTTCGCTATCGACTCCGAGTCCTTGCCCAGGTCTCCCACGGCCGCGTGTCCCCCGATACGTCCCGATACTGCGCGTTGCAATGTGCACAAGCCAACGGCAGACAGTAGTCGTCGCAGGTAAGTGGAAAGTATGCGGCTGCCCATGACGAGGTAAAGAGACCGACGGTGGTCGCGGCCCCGGCCGTGGGGCCGTCAGTCGTCGAGAGCCTCCATGACCTTTACGAGGTCCACGCACTTGAAGTTCGTCGAGGGCCAGTCGTCCTCCCCGAGGGCGTCGCCCGCGAACTCGCCGTCCACGCATGGGCCTCGGCGCGCGATGCGGCATCCCACAACAACTGGCGGCGCCCTGTTGCAAGCGCCGCCTGGCCCCAACGGGCATCCACACGCAAACCAGCAGGGCCCGCAGACGCCAGCCGCTCACCATCGCCAGACTAGTGTGGTGACCGCCGCCTTCAACGCCCGGTCACGAGCCGAGAAGTCCCGTGGCTTCGTCGCCCGGAACGCCGCCGCCGGCTCCGCCGTTCCGGGCGACCTCCAGGGGCAGTTGACCGATGT
The DNA here is from genome assembly GCF_040683555.1 of Streptomyces sp. NPDC093510. Taxonomy (NCBI): domain Bacteria; kingdom Bacillati; phylum Actinomycetota; class Actinomycetes; order Kitasatosporales; family Streptomycetaceae; genus Streptomyces; species Streptomyces sp. NPDC093510. The sequence goes on from NZ_JBFBEE010000056.1 coordinate 8,881, forward strand.
TGCTCAGCACTCCGCTGCCGGGTGTCGTGTGGGTCATGGCCGTGTCTTGCCTGTTCGCGATGATCATCGTGTTGTCGAAGGCAGCATTGCCGACGCCCACGATGTTCTCACTGGCTTCAGCTGGTCCAGCCGACAGGGCCACCACCCCCAACGTCGGCACCACCAGAACCGCCCGCTTGCGCCCAGCCCCTGCTCGCATCGCCACTCCCATGACCTGTCCCTCAGCGCACAGGCCGGCACCCATGTGCTGTTTCTAACAAAAGCGGTTGATCATGTGACTGTTGGTATATCGACTCTTGATCTGGTCGTGGAGAAACGTGAGTCGCGGCCATGCATCGTGCCGGATGAACTGTGGTCACTGATCGAGCCGTTGCTGCCGAACCGGAACCGAGATTGGCACAGGGCAGACCTCGAATACCGGACTGGCAGGCCCTGAGCGGCATCTTGTTCGTGCTGCACACCGGCATCCAGTGATCCAGTGGGAGTGCCTGCCCCAGGAGCTTGGGCTTCGGCTCGGGCATGACGTGCTGGCGGCGGCCGACCGACCCCGGCGAAGGCCGGACGCCCTGCCGGCTGACTGCGGCTACGACTACGACCTGTACCGCCGTCTTCTCTGGCACCGCGGTATCCGCCCCGTCATCTCCGAACAAGGCCAGCCACACGGCTCTGGCCCGGGCATCTTCCGCTACGTCATCGAGTGCACGATCGCCAGGCTGCATAGCTTCCGCCGTATCCGCATCCGCTGGGGACGGCGCGATGACTCCACGAAGCCCCCTCAGCCTCGCTGCCTGCCTGATCAGTCATCGCCACGCCCAACGGCTTTGTTAGCGACTTTGAGGACTGCCATGCCGTGGTACATATGGCTGCTCGCCGCTTCAGCTCTTGGGGCTCGAAGTTCTTCACGCTGACGCTCGTCTTCGAAATTGCCGCTCGCGCTCCTCGACCACGAGTACGTACTTCAACGGGATGCTGTGCCCCCACGCCCAGTGACCGCATCCCTCTGTGCCCCCTGCCCCCTGCCCCCTGCTTGATCGCCACATCTCCAACAACCGCGCGCGGTCCCACCAAGAGCTGTTCCGGCGGGACCGCGCCGCAGGTCAGCCCTCGACGGCCTCCAGGAAGTACTCGTAGGAATCCAGGTCGAGACTCACATCGGCAAGCCGGCCGAGTGCGGCCGCCTGGCTCTCGTCAAGGGGGTACACGTCGACGAGACAGTCGGCCGGGATGCCCACCACGTCGGCTGCAGCCTCCAGGCCGATCCCCGAGACATCCAACTCACGCTCAGGAGAGTCGGAGTCCTTCCTGTAGACGGTAATCAAAATCTTCACGGGGTTACCTCTCGTGACTTGTCCGCGGGCTTTGTCTCGGCGCCCGTGGTGGGGTCGTACTCGCCGAGATGTTTGCCTCGCTTGTTGTACTTCTCGACAGTGCCATGCTGGGAGTCCCATTCATAAATGTTGCCCTTCGGGTCCTTCCATCGCTTGCGAAGACCGCCACCGCCCTGGACGGGCGTCTTGGGCTTGGCTTTGCTCGCTCCCGGGAATGCGGGGAGGTTATTCGGAGCACGCACCGGGCCGGGGTCCGTCTTCCTGGTGACGCCCCCCTTGCTCTGAGCGTCACGCAGTGCCGCCCTGAGGCCCTCGTCGATGCGGCCGATGCCGTCGGCGGACGCGAACGCGCCGCCGACCAACAGCGTCGTGCTGGCCGCGATGGCCGGAGCTCCGGCGAGACAGCCGACTCCGGTGATGCACAAGGCCCCGCCGCCGACGTCGCCTGACGCTCCGCCCACCATCATCACGACACCCAGTGCCGTTTCACCAGCTCCCGCCCAGATGTCGGGGTTGGAGAGGATCGACGTACCGTAGTCGACGACGGTTCCTGCAGTGTCGACGAACGTGTGAGCAGCGCCCTTCAGCCAGCCGGGCACCCAGCTGTCGTCCTCGGCTGCGGCGGTCTCCTCCTCTGCGTCGGCCTTCTTCCGTGCCTCTTCCGCCGCCCGCCAGGCAGCCTCTTCGGCTCGCTGTTTCACGACGGCCGCTTCAAAGGCTTCGCTCGCTGCCTTGCTCGCGGCCTTCTCGTCCTTTCCCGCGGCCGTCGCCGAGGAACGCGCCTCATTGGCCGCGGTCCATGCCTCGTCGGCCGAACCGCGAGCCCAATTGGCCGAACTCTGCGCCTGCGTCGCCGAGTTGGTGGCCGCGGTCGCAGCTGCGTTGGCGTCGGCCTCCGCCTTACGAGCAGCCTTCGCCGACTCCCTCGCCCGTGCCGCCGACGCTTCCGCGGCTTTCGCCGACTTCTGCGCTTGGGCGGCGTACTCCTCGGCCTCGGCTGCCGAGTTCTTCGCCTGCTTGGCGGCCTTGTCCGCTTCGGCGGCGGCCTTGTCGGCCACGGCGGCGGCGCGTGCGGCCCAGGCGGCGTCCTTGCGAGCCGTGGCCGCGACGCCCGAAGCCTCGGCGATGAGCCGCCGCACGTCCGCGACGTGGGCCACGGTGAGCTTGTCCCTGCGGGCCGCCTGGTACTGGCCTGTCTGGACGAAGGCATGCATCAGCTGCGGCGGGCCCGCCTGGGCGACCTTCACGGCGGCCTTGACCTCGGGGCCTCCCACACTCGCCAGCTGCACGGCACGGACCTGCTCGTCGGCCTTGCGGGCCGCGAACTGACCGTCGTTGAGGAACGCGGCGAGTTTCGCGGGGGCGCCGTCCTTGAGTGCGGCCCGTGCGGCCTCCTTGACCTCGGTGCCGCCGGTGCTGGCGATCTGCACCACTCGTTTGCGGAAGTCCCCGGCCGCGGCCTCGTTCCCGCCGCTCACGAGGAAGGTGTGCACCTTCCCCGCATCGCCCGCGAGGGCCCGCTGTGCCGCCTCGCGGAGGGCCGCCGACCGGGGGTCGTCCGCGAGGCGTTCGACGCGAGCGCGTTCGTCCTGCTCGGCCGCCTTCTTCCAACCCGTGCGCAGATATTCGGCGATGGCCTCGTCCGAACCAGCGAGGGCGACCTCGGCCGCGGCACGGCTCCAGGGCCCGCGGGTCTTCATGGCGATGACAGCAGCCTTGCGGCCCTTGGCCGCGACATCCTTGGTGTCCGCGCCGGGCTTCGCGGCCTCCGTCGCGAGGCGCCCGGCCTCGGCGTCGAGGTCCTTGGCCTCCTTGGTGACGCGGTCCCGCTCGGCGGTGCGGGCGTCGTCCGCCTCCTTGAGGTCCTTGGCCTCCTCGACTCCGGCCGCGGTACGGGTCTTGAGCTCCTCGCGCTCGATCTTGCGTGCCAGGTCGTGGGCCGCGGTGGCCTTCTTCACCGCGTCGGTGGCGGCGTCCGCGGCGCCCTTGGACGCCTTGGCGTGCCGCTTGGACTCCGAGGCCGCCTTGCCCGCGTCGCCCGCGTGCTTGGCGGCCTTGTCGGCTTCGACCGCTGCCGAATCGGCGTGATCGGCGGCCGAGTTGGCCGCCGCCCTGGCCTCGTCGGCTGCCTTGCTCGCCCGGCCCGCCAGCGTGGCGGCCTCGTTCGCGGCGCGGGTTGCCTCCTGTGCCTGGCGCCGGGCGGAGGCTGCGGCGAGCCGGGCCCGCCGGGCCTGCGCGCCCGCCTGGTCGGAGTGGTTGCTCGCCTCGGTGGCCGCGTCCGCCGCCGCGTTGGCGTTGGCACCGGCACTGGCCGCCGCGTGGGCCGCGTTCCCGGCTTCCTTGGCCGCCGTGCCGGCCTCCTTGGCGGCGCCGGCCGCCGCCCGCGCACCCTTGGCGGCGCCGCGGGCCACTTCGGCGGCCTTGCGCGCGGC
>NZ_JBFBEE010000057.1:0-7850 GCF_040683555.1 Streptomyces sp. NPDC093510
CGCGGCCCGGGCCGCGCCACTGGCCGCGGCCGCGGCGCGTCCGGCCGCGTTCGCCGCACGGACGGAGTCCTTCTTGGCCGCCGCGGTCTCCTCAGCGGCCTTCTTCGCAGCGTCCTTGGCCAGCCTGGACGCCTCCACCGCACGCGCAGAGGCGTTCTTGGCCTCCTGCGTCTCGCGCCTGGCGAGCTGCCCGGCCTCCTTGGCCTGCTGTGCCAGCTGCGCGACCGTGGCGTGCTCTTGGTCGCGGGAGCGGGCCACGTACTGGCCCACGTTCAAAAATTCCCGTACGTCCTCGACGCCGCCCTTGAGCGCGACCCTCGCGGCCTGCTTCGTCGCGGGGCCGCCGATGCTCATGAGCTGAACGATCCGCACGCGTTCGTCGGCCTCGCGCGCGGTGTACTGCCCGTCGTCGAGGAACTTCCTGACGTCGTCGATCGAGCCCTTCAGGGCGGCCCGCCCCGCCTCTTGGACCTCGTTGCCGCCGGTGCTCATGACCTGCGTGACCTGTACCCGCTGGTCCTTCTCCAGCGGGACCTTCCAGCCGTCCTTAAGGAACGCGCGGAGCTCGTCGGGCGATCCGTTCAGGGCGGTGCGCGCGGCAGCGCGGACTTCCTGTCCTCCGACGGCGGAGGAGATCTGGACGATGGCGACCCGTTCGTCGCTCTGTTCGGCGATCGGCTTCTCGCTGTCCAGAAACCGCCGTACGTCCCTGTCGCTGCCCATGAGAGCAGCTTCCGCCGCGGCTCTGACGCCGGGGCCGCCCTGTTTCCATGCCTCGACGGCCCGACCTCGATCGGTTGCCGGTATGGGGGTGACGATTTCCGGTTCTTCTCCCCCGCCCCGGTCGGTCGCATGGGCCGGACTGGTACCGAGAATTCCGGCCAGGAGTGCCATCGGAAGGATGACCGTACTCAGACTTCTCAAGCCGCACACGCTATACGGCCAGGTGTTCCCCGCCCAGTTCGAGCGCTTACTACGCCTCACGAAAAACCCTTCTTGTTCGTTGCGGATTGCCGCGAACGGCGACGTGAGAGTAGCGCTCCATTTGGTTTGTATCGAAGGTGACTTGACGGCGCACAAGAATGTAGATGGCGCATGCACGCGGAGGGGAGCCCTCGGGATCACGTTGCCCCCGACCACCCGTCGTTCTCGATTCGTTATCCCAACTTCACAGCCCTGTGCCGTGATTCATCTGCGTCCGTTAAGGGGTGTTACGTTGCTCTGGCCCCTTACGCGATGCTTAGCAGCGCTTCGCGGCTCTCGTCCGCCCAACACCGCTGCAGTCGCAACCCACTTGAAAGGAGTTCACTGGTGATACTTCGTGCGCGCAGAAAGCTGCTCGCCGGCGTCATCGGCATCACGATGGCCGTCGCGGGAGCTGCCACCGCGGCCGTCGCCCAGCCCGGAGGCCAACCAGCCGAGGCCGTCGCCCAGCAGAGCGGGACGAGGGTGACAGCCCCGCCCTCCGCCGTGGAGGACTTCGCCTACCCGGACGCCGCGCGGCTCCTCGAGGACAAGGGCATCACCCTCAAGCGCGGGGACGGCCACATCGTCCTGAGCGACTGCGCCGACGCCAACATCCTGGTGCGCACCACGCACACCAACGACGACGGAAACAAGTACTGCTTCAAGTCCACCGGCAAGAAGGGATACCTCAGCCTGGAGGTCCCGAAGGTGTACTCCGTCGATTCCGAGGGACCGGCATTCCAGGCCACCGTCACCTCCGAGGACGGAAAGAAGACCGTCCAGGTGGAGAAGGGCGGATTTCAGCCCGTCGGCACGGGAGATCTCAGTCCGGGGGCGAGCGGAAAGCCCGCGGTTCTGGTCGAGCTCCGCGTCAACGGTAATTGAGCGGGCGGCCCGGGTGAGTCGCGGCGTGCACCACGCTTCGCTCTCCCCGACAACCTCCGCTGTTCTTCTGTGATTTAGGGAATTAAACGTGCTTAGCAGACGTCCGCGTACCGCGTGGATGACCGGGCTTCTCGCCACCGCCGTCACGGCCGGTGCCATGATCGCCGCCCCCGCCCAGGCAGTGGGGGGCGGAGCAGCGAAGGACGGCACCTACGCCTTCACCGCCCAGCTCGACATAGGCGGCGGCCACCGCAGTTGCTCGGGTGCGCTGGTCGACAGGCAGTGGGTGATATCCGCCGCGAGTTGCTTCGCCACCGACCCCGCCAAAAGCTTCAAGGTCTCCGAGGGCGCGCCGAAGTGGAAGACGACGGCGACCGTCGGCCGGACGAACCTCACCGGTTCGTCCGGCACCGTGGCGAACGTCGTCGAGCTCGTCCCGTACGAGGGCCGCGATCTGGTGATGGCGAAGCTCGACAAGCCGGTGACCGGCGTCACACCGGTGGCCCTGGCGACCTCCGCGCCCGCCAAGGGCGACAGGCTGCGGGTCGCGGGCTACGGCCGCACCCACGCCGTGTGGGTACCCGACAAGCTGCACAGCACCAGGGTCACGGTGGACTCGGTGCAGGGCTCCTCCCTCGGCCTGACCGGCGACGACCCTGCCACGGCGGCCGTCTGCAAGGGCGACACCGGCGGCCCGGCGTTCCAGGAGAGCGACGGCCACCCGGAGCTGGTCGCCGTCAACAGCACCTCCTGGCAGGGCGGGTGCGTGGGCACCGACCCCGCCGAGACCCGCAGGGGCGCCGTCGACAGCCGCGTGGACGACATCAACGCCTGGGTGCAGAAGGTCAGTTACCGTACGGCCTTCCCCAACGCCCCGTGGAAGTACGCGGAGCACATCGCCTCCGGGTACTTCACCGGCGGTTCGGCCGGCGGGACACGTCACATGGACATGATTGTGCGCTGGATCGACGGCGAGGTCACCCTGTATCAGGGCGCCGACGACAAGGACGCTCGTCACCCCTTCTCGGCCGAGTACCGCATCGCCGCCAAGAACAGTGTCTTCAAGCACGCCAAGCAGATCACCGGCGCGAGCTTCGGCGGCGGGTCCGACGGGCTGATCGTGCGCTGGGTCGACGGCGAGCTCACCCAGTACACCCACGTCGACAAGAAGGGCCTCCACGGCGAGAAGAAGCTCGCCCCCGCCAAGAACAAGACGTGGCCGTACGCCGAGCAGATCACCGCCGGCAAGTACACGGCCAACGCGCAGCGCGATGACCTCCTCGTGACCTGGGCCGACGGAGAGGTGTCGCTCTACACCGACGTCAACACCAACGCTCTGCGCGGCGAGAAGACTTTGCTGAAGCCCAACAAGACCTGGCCGCACGCCGACCAGATCACTGCGGGCGAGTTCACCGGCAAGAAGACCGCGGACCTCCTGGTCCGCTGGTCCGACGGCGAAGCCACCATCTACCCGGGTGTGACCACCGGTGGCTTCCATGGCGAGACCAAGATCAGGCCGGCCAAGTCGGCCTGGAAGTCGGCCACCGTGGTCAACACTGGTGCCTTCGTCGCCAACGAGCGGCCGAACGATGTCCTCGTGCGCTGGGCCGACAACAGGCTCGGCCTCTATCCGGGCGTCGACGCGGCCGGCACGCACGGCGAGGTCAAGCTCGTCGGCTGAGCGACGCCGTCGCTGCAAGGCAACCGCGCGGGGCCGGTGTTCTCGACACCGGCCCCGCGCACACTCCTCCGGGCCTCTCCCGCTGCCCGCCGCTTCCCCGGCACGTAAGCCGGTACGTAAGAAGGAATGCAAGCAGTGCCTCTCACGAGACGAACACTATGGTTGCGTGCCGCCCTGCTAGGCATGAGCGCCGCGATCGCTTTCACCACCCCGGCGACGGCCGCACCCGTGTCGGCACCCGCTTCCGCATCCGTGGGCAGTGCTCCGGCCACCTCCCGAACCTCCGGCACCACTCCGGACGTCACCCAGGAGGCGATGCGCGAGGCACGGGAAGCGGAGCGCTACTGGAGTCCTGAGCGCATTCGTGGTGCCGTCGCGATCGGCGTCAAGGACAAGAAGATCAAGGGCGATGAAGCCAAGGGTGATGAAGCCAAGGGCGACGAGGCCGAGCCCGGTGGGCGGCAGAAGCGTTCGCTGAGGGCGCCGAGCAGGCCGACGACCCAGGGCATCGCCTCGGTGGGCGTGTTCCTGATCCGGGGCGACGACGGGGCGGCGACCGCCGATCAGTTCTGCAGCGCGAGTGCGGTGGCCTCGCCGACCAAGAGCCTGGTCATCACGGCGGCGCACTGCCTCAAGGGCGACCGGCGCAACCGCAGCATCGCCTTCGTCCCCGGCTACCGCGCCGGGGCCGCCGAGGCGGGCCAGGTGGGCGAAACCCCGTACGGCGTCTTCCCGGTACAGCCGGGCAAGATCTGGATCGACGGCCGCTATCTGCAGTCGACGCCCAGCGACGACGTGGACTTCGCCTTCCTCCGCGTCGGCCCGAACGCCCGGGGCCAGCTCTTGGAGGACGCGACCGGCCGCGGGAACACGCTCACCGTGGTGGACTCCGCTCGTCTGGCACGCAAGAAGGTGACGGTCGCCGGATACCCCGGCGGTAAGAGGACTCCGTTGCAGTGCACCAATGACACGACCGCGTTCCACGGCCGATTCATGGAGATCCAGTGCGACGGATTCCGTGCGGGGGTCAGCGGAGGCCCGTTCCTGGAGAACTTCGACGGCCGCCGCGGGAGCCTCGTCGGGGTCATCGGCGGTTACAAGACCGGCGGGCTCTACGACCACGTCTCCTACACCTCTCAGTTCGACGACGATGTTTTCCGCCTCTACCGGCAGGCGGTCGGCGACGCGCCGCCGGACGAAGCAAGCGTCCTCGGCGACGCCAGGACCTGGCAGCGCGCCAAGGCCATGACTTCCGGACAGTTCCATACCGCCTCGGTGCGCGACGCAATCAGCGACCTGGTCGTCCGCAGGAACGACGGCGAAGTCACCCTGTACCGCGGCAACGGAAAGTTCGGGTTCGGCAAGCAGGTCCGGCTGATCGGGCCCAACGGCACCTGGAAGCACGCCGAGGTGATCACCGCCGGAGACTTCACGGGCTCCGCCGCGTACGACCTCTTGGTGCGGTGGTCCGACGGTGAACTGACCCTCTACAAGGACGTCGACGAGAACACCAAACTCCGCAACGAAATCCAGCTCCGGGGCCCGAACAACCTCTGGAAGAACGCGAAGTCCATCACAGCCGGTCACTTCGCGGCAGCCGGCACCGAAGCCGACGACCTGGTGGTCCGCTGGTCGGACGGCGAGCTCACGCTCTACCCCGGCGTCGACGCGAAGGGCACGCACACCGAGCGGAAGCTCATTGCCCCGAACAAGACCTGGACGCACGCGCGGGACATATCGGCAGGCAGCTTCGGCAACTCCTCCTCCGGACAGGATCTTTTCGTACGCTGGTCCGACGGCGAGGTCTCGGTCTACGAGAACATCGCCGCCAAGTCCCTGAGGTCCGAACACCGGCTCCGCCCCGCGGGCTCCCCCTGGCGCCAGGCAACCCTGAGCACCGTCGGCGCCTTCGGCGGCGGCACCGCCCGCGAGGACGACGTCATGGTCCGCTGGTCGACCGGAAAGCTGGCCGTGAACGCCGACACCACCCCCAGCTCCCTGTCCCGTGAGCACGCCCTTGTCTCCAACCCGGGTGGCTGACGCCGTCTCTGATGAGGGCAGGGTCACGGTCTGAGCTGTGCCCGTACGTCCGGGGACCGTTCTAGAAATATCTTGGGTTCGGTTCTTGAGATCCCGTCCGATCGAGTCGATCTGGCGGGATCTTACGGTTTTTGGAGGCAATTCGAGGATCGGCCGGAGTCGGGGAGGTCGGGGACGGCCTTGGGGGGCTTCGGAGGTGACTTCCGGGGGTGCCCGTGTCACTTGGATCAAGGGGTGAGCGAGGTTGGTGGTTGGTTGAAGGCGCCGTCGCGGAGCATCGCGAAGAGGACGTCGGCCAGGCGGTAGGCAAGGGCAGCGGAGGGCTTGGTGTCCTGGGTGAACCCCGAAATGAGGTCAACCTCCCTCGGGTTCGCCTTGAGGAGACGAGGAGCTTGGTCTGCTGCGGCGGACAGACGCAGGCGAAGTTCCGAAGCCGCTTCCACAGGACCTGAGATGCGGCCGTCGCCCGGAGCTGCTCACGGACCCAGCGGCGGAAATCCGCAGGGCTCAGGGAACTTCGGTCACAGAAATTCGTCGCGAAAAGGAGAGAACGAGCAAACAGGCACACCCAGCACAACGTGAAACACGATGCCCAGTAAAGCCCCACCACATTCGTGCCACCTGGAGCGGACCGGAAGCATGGAGGAAGCATCCAAGGCGTTCAGTTCGCCCGGAAAATTCCCATGCCGCGTGCCCCGCATCAGCCACAGCACCCGCGTCGTCAGCACGCCCCTGCGCCGGATACGACACCGGCCACCCCGGGTACAACGGAGGCGACGAAGCAAGCTGCAAACGTTCTTTACCAGTCAAACGAAGAGGCCCCGCGGGATCACCGGCGAATCACCAACCCCGTGGACACCCTCGCACCCAAGGCTATCGAACTGGACGTAAGCGTCCGCACTGGACTGGCTGGACGCCCCGAGACGGATTTGCCTACCTGTGCCATGTGGGGCCTGGGCCTACGTCAGCATCGAAGAGCAAGGTCCGGACCAGGGGCGGACCAAAGCGCTCCCCTACCAAGTACTTCCATCCGTTTTTGCAGGTCAGGAACGGTGAAATGCCGCGTACCACCAGCAGACGAAGAACCTACTGGTGTCGTACTCGCCGAAGAAGCTCGGCTTCTTCTAGAGGCATGAGAAAAGGCGCCTGAACTGGGCTTCTCCCTGTCAGGCGCCTTCCACTCGGCCAGACCACAGCGTGGTCCGCAATATGCAGCCCTTCCCAGAATCCCCCCGCCGGTGTCCCGCTCCTGACAAGTAGTTCCGGTCTACTCCCGGCCCAAGCCCCGGCCCACCCCGCAGGCGTCGCCCCTTGGCTGACTCGGTCCCGGTTGGCCGGCCTGGTTCCGGAACAGTCGACCGTACGGTGCCACACACGTCGGCAAACCCATGTACTCATCGGGCGGTTCCCCTTTGTGCGCAGTCGATATCGGCTTCGAACGCCTACTGTCCACCGACCCCGCAGTACTCGCTACTGAAGTATTCCGACTTTTCTCGGCTACATCGAACTCGACCGGCACGGAGCTGAGCTGCTGTTCCTGGTGCTGACCGGGCGCGAGGAGAGGAAGAGCGTCGCGATCGTTTTCGACGAGTCGGTTGCCACAGCGCACATGTTTCGGCGAACCCTTGCGAAGTGCTGCCTGAACAGCACTGATTCAAAACGGATGGGCAGGCCGCCAGGCCGGACGCAACCTGCGGGCTGTGACGGTGAGATACGTGTTGGACGGCAGCCAGGTCAAGACACTGGAGGACTTCTGGCGGGTCGTCGGCGAGAGCATCGGCTGCGGCGGTTACTTCGGCCGGAACCTTGATGCTTTCGCTGACTGCCTCCGGGGTGGCTTCGGGACACCGGACGACGGCGACTTCGTGATCGAGTGGCGTGACCACGAAGCCTCCCACCAGTGTCTGGGATACCCGGAGACTGCTCGGCAGCTCGAGATGTGGCTCGCCCGCTGCCATCCGACGAACAGGGCGCGTATGGCTGCCAGGTTGGCGGAAGCCCGTGCTGGACGTGGCCCGACCGCCTTCGACTGGCTGGTCGAGATCATTGAAGACGAACTGCCGGGGGGCCTGCGCCTTCGTTAGAGGTGGCGCAGTTACTGAGCTTGTGGGCGTGATGTCGGAGGGGCTGACAGGTGGTCTCAGTCGCGGTACGCCGGAACCATGAGGTATCCACAAGGCGGCGGCCTGACGGCCGAACGACGGTCCTTTCGCGAGGGTGTTCGCCTGCAGGCCGCCAACATGTTCGCCGCGGGTGACGACAACTCGGTGGTGGCGAA
>NZ_JBFBEE010000058.1:0-6766 GCF_040683555.1 Streptomyces sp. NPDC093510
GTGCCGAACACATCAGCACCCAGATGACGCGCCACATGCACCGCCGCCATCCCCACACCACCGGACGCGGCATGCACCAGCACCGACTCACCCGCACCCAGACCCGCCAGATCCACCAACGCGTAGTACGCCGTCAGGTACGCCACCGGAGCCGCCGCCGCCTCAGCAAACGACCAACCCTGCGGCATGGGGGCGAGCAGTTGCTGGTTCACGACGGCCCGGGGGCCGAAGGCTCCGGAGAAGAGACCCATGACGCGGTCGCCGACGGCGAGTTCACGTACGCCGGGACCGGTCTCGATGACCACACCGGCCGCCTCGAGACCCAACAGTCCCGCATCGCCCGGATACATGCCCAACACGTTCAGCACATCACGGAAGTTCACCCCGGCCGCACGGATCGCCACCCGCACCTCACCCGGCCCCAACTCTGCCGACGCCTCGGGAAACTCCGCCACCCGGAAACTGTCCAACGTCCCCGTCGCCTCAAAGTCCACCCGCCACGGGCTGCCGCCGGCCCCAGGAACCTCCAACGCCGCCTCACCGACCCGCACCAGCCGGGCCGCGAACGCCCGACCGGACCGAACCGCCAACTGCGGCTCACGATCGGAGTGGTCGGACACCACGGACCGCAGCACGGCCAGCGACTCGTTCCGGCCGTCGGTGTCCACCAACACGATCCGACCCGGGTGCTCGGCCTGCGCAGAACGAACCAGACCACGCACAGCAGCAGCCGCCACGTCCGGCACCCCATCACCCGCGACAGCAGCCACCGCACCACAGGTCACGACCACCAGCCGCGCACCATCCCCATGCCCGGCCGCCAGCCACTCCTGCACAACCTCCAACGCACGCCCAGCCACGGCGCCCGCGCCGACTGCCTCACCATCGACGTCACCGTCACCGTCGCCGTCGCCGTCACCGGAGAAGGACACCACCGTCAGATCAGCATCCCGCTCATCCGAACCGTGCTCATCCGACGCCGCGTTCCCCGAAGCGGTCAACTCCCGCCACTCCACCCGGAACAGTGAACGGAACCTTGAGGCGGCGGCCGACGTCGCGGTCGCCCGGAGGTCCTGCGCGTTCACGGGCCGCAGTGCGAGCGAGCCGATCGTAGCCACGGGGGCGCCCGCGCTGTCGGCAAGCCGCAGCACCCACCCCGAACCGCCGGGCGTGATCCGCACCCGCAACGCACCCGCCTGAGCCGCGTGCAAGGTGACATCGCTCCAGGAGAAGGGCAGTTCGGCACCCTCGCCCGCCTGCGGGCTCAGCCCGATGCCGTGCAGGGCGGCGTCGAGGAGCGCCGGGTGCAGCCCGAACCCGTCGGACTCCACTCCGTCGGGCAGGACGACCTCGGCCAGCACATCGTCCCCGTGGCGCCAGGCAGCCTCGAGGCCCTGGAAGACAGGCCCGTACTCCAACCCTGACGCGGCGAGTTCCGCGTACAGCCCCTCGATCGCGACTGGCTCCGCACCGGCCGGCGGCCACACCGCCAGATCGAAGTCCGCCTCCGCCACGCCATCGACCAGCACACCCTCGGCATGCCGGGTCCACGGCACGTCCGCCGCGTCGTCCGGACGCGAGTGCACAGTGACAGCCCGCCGCGCGTTCTCATCGGCCTCGGCGACCTGGACCCGCAGCACCACCGCACCACGCTCATCCAGAACCAGCGGAGCATGCAGCGTCAGATCCTCGACCGTGCCACAGCCAACCTCGTCGCCGGCCCGCACCACCATCTCAACCAACGCCGCACCCGGCACGACGACCGTGCCACCGACCACGTGATCCGCAAGCCACGCATGCGACGCCAGCGACAGACGCCCGGTGAACAACGCGCCATCGGAGTCCGGAAGCTCAACCGCCGCGGACAGCACGGGGTGTCCGGCAGCGGACAGCCCAAGACTTGCGGCGTCACCGGTGCCCGCGACGACGCGGGGCCAGTACGGGCGGTGTTGGAAGGCGTACGTGGGCAGGTCGACGCGGGTGGCGCCGGTGCCGTCGAAGAAGGCGGGCCAGTCGACGGACGTGCCGTGCAGGTGGAGTCGAGTGATCGCTTCGGTCAGCGCCTGAGTCTCGGCCCGGTCACGGCGCAGGGCCGGGATCAGTGTGGCGTCGCTGTCGGTGAGGGTTTCGGCGGCCATCGCGGTCAGTACCGCGTCCGGTCCCACCTCCAGGAAGGTGCTCACACCCTGCCCGGCGAGGGTGTTCACCGCGTCGGCGAACCGGACGGTGCCGCGCACGTGACGCACCCAGTACTCGGGGTCCGACAGTTCCTCGTACGAGAGGACCTGGCCCGTCAGCGTCGATACGAGGGCCAGACGCGGCCGCTCGTACGTGAGACCGGCAGCGACCTCACCGAACTCGGCCAGCATCGGCTCCATCAGCGAGGAGTGGAAAGCGTGGCTGACCGAAAGGCGCTTCGTCTTCCGACCCAACCCAGCGAAGTGTGCGGCGACGTCGTCCACGGCAGCCTCAGTGCCAGAGATCACCAGGGAGGCAGGCCCGTTCACCGCAGCGATGTCGACCCCGTCGACCAGAGCCGCCCGTACCTCGTCCTCACCGGCCTGTACCGCACACATCGCCCCACCGACCGGAAGGTCCTGCATCAACCGGCCCCGAGCGCAGACCAGCCGTGCCGCGTCGTCCAGCGACCAGACCCCGGCAACGTAAGCAGCCGCCAGCTCGCCTATGGAATGACCCGCCAAAACATCGGCACGCACACCCCACGACTCGATAAGCCGGAACAGCGCCACCTCGAACGCGAACAGCGCGGGCTGCGTGAACCCGGTCGCATCCAGCACCTGCGCATCCGCACCGAAGACAACCTCAGCAAGCGGCTGATCCAGGTGCACGTCGAGCGCGGCACACACCTCGTCCCACGTAGCAGCGAACACCGGGAAAGCGCCATACAACTCACGCCCCATTCCGGGGCGTTGACTCCCTTGGCCCGTCAGCAGCAGAGCCAGTCGTCCACCGGCCGCCAGACCCCGCAACGGCGCGTCACCATCCACAACCGCTTGAAGACCAGCGAGAAGCGTCTCCCTGTCACTGGCCACCACACCGGCCCGATGCGCGAATGCCGCCCGCTCAGTCACCAACGACAGAGCGACCCCAGCCGGATCAACCTCCGACCGCTCACTCACATACGACAGAAGCCGCGCCGCCTGACCCCGTACCGCCTCCGCCGTCTTGCCGGACAGCACCCACGGTACGGCCCCCAACTCCCGTACGGCGGACGGCTCGTCACCCGACGCGAGCGCGGGAGCTTCCTCGACGATCACGTGGGCGTTGGTGCCGCTGATGCCGAAGGACGAGACACCAGCTCGTCGCACCCGCTCCCCCGCAGGCCACTCCCGCGCCTGCGTCAGCAGCCGCACCTCACCCGCAGCCCAGTCCACCTGCGAACTTGGCGCATCCACATGCAACGTCGCCGGAAGAACCTCGTGCTGCATCGCCAAGACCATCTTCATGATCCCCGCAACACCAGCAGCCGCCTGCGTATGACCCAGATTCGACTTCACCGAACCCAGCCACAACGGCTCACCCTCCGCCCGACCCTGCCCGTACGTGGCCAACAGCGCCTGCACCTCGATCGGGTCACCCAGCCGCGTCCCGGTCCCATGCCCCTCCACGGCGTCGACCTGGTCGGCCGAGATGCGTGCGGAGGCCAGGGCCTGGCGGATGACGCGCTGCTGGGCGGGGCCGTTGGGGGCGGTGATGCCGTTGCTGGCACCGTCTTGGTTGACGGCGGTGCCACGGACGACGGCCAGCACGCGGTGGCCGTTCTTCCGCGCGTCGGAGAGCTTCTCCAGGACGAGTACGCCGACGCCCTCGCCCCAGCCCGTGCCGTCCGCGCCCTCCGCGTACGCCTTGCACCGGCCATCCGCCGCGAGCCCCCGCTGACGGCTGAACTCGACGAAGGTGTCGGGCGTCGACATCACGGTCACGCCGCCCGCAAGGGCGAGCGAGCACTCGCCGCTGCGCAGCGCCTGCGCAGCCAGATGTACGGATACCAGCGATGACGAACACGCCGTGTCCACCGACACCGCGGGACCCTCAAGACCCAACGTGTACGACACACGGCCCGAGGCGAGACTGCCGCCCACGCCCATGAAGCCCTCGGTGTCCCGCTGCGCGGAACGGGCAAGCACCTCGCTGTAGTCGTTGTAGATGATGCCGGGGAAGACGCCGGTGGGGGTGCCCCGCAGGGTCTGCGGCTCGATGCCGGCCCGCTCAAGAGCCTCCCACGACGTCTCCAGGAGGATCCGGTGCTGCGGGTCCATGGCCAGCGCCTCGCGCGGGCTGATCCCGAAGAACTCCGCGTCGAAGCGGCCCGCCTCGTAGAGGAATCCGCCCTCGTTCGAGTAGGTCTTGCCCGGGGCGTCCGGGTCCGGGTCGTAGAGGCCCTCCACGTCCCAGCCACGGTCCAGCGGGAATCCGCCTATCGCGTCCTGGCCCGTGGAGAGCAGCTTCCACAGGTCCTCCGGCGAGGAGACCCCGCCCGGGAAGCGGCACGCCATCCCGACGATCGCGACCGGCTCGTGCGCGGTCGCCGAGAGGCGCCGGTTCAGCTCGCGCAGCCGCTCCGTCTCCTTGAGGGAAGCGCGCAAGGCGTTCACGAGCTTGTCGTTCCCCGCGGACTTGCCGTCAGTCGCGGGCTTGCCGTCAGTCGCGGGCTTGCCGCCCGCCGCGGGCTTGCCGTGCGCCGCGGGCTTGCCGCCCGCCACGGGCTTGCCGTCCGCCGTCGGCTTGCCGTGCGCCACGGGCTTTTCGTTCGGTGCAGACACCTTGTCCTCGCTCATCCCCGTCGTACCCGTGGTCCCCGAAGTTCCCGAGGGCCCCGTCGTCCCCGCCGTTCCCGTCGTCCCCGTCATCAGATGTCCATTCCTTCGAGCGCCCTCTCGATGAGGCTCTCGGTGTCCATGTCGTCGATCGATTCGCCGGCGCTCGTGCCGCCCTCGTCAGCGGCCTCCGGCACGGGGCCGTCGGCTTCGGGCTTGTGGCCGGCGAGTTCGAGCAGCGCTTCCAGCAGGCCTGCCTCACGCAACCGGGCCAGCGGGATGGCGGCCAGTGACGCCCGCACCTTGTCCTCGTGGTCGGCCGAGCCGGACTCGTCCTCGGTGTCGGCGTGCGGCAGCAGTTCGGCGTGGAGGAACCCGGCGAGTGCGTCCGGGGTCGGGTAGTCGAAGACGAGGGTGGCCGGAAGGCGGATGCCCGTCTCGGTGGTGAGGCGGTTGCGGAACTCGACGCCCGTCAGCGAGTCGAAGCCGAGATCCTTGAACGGCAGATCCGGGGCGATCGCCTCGCCGGCCGCGTGGCCGAGTACGGCGGCGGCGGCGGTACGGACCAGGTCGAGCAGGTACTCGTTACGGGCCCTGGCGTCCATCGCCGCCAGACGCTCAGCCAGCTTCTGCCCGCCAGCGCCACTCCCCTGCCCTGCGGCCCGCGCAGTACGACGGGCCGGGGTGCGGACCAGCGCCCGCAGCAGAGGGTCGAGCTCCTCTCCCGGCCGCATGGCCTTGACCGCCTTGGCGGTGTCCAGGTGCATGGGCACCAGGGCCGCTTCGGGGAGGGTGAGCGCGGTGTCGTAGAGGGCCAGGCCCTGCTCACCCGTGAGGGCAGCCGTGCCCGACTCCACCATCCGGGCCCGGTCGGCCTCGGCCAACGTGCCGCCCATACCACCCGCCTCCAGGTCCCACAGGCCCCAGGCCAGTGAGGTGGCCGGAAGCCCGGACGCCCGACGCTGCGCTGCCAGCGCGTCCAAGTAGGCGTTGGCGGCGGCGTAGTTGGCCTGGCCCGGGTTGCCGAAGGTGCCCGCGGCCGAGGAGAACAGTACGAACAAGGCGAGATCCGCCGTACGCGTCAACTCGTCCAGGTGCCGGGCCGCCTCCGCCTTCGGCGCCAGTACGTGACGCAGCCGCTCCGGGGTGAGGGACTCCAGCAGACCGTCGTCCAGGACACCCGCCGCGTGCACCACACCCGTCAACGGACGATCGACGGGAATGGCATCCAGGACATCGGCCAGCGCCTTCCGGTCAGAGACATCACAAGCCACCCAGGTCACCTGCGTGCCCAACACGGACAGTTCCGCGACCAGTTCCGCCGCGCCCGGCGCCGCCTCACCACGACGGGAGGCAAGGAGCAGATGACGTACCCCATGCTGAGTTGCCAGATGACGGGCCAGGAGCGTGCCCAGCGCGCCGCCCGCACCCGTCACCAACACCGTGCCCCGCGGGTCCGGCTCAACCGGCATGCGCAGCACCACCTTGCCGGTGTGACGGGCCTGCTGTAGGTAACGGAAGGCGTCCGGCGCCTGCCGCACGTCCCACACACGCACCGGCAGCGCGGGAAGCGTGCCCTTCTCGAACAGCACGTGCAGTGCGCCGAACATCTCCGCGAGCTTGTCCGGTCCCGCGTCATCCATGACATCGAAGGACTGGTAGACGACCCCGGGATGACCCTGGGCGACCTGCTCCGGATTACGGATGTCGGTCTTGCCCATCTCCACGAACCGACCGCCACGCGGCAACAGATCCAACGAGGCGTCCACGAACTCCCGCGCCAGCGCATCCAGTACGACATCCATGCCTCGGCCATCCGTGGCGGCAAGGAACGACTCCCGGAAGTCCAACGTCCGCGAGTTGGCGATCCGCCCGTCCGGCAGACCCAGCCCGCGCACCGCATCCCACTTGCCAGGACTCGCCGTGCCGAACACATCAGCACCCAGATGACGCGCCACATGCACCGCCGCCATCCCCACACCACCGGA
>NZ_JBFBEE010000059.1:0-6308 GCF_040683555.1 Streptomyces sp. NPDC093510
CATGTGGCGCGTCATCTGGGTGCTGATGTGTTCGGCACGGCGAGTCCTGGCAAGTGGGATGCGGTGCGTGGGCTGGGTCTGCCGGATGGGCGGATTGCGAACTCGCGGACGTTGGACTTTCGGGAGTCGTTCCTTGCGGCCACGGGTGGCCGGGGCATGGATGTCGTGCTGGATGCGCTGGCGCGGGAGTTCGTGGACGCCTCGTTGGATCTGTTGCCGCGTGGTGGTCGGTTCGTGGAGATGGGCAAGACCGATATCCGTGAGCCGGAGCAGGTCGCCAAGGATCATCCCGGGGTCGTCTACCAGTCCTTCGACGTCATGGACGCCGGAGCGGAGCGCATCGCGGAGATGTTCGCGGCGCTGGGGGTGCTGTTCGACAGTGGCGAACTGCCTCCGCTGCCGGTCCGCAGCTGGGACGTACGCGAGATTTCGGATGCCTTCCGCTATCTCCAGCAGGCCCGCCACACCGGCAAGCTCGTCCTGCGCATGCCGGCCGAGCCGGACCCGCAGGGCACGGTGCTGGTGACGGGTGCGAGTGGCGCGCTGGGCACGCTCCTGGCCCGACACCTGGCAGCCCAGCACGGGGTACGTCATCTGCTCCTCGCCTCCCGTCGTGGCGAGGCGGCGCCGGGTGCGGCAGAACTGGTCGCGGAGCTGGCCGAGTTGGGTACGCAGGTGACCTGGGCGGCTTGTGATGTCTCTGACCGGAGGGCGCTGGCCGATGTCCTGGGGGCTATTCCATCTGATCGCCCGTTGACGGGTGTGGTGCACGCGGCGGGTGTCCTGGATGACGGTCTGCTGGAGTCCCTCACTCCGGAGCGGCTGCGTGGCGTGCTGGCGCCGAAGGCGGAGGCGGCCCGGCACCTGGATGAGTTGACGCGTACGGCTGATCTCGCCCTGTTCGTACTGTTCTCCTCGGCCGCGGGCACCTTCGGCAACCCGGGCCAGGCCAACTACGCCGCCGCCAACGCCTACTTGGACGCCCTCGCCCAGCACCGCCGCAGCCTCGGCCTGCCGGGTCTCTCTCTGGCCTGGGGCCTGTGGGACCTGGAGGCGGGTGGCATGGGCGGCACGTTGGCCGAGGCCGACCGGGCCCGGATGGTGGAGTCGGGCACGGCTGCCCTCACGGGTGAGCAGGGCCTGGCCCTCTACGACACTGCCCTCACGCTGTCCGAGGCGGTGCTGGTGCCCATGCACCTGGACACCACGAAGGTGCAGCAGTCCGGGGAGGAGACGGATGCCCTTTTGCGGGCGCTGGTCCGCACACCGGCTCGTCGTACTGCGCGGGCCGCAGGGCAGGGGAGTGGCGCTGGCGGGCAGAAGCTGGCTGAGCGTCTGGCGGCGATGGACGTCAGGGCCCGTAACGAGTACCTGCTCGATCTGGTCCGCACCGCCGCCGCTGCCGTACTCGGCCACGCGGCCGGCGAGGCGATCGCTCCGGGCCTGCCGTTCAAGGATCTCGGCTTCGACTCGTTGACGGGCGTCGAGTTCCGCAACCGCCTCGCGAAGGACACGGGCCTGCGCCTGTCGGCCACGCTCGTCTTCGACTACCCGGCTCCCGACATACTCGCCGCCCACCTGCTGACGGAACTCGTCGGCGAGCAGGCTGAGGTCGTCGAGATCGATGAGTTCGGCGAGTTCGACTCCGAGGCGTCAACCGCGTCGACTGCGTCACGTGAGTCCGGTGACGCGGTCACGGGATCGGCCCTCGCTCCGGCCGACGAGGCGATCGCGATCGTCGGGATGGCGTGCCGCTTCCCGGGCGGGGTCTCCTCGCCCGGCGAACTGTGGGACCTGCTCGCCTCCGGAGGGGACGCGATAGGCGGATTCCCGCTGGACCGCGGCTGGGACGTGGAGGGCCTGTACGACCCGGACCCCGGGGCCACGGGCAAGACCTACTCCAAGGTGGGCGGGTTCCTCTACGAGGCGGGCCGCTTCGACGCGGAGTTCTTCGGGATCAGCCCGCGCGAGGCGCTGGCCATGGACCCGCAGCACCGGATCCTCCTGGAGACGTCGTGGGAGGCTCTTGAGCGGGCCGGCATCGAGCCGGGTTCGCTGCGCGGCAGTTCGACCGGTGTCTTCCCCGGCATCATCTACAACGACTACGGCACCCGCCTCACCAACTACCCGGCAGACCTCGAGGGCTACCTCGGTACGGGCAGCTCTTCCAGCGTCGCGTCGGGCCGTGTGTCGTACACGTTGGGTCTTGAGGGTCCCGCGGTGTCGGTGGACACGGCGTGTTCGTCATCGCTGGTGTCGGTGCACTTGGCTGCGCAGGCGCTGCGGAGTGGTGAGTGTTCGCTGGCCCTTGCGGGTGGCGTGACCGTGATGTCGACTCCGGAGACGTTCATCGAGTTCAGCCGTCAGCGGGGTCTTGCGGCGGATGGCCGGTGCAAGGCGTATGCGGAGGGTGCGGACGGTACGGGCTGGGGTGAGGGCGTCGGCGTACTCGTCCTGGAGAAGCTCTCCGACGCGCGTAAGAACGGCCACCGCGTGCTGGCCGTGGTCCGTGGCACCGCCGTCAACCAGGACGGCGCGAGCAACGGACTGACGGCACCCAACGGCCCCTCGCAGCAGCGCGTCATCCGCCAGGCCTTGGCGGCCGCTGGTGTGTCTGCCGGTGATGTGGATGTGGTCGAGGGGCATGGGACCGGGACGCGCCTGGGTGACCCGATCGAGGTGCAGGCGCTCCTGGCGACGTACGGACAGGCGAGGACCGCCGATGAGCCGTTGTGGCTGGGTTCGGTGAAGTCGAATCTGGGTCATACGCAGGCGGCTGCTGGTGTCGCGGGGATCATGAAGATGGTTCTGGCGATGCAGCATGAGGTTCTTCCGGCGACGTTGCATGTGGATGCGCCGAGTTCGCAGGTGGATTGGGCTGCGGGTGAGGTGCGGCTGCTGACGGAGGCGCGGGAATGGCCTGCCGGGCGGCCCGGGGAGCGAGTGCGGCGGGCTGGTGTCTCCTCCTTCGGCATCAGCGGCACCAACGCCCACGTGATCGTCGAGGAAGCTCCCGCTCCTGCCGGAGCAGAACAGACCCCCGCGGTACGCGACATGCCGTCCGTGCCGTGGGTGCTGTCCGGGAAGACCGTGGAGGCGGTTCGGGACCAGGCAGCACGGTTGGCTTCGTACGTGGAGGACCACCCCGCCACGGATCTCGTGGCGGGAGGCTACGAGCTGGTGACGGCTCGGGCGGCGTTCGCACATCGGGCCGGTGTGGTGGCCGATGACCGGGAGTCGCTCCTCGCCGGGCTCCGGGCGACCGCTGACGGCCGTGCGCCGTTGGAGGGGACGGCCGTCGGTGGTGGCCGACTGGCTCTGCTGTTGACGGGTCAGGGCAGTCAGCGGTTGGGGATGGGGCGTGAGTTGTATGGCGCCTTCCCGGTGTTCGCTGCTGCTTGGGACGAGGTGTGTGCCGCGCTGGACGTGCATCTGGATCGGCCGCTGGCCGAGGTCGTCTTCGGTTCTGAGGCTGCGGTCTTGGATGAGACCGGGTTCACGCAGCCCGCGTTGTTCGCGTTCGAGGTGGCGTTGTTCCGGCTCGTTGAGTCGTGGGGTGTGCGTGCTGATGTGCTGGCCGGACATTCCATAGGTGAGCTGGCGGCCGCGTATGTGGCTGGTGTGTGGTCGTTGGAGGATGCGGCCCGGCTGGTGTGCGCTCGGGGCCGGCTGATGCAGGATCTGCCTTCTGGTGGGGCGATGTGTGCCGTGCAGGCCGGTGAGGACGAGGTGCGGGCGGCTATGGTCGACGGGGTCGACATCGCCGCCGTGAACGGTCCCGCCTCCGTGGTGGTTTCCGGTGGCGAGGCTGCCGTGGATCAAGTCGTCGCTCACTTTGCTGAGTCGGGCCGCAAGGTGAAGCGGCTCGCGGTCAGCCATGCCTTCCATTCGTCCCTGATGGAGCCGATGCTGGCCGAGTTCGGCGCGGTTGCTGCGGGGCTGACGTACGAGCGGCCGCGCCTGTCGCTCGTATCGACGCTGACGGGTCAGGCTCTCTCGTACGAGGAGTTGTCGGACCCCGAGTACTGGGTGCGGCAGGTGCGTGGCACGGTCCGGTTCGCCGACGCGGTGAACACGCTCACCGGGCAGGGTGTGAGCGCCTTCCTGGAGGTGGGTCCGGACGCGGTGCTGACCGCGATGGCCGCCGAGACCCTCACCGACAGCGACGCCGTGTTGATTCCTGCTCTGCGCCGGGACCGGGCCGAGGCTCAGGCCGTCACGGAAGCGATCACGCGTCTCCACCTGCGCGGCGTATCTGTCGACTGGCCCGCCTTCTTCGACGGCACCGGCGCCACCCGTGCCGACCTGCCGACGTACGCCTTCCAGCACGAGCACTACTGGCTGGTCGCCTCGGGTGGCTTGGCCGATGCGGGTGGCCTCGGCCAGGCCGCCACCGGTCATCCCCTGCTGGGCGCGGCAGTTGAGCTTCCGGACTCCGATGCGGTGCTGTTCACCGGGCGTCTGTCGCTGGTGTCGCATGCGTGGCTCGCGGATCACGCGGTGAGCGGCACGGTCGTGGTGCCGGGTGCGGCGTTGGTGGAGATGGTGGTGCGGGCCGGTGATGAGGTCGGTTGTGGCACGGTCGAGGATCTGACGCTGCATGCCCCGTTGATCCTGGACGAGCGTGGTGCGGTGGTGCTGCGGGTCCAGGTCGGCGAGGCCGATGAGGCCGGGCGAAGGGCCGTGAGTGTGCACTCGCGGGTCGACGGTGCGGTGGATGAGTCGTGGACCCGGCATGCCGAAGGTGTGCTGGTCGATGGCGTGGCGGAGGCGGACTTCGATTTGGCGGTGTGGCCGCCGGCCGGTGCGGAGCCGGTCGCGGTGGATTCGCTGTACGCGGATCTCGCGGCGTCCGGTTTGGAGTACGGGCCTGTCTTCCAGGGGCTGAAA
Organism: Streptomyces sp. NPDC093510; assembly: GCF_040683555.1. Taxonomy (NCBI): domain Bacteria; kingdom Bacillati; phylum Actinomycetota; class Actinomycetes; order Kitasatosporales; family Streptomycetaceae; genus Streptomyces; species Streptomyces sp. NPDC093510. The sequence continues at coordinate 4,891 of NZ_JBFBEE010000059.1, forward strand.
GCGGCCTGGCGCGCGGGTGACGACGTCTACGCCGAGGTCGTCCTGCCGGAGGGCACCGCGACCGACGGCTTCGGGCTGCACCCGGCGCTCCTCGACGCCGCCCTGCACGGCATAGGGCTCGGTGGCCTCGTACCGGACGGCGACGGGCGGCCGCAGCTGCCGTTCGCCTGGTCGGACGTGGCGCTGCACGCGGCCGGCGCGGAAGCCCTGCGCGTGCGGCTCTCCCGGGCTGGTTCGGGTGCCGGTGGTGTGCGGCTTCAGGTGGCTGACGGGGCCGGTCTTGCGGTGGCGTCGGTGGGGTCGTTGGTGTTGCGGGCGGTGTCGGAGGGGCAGTTGGCTTCGGCGGCTGCCGGTCGTGGTCTTGATTCGTTGTTCCGGGTGGAGTGGCGGGAGTTGGCTGCTTCGGGGAACGAGGCGTCGGATGAGCACGGTCCGGATGAGCACGGTCCGGATGAGCACGGTCCGGATGAGCACGGTTCGGATGAGCACGGTTCGGATGAGCGGGGTGCTGATCTGACGGTGGTGTCCTTCTCCGGTGACGGCGACGGCGACGGTGACGTCGATGGTGAGGCAGTCGGCGCGGGCGCCGTGGCTGAGCGTGCGTTGGAGGTTGTGCAGGAGTGGCTGGCGGCCGGGCACGGGGATGGTGCGCGGCTGGTGGTCGTGACCTGTGGTGCGGTGGCTGCTGTCGCGGGTGATGGGGTGCCGGACGTGGCGGCTGCTGCTGTGCGTGGTCTGGTGCGTTCTGCGCAGGCCGAGCATCCGGGTCGGATCGTGCTGGTGGACACCGACGGTCGGAACGAGTCGCTGGCCGTGCTGCGGTCCGTGGTGTCCGACCACTCCGATCGTGAGCCGCAGTTGGCGATTCGGTCCGGTCGGGCGTTCGCGGCCCGTCTGGTGCGGGCCGGTGAGGCGGCGTTGGAGGTTCCTGGGGCCGGCGGCAGCCCGTGGCGGGTGGATTTCGAGGCGACGGGGACGTTGGACAGTTTCCGGGTGGCGGAGTTTCCGGAGGCGTCGGCGGAGTTGGGGCCGGGTGAGGTGCGGGTGGCGATCCGTGCGGCCGGTATGAACTTCCGTGATGTGCTGAATGTGCTGGGCATGTATCCGGGCGATGCGGGACTGTTGGGTCTCGAGGCGGCCGGTGTGGTCATCGAGACCGGCCCCGGTGTACGTGAACTCGCCGTCGGCGACCGCGTCATGGGCCTGTTCTCCGGAGCCTTCGGTCCACTTGCGGTGACCGATGAGCGACTGCTGACGCCGGTTCCGCAGGGTTGGTCGTTTGCTGAGGCGGCGGCGGCTCCGGTGGCGTATTTGACGGCGTATTACGCGTTGGTGGATCTGGCGGGTCTGGGTGCGGGTGAGTCGGTGCTGGTGCATGCCGCGTCCGGTGGTGTGGGGATGGCGGCGGTGCATGTGGC
>NZ_JBFBEE010000060.1:0-5090 GCF_040683555.1 Streptomyces sp. NPDC093510
CTCGGCTACGCCGACGCACGCGTGCCGGAGTCGGCCCCCGGCGCGCCGCGGCTGTGCGACGCGCCGCTCGACGAGGCGGTGCGGCGGCTCGTGGCGCACCTCCGTGAGTTCCGCCCCCGGATCGTGGTCACCCATGACGCGTACGGCGGTCCGACCGGTCATCCCGACCATGTGCACACCCACCGGATCACCGTGCTCGCCGCCCGGGCCGCCGGACTCCCCCAGCTCTACCCGGACGCCGGGGACCCCTGGCAGCCGAGCGCCCTCTACCTGGCCACCTACCCGGAGTCGGCCGTGGCGGCGCTGGGCAGGACGGCCGGGGCGCGCAGGGCCGTGCACAGCGTCCCTGACGCCCAGGTCACCGCGACCGTCGACGTCGGCGACTGGCTCGAGCAGAAGATCGAGGCGGTACTGGCGCACCGGAGCGAGGTGGAGCGGGGCGCGCTGCCGGGTCTGGTCGCCGCGCTGCCGTCGGAGCTGCGGAAGCGGCTGTTCTCCACCGAGTGGTTCATCCGCCACGACCTCGCCGCGACGGCCGGACCCCAAGACGGCCTCACCGTCTGAGACCACACCGTCCGAGCCGCCCGAGACCGCCGCCCGAGCGCGCGCCGCTCCAGGAACCCGGTTGCCCCGGACCGGCGGCGCTGACAGTGTCTCGGCCATGTTTGCCTTCTCCGCACCGGACGGAACCGAGCTCACCTACCACTCCCTCGGGGACGGAGGAGGCGGCCGCGCCCGCGGCGTCCCTCCCGTGGTGTGTCTGCCCGGAGGCCCGATGCAGGCCTCCGCCTACCTCGGCGATCTCGGCGGCCTCGCCGCGCACCGTCCGTTGATCACGCTGGACCTCCGCGGCACCGGCGGCTCCGCGGTGCCGCAGGACCCCGCCTCGTACCGCTGCGACCGGCTCGTGGACGACGTGGAGGCGCTGCGTCGGCATCTGGGCCTCGACACGATGGATCTGCTCGCGCACTCCGGCGGCACCAACCTCGCGGTGCTGTACGCGGCCCGGCACCCGGAGCGCGTCGGGAAGCTGGCTCTGATCACGCCCAGCGTCATGGCCGTGGGCGTCTCCGTCGACGGCTCCGTGCGGCGCGAGACGGCGCTGCTCCGGCGGGACGAGCCGTGGTTCCCGGCAGCCTTCGCGGCCCTGGAGGAGATCATGGCCGGCCGGGCGGGCGCCGACGCCTTCCAGGCCATCGCGCCCTTCGCGTACGGCCGCTGGGACGAGGCGGCGCAGGCCCATCAGGCCGCCGAGGACGTCCAGCGCAACGCCGCGGCCGCGGCGGTCTACGGCGCCGAGGGTGCCTACGATCCGGCGGCCACGCGCGGCGCGCTCGCCCGCCTCGGGGCACCGGTGCTGGTACTGGCCGGGGAGGGCGACCTCAATTCGCCGCCTCCCGCGGTGGCCGAAGTCGCCGGGATGTTCCCCGACGCGGAGTTCGTCGTGCAGCCCGGCGCCGGCCACTTCCCCTGGTTGTACGACCCGGCCGCGTTCGTGGCGCTCACGGCGGCGTTCCTCGCCTGACAGCGGCGCCGCCACTCCCCCCGGCCGGGTCGTCCGGCGTCACCAGATCCGTACGCGCTCCGAGGGGTCGAGCCACAGCCCGTCGCCCTCCGCCGTGCCGAAAGCCTCGTGGAACTCGTCGAGGTTGCGGACGATGTTGGCGCGGAACTCCGGCGGCGAGTGCGGGTCGATGGTGAGGTACTGCTGCTCCTGCTCCTTGCGGCGCTTGGTGCGCCAGCAGTACGCCCAGTTCATGAAGAGCCGCTGCGAGCCGGTGGTGCCGTCCCGCTCGGGCATCGGCGCCCCGTCGAGCGCGATGAGGTACGCGGTGTGCCCGATGGTCAGGCCGCCCAGGTCGCCGATGTTCTCGCCGACGGTCAGCGCGCCGTTGACGGACTCGCCGGGGAGGTTGCGGGGCGAGAAGCCGTCGTACTGCTTGACGAGCGCCTTGGACTTGCCTTCGAAGGCGGTCTTGTCGGCGGCGGTCCACCAGTCGTTGAGGTTGCCCGCGCCGTCGTACTGCGCGCCCTGGTCGTCGAAGCCGTGGCCGATCTCGTGGCCGATGACCGCGCCGATGCCGCCGTAGTTCTCCGCGGGGTCTGCGTCGGGCGAGAAGAACGGCTTCTGCAGGATGCCCGCCGGGAAGCAGATCTCGTTCGTGCCCGGGTTGTAGTAGGCGTTGACGGTCTGCGGCAGCATGAACCACTCGTCGCGGTCGACCGGCGAACCGATCTTGGCGAGCTCCCTGTCGGTGTCGAACGCGGCCGCCGCCTGCGCGTTGCCGAGCAGGTCGTCCGCCGAGACCTGGAGCGCGGAGTAGTCGCGGAAGGTGTCGGGGTAGCCGATCTTGGGGCGGAACGTGGCGAGCTTCTCGTACGCCCGTTCCTTCGTCTCGTCGGTCATCCAGTCGAGGCGCGCGATCGACTGACGGTAGGCCTCGAGGAGGTTGGCGACGAGGTCGTCCATCATCGCCTTGGATGACGGCGGGAAGTGCCGCGCGACGTACTCCTTGCCGACGGCCTCGCCGATGGAGCCCTCCACGAACGCGACCGCGCGCTTCCAGCGGGCGCGCAGCTCCGGGGTGCCGTTGAGGGTGCGGCCGTAGAACTCGAAGTTGTTGCGCACGAACTCGTCGGACAGGTACGGAGAGCAGGCGCGCAGCACGCGCGCCAGCGCCCAGTCGCGCCACTGCTCGATGGGCACCTCGGCGAGGAGCGCGGAGAGGTGGGTGAGGTAGGACGGCTGGCGGACACAGGTCTCCGCGATGGTGGCGTCCGAGCCGCCGAGCGCGGCGGCATAGCCGCGCCAGTCGAACTCCGGCGCCAGCCGGGTCAGCTCGTCCAGGGTGGTGAGGTTGTAGGTCTTCAGGACGTCGCGGGTCTCGGCGCGCTCCCAGTGGCCCGCGGCGAGCTTCGTCTCCAGCGCGAGGACGGTCCGCGCGGCGGCGGCCGGGTCGGCGTGCTTGCCGAGGGTGAGGAGCTCGGTGAGGTGGGCGACGTACTTCTCGCGGATCTCGGCGAACTTCTCGTCCCGGTAGTACGACTCGTCGGGCAGGCCGAGTCCGCCCTGGAGGATGTTGAAGAGGTAGCGGTCGGAGTCGCGGTCGTCCGAGTCGATGTACGAACCGAAGAGGCCGGAGCCGCCGATCCGCTCGAAGCGGCCGAGGAAGGCGGCGAGCTCCCGGGTGTCGCGCAGGGCCGCGACCTCGTCGATGAGGGGCTGCGCGGGGGCGAGACCGCGGGCGGCGATGGTCTCCTCGTCCATGAAGGAGGCGTACAGGGCGGCGATCTTGCGGGCGTCCTCGGAGTCCACGCCCGCGCCCGCGTCGGCGGAGGAGGCCTCGGCCAGCTCCTGGATGATCGTCTTGACCTGCTGCTCTGCGGTGTCGGCCAGCTGTACGAAGGGGCCCCAGCTGGAGCGGTCCTCAGGGATCTTCTCCGTGTCCAGCCAGGTGCCGTTGACGTGGCCGAAGAGATCGTCCTGCGGCCGGATCTCGGGGTTCATGCCCGGGCGGGCGTCATCCAGAATGCTCATCCGGGCAGCCTATGCGAGCGACCGCCGGGCCCCCGGCCGCCCGCCGCCGACCGGCACGTCAACTCGCGCGCAAAACATCTCAATAGGAGCGATAAAGTATCGCGTCAACCTTCGTACGCCTGTGACACCAGGAGCACATCCGTGAGCGTAGCCATCGTCCCGCCCCAGGAAGCCGCCTCCCCCACCGCCGACGCGGCGGCGCTGGTGGCCGAGGACGCCCGCGACTTCGGGGTCTACGCGCGCACCGGCGGCTGGGCCTTCGGCCTCAAGGTCGCCCGCAGCGTCCGGCCGGGCGGGCAGAGCGCCGGCGAGACGCCGAAGGTCTCCGCCAAGGAGTTCGCCGAGATGGCCGGCTGCTCGGCCGACCGCGTCATGCGCTACTACAAGGCCTGGGACAAGGCAGCCGACGACGGAATGGTCCCGCACTTCGAGGCCCTCTCCCCCGGCATGGAGGTCGAACTCCCGGACGCCGACGTCTGGTTGTCGTACTACACCTCCCGCTCCAGCGCCCTGACCCAGCGCGGCGAGGCGATCACGGAGGCCGCCGAGGCCGAGGGCATCCGCCCCACCAAGGCCCTGGAGGTCGCGGAGAACCCCACCGCGCTGCGGGCCGCGATCCTCGCCGACCCCGGCACCGCGGAGGCGGCGCGCAAGGCCCTGATGGACCGTCTCGGTGAGGACCCGGCGCTGCGCACCGAGCTGGTCCGTGACATCGTGCGCGCCGACGACCTCAAGAAGGCCGTGGCGGCCGAGGCCAAGGCGGGCGACCGCGTCGACTACGTCCGTCAGATCGTGGAGAAGGGCCAGGTCAAGACGCCTGCCGGACAGATGATCGACGCGCCCGCCGAGCTGCGTGAGGAGGCCGAGCGCCATCTGTCCCTCATCGACGAGCTGGACGACGGCGAGGAGTCCGGCGAGTGGGCGCGCGAGGCGTACGACACCGTGCGGGACATGGTCGCGCAGACCGTCCAGAGCGACCCGGGCCTGCGCGTGCAGGAGCGGCGCGCGAAGTTCTACAGCAGCCTGCAGAAGGCCACGAAGGTCTTCGAGGAGCTGACGTTCGACGACGTCGCCGCCGCCGAGGAGATCCGCGACATCTACGAGGACGACATGGTGCGGCGCCTGGAAGAGCTCCAGCAGGCCATCGGCGCGTGCATCACGGCTCTCCAGGCGGCGACAGCCACGCCGCCCGCTCAGGCGGAGCAGGCGGAGCAGGCGGAGCAGGCGGAGAGTGTGCCGGACGAGTGGGACGCGTCCTGACACCGCGCTCCCGTACGTCCCGAGGCTGATCACGGCCCGTTCTGTAGCACTCCAGTCGTACGCGATGACCCGTACAGGGAGGGATTCGCCGCCCCGGCCCCGGCTCGTAGCTTCTTGATCACGTCACATCGCCGAACGATCGAGAGGCCTCGGATCCATGTACGTCAAGGCATTCGCCCCCGAGTACCAGGGCGAGCTGGGCTCGGAGCTGAGCGTGAACTCCTCCTATCAGGACGTGCGCGCCACGGCCGGCCGCGCGCTCTCCAGGGCGGGCGGCGCGGCCGAGCGGGCG
>NZ_JBFBEE010000061.1:0-5038 GCF_040683555.1 Streptomyces sp. NPDC093510
ACGCGGTTCGAGCTTCATGGGCCGCGTGTCCTCATTCGCGCCTTCCGGAGACGGAGATGCCCCGAGCTCGACCACGACATCAAAGATCAGTACGCCTGGGTCCGCTGCTGAGATACCTGCTCGGCGTGCGACCGAAGACCGCCAGCCGCTCCGGAGTTCCCAAGTCCGGAGCGGAGCAACGGATATCGTAGGTCCCGATGACCTCCCCCTGTCTCAGCAGCCACGGAACCAGCTGTCGGTAGACATCGACCGGCGCCGGATCAGACTGTCCAGCCGTGTGCTTCTCGAAGATCGAGGAGTAGCGGATCCGGTTCGCTATGACGACACCCGCGCTGGTGCTTTCGGTCACGTCCACCTTGATGCCGGAACGCTCGCTGCCGGCATCCTCCGCGTTCAGTCCCTCCAGTACACGGCACAGGGTTCCATCGGTATTGAGCAGGAGGCGCCCGGCGTTCTGGGCCGCGGGCCCCGGCCGTGTAGTGACGACCCAGGTGAGGGAATGGCTGGCGCGACGATGAGCGGTCAGGGCTGCCTGCAGCGCCCCGAAGGGAAAGAGGGTGTCGCCCGGGACGATCACTATGAGCTCGGCAGCGACATGGGCCAGCGCCGCATACACCGCACCAGCCGTGCCCAGTGGTAATGCCTCGCGGAGCAGTTGCAGCCGGGCGTTGTGCCCGTGGTGGGCGAGTACATACGTTTCGATGTCGCTCCCGCCGGCGCCCGCAGCCGAACTTGTCAACACGCTGATCGCCCGGAAGCCGTTTCCGTAGATTTCGCCGAGAATAGTTCCGATCATCGGTGTCGGTTCCGTCTCGGGACCAACCTCCATCAGCAGCTTGGGCACCGCGGGAACGGACTTTTGCGCCTGCCCTCTCAGCCGCGTTCCCATACCACCCGCGAGGACGAGGACTTCCACGGGATCGGTCGGGATTAGAGTGCTGATGTATCCGGTCCGTAGACGCGGTAATGCTTCCGGCACGATGGCCCCCTTCCGGGGAGAACGTCTTCGAGCTGCGTACTAGAGCAGTTCGAGATAGTCCAAACACATGTAGCCCACTTCGACATCAGTGGAGAGACCGCTCCTGAGTTGCCGGCGGAAGTCCTGCACGTCGGTGAGGGCGACTTCGAGAGTCTCGGTGATCTCAGGATCAGGATCGGAGACTTTCACGCATCCGATTGCTACGAAGCACTTTCGGAACATTGTGGAGTAGGCATCGTCCCAGCAGTCCGCGACATACTCCAGAGCGCGGGGACGGTAACCCGTCTCTTCCAATAGTTCTCGCTCGGCGGCGCACTCAGGGCTTTCGTCGCGTCCCAGGTAGCCACCCGGAAGCTCGGCCAGGATCCGGTCGGGTCCGGGTCGGTATTGCCGCACAAGAATGACCTGCTGGGATTCCGTGAGCGCTAGGATGCTGACGGCGGGACGTTCGTTCTTGATGTAAAAAGTATCTTGATGGCCGTTCGGCAACTGATAATGAACCTCGTCCACGTTTCGACCAAATCGCTGGAAGACGGTTCTTCGCGACAGTTGAGTCCATGTCGCTTCGCCATGCGTCATGGTCACGAAGTCTAGGCCTGCCCAAGGTGAGATCGACCCACTCGCTTTTGGCTGCGTTGTCGAAGCAGGCACCAATCACTCGGACAGTCGGTGGGTGAGCCGGGACAGCAGCGTCTCGTGAGCGTCAATGATCTTCACGGGCCCGCCGGAAGGGTTGAAGACGGTGCTGAAGTCACGCCGGACGGGCCCCTGGATCAGTAGAGTGCAGGTGCGAGCCGCGACCTTGTCGATCTGATGAATGTCATGGTGATCGAGGGTCACCACGTCCCCCTCCCTCAACCACGTCTGTTTCGCGGGGTGCAGTTCTACGTGCGCGTTGCCGCCACCGTGGAACTCCCGATGTTCCGCGTTGTCTTGACCGACGAGATTGAACCAAGTCGCATGGAGTCCTCCACTCACCACACGGGAGGAGAATCCGTACCTGTGGTTGTGCGTGGATGCCGCGAAGCCCTCCGCCTCGGCGAACTCCGCCGGCTCCTTGTACTGATGTAGCCAGACGACGTAGTCGTGATGGTCTCCGCCAAGGCACCACTTGTGATGCGAACTGCGGTACATCGAACGGGAGAGCAGGCTGTCGACGTCCCGTTGATCCAGCGTCGACAGCCATAAAGATATCCTGCGAGCCAGGCTTTCCCCTTCTTCTTCGAGCAGCTTGCGGGCCTCGACATGCGCACGGTCGGGGTCTTCCGACCAGGGAAGTCCCGCGATACGCGGGAAACCAACTGTTGGGCTGGCACCCTCAAAAATCGTCATACCTTTCCCTTCCCCTCTCTCAAAACAGTACGGTGGTCGCTGTTGGCGTGGTGGAGATCGTTTCCTCTATAGAGCGGCGATCCGACAATCACCTGATGTCGGCCCTCGTTCACGGAGAGTTCGTCGCAGCTGCGAAGCGCGAAAGTGACGCTGGTACGTGCGTCCTCCGTCGCGTTGTGACCGACGGAGTGAAAGAGTAGACCGTCCATGATCAGAGCGCCGCCGGCCGGTACGGGGACAGGAAGGGCCTGGTCCGGGAAATGCGCGTATTCCTCATGGTCATCGACCCAATTCCCTCCACCGCCTTCAGGCGACATACCTAGATAGGGCGCCACGTGGGAACCGGGAACCACATGCGTGCAGCCGTTGGCCGGGCCGGATCTCTCAAGAAAGAGCAGAACAGTGATAACCGGCCTCGACCACTGGAGAACGTCCCGGTGCAGTCGAACGGGAATATGACCTCGCCGATTCAAGGTGGCGTGGTCATGACGGTTTTGGAGGAGAACGATGCGAGGGCCGAGTAGAATCCGCAAAGCATCGAGTAGGTCTGGCGTCGTCAGGGATTCGATGAAGGCCGGGTCACGCCGACTCACGCCATCGATACGGACAATCTCTCCCTCTGTGCCTCGCCGACAGGGCCCCCGTTCGGCGGCGAATTCTTCTCGGACGACCGCGAGCAGTCTCGTCACCAGTTCCGACGGAATGGCCTCGGGTACGCGGAGGTAGCCCATGTGCCGAAAGTGAGCGCTGAGGCGTTCATGACGTGAAGGCATAGGTCACCCCCATCCCGGGGCGTGAGGGCCTGGCGATGCGCCAGCCACGCCCGGCAAGCGACATGGGCTGGACTCTATCCGCCACACGCCCCAACGGAACAGAGGCCGGCAGGACAACCGGCCAGGATCAGCAATAGGACTTCAGGCATAGGCCGGTCGGCCGAAGGCGGATCCGACCAACAACCATGCCGAGTGCGGGGACAGTTGACTACACTGAGCGTCCAGGTGCGCGCCGAGAGAGGGATATCCAGTGGCGGATCCCCCACACCACTCCCGTAGAACGCTGGTCACCTACGCGCTCGCCCTCGGGTACGTGGTGATCGTCGCCGCCGGCCTGATCCTGACGCTGCAAGATCACTCATTGACCAGCGGCACGATCATGTCCGCTCTCGGCCTGAACCTTGTCGCCTCCGCGGTCTTCGCCCTGCTTTTTGCGTCCATCAGTTCACGCATTCAGGAGCGCGCTTTCATGGAGAGCGTCGCGGACAAGTTCGACGATCTCTCGACCCGCCTGACCGAAAGGATGTCTGAGCGAGAGAAGATTTTCCTTCCTTCCGGCTCTTACCTGCCGTCGGAAGGATTCGACGAATTGTTCAACCGCGATCTCACTGACAGCCTCACCAGTACGAGCTTCTACGGTTTCAAGGGGCCGAGCCCACGCTACCTCCCCGGGCGCCTGAGAACGTCCCCGCGGCATCCGCATCTCGTACGTGTCTGCATGCTTGACCCCAGCCTGGAAAAGTCCGTCTCACGGCGCGCTTCAGACCGCGGTAGCCGCCGGAATCTGGGAATCAACCCAGTGCCTCAACTTGTGGAAGAATTGCGCGACGAACTACTGATGTCAGTGGTGGCTCTGTTCGACTGTCGGCATTTCTGTCCGATCGAGATTTCCTACATGGAAGACACAGCCGTTTACCGGGTCGAACTGTTCGACGACTCCGCATACGTGTCCTGGTACCACGGTCCCGAGTCGAGCGGCCGCAAGTTCCCCGAAAGCCACAAATTTCCCCCCGGCTCGTTGCAGTATGAGACGATGAAAATGGATTTGAATCGCCGCTCTGAAATTTGCGACAAGAGCATCGTGTTCAACTCTCGACACGTGGATGCCGACCTGATCGCACACCTCCACCAACTCACAGACCGCACCGTGGACGGGACGGATCTCGCAGCCTGGCGCAGTCAGTACGAAATCTTTATCGCGCGTTTCATCAGCTACCTCGACGGACTGCGCACCTGAACTTAGTGGCCGACGCGACGATGGTCATCAGTTCACACAAGACGCGATGGAATATCTCCGTTCTGTTCGCGAAGGAGCCGGTAGCGGCCCTCGAAAGCCGCCCGGGCTTCGGGAAGAACAATTTTTCGATTCCAGTCCTTCTCCAACTTGCGAAGGTTGTCGGCCATCAGATCACGCAAGGAGCGGGTGGAATTTTCCCACAGCCAGATCGGGAAGAACGGTCCGATGAGATGCGCGCAGCCATCCGCGGAGGAGACAATCTGCACTTCGATCCGCGCCGTACGAAGGTCCATCGTCCGATTCATGTCCAGTTCACGAGCACAGGCGATCACCTGGTCGGTGAACTGCTGATCGAATCCGATGTTGATGAGGACGCGCGGACCTTCAGTGAGCGTGCGCTCGTGCTCACGCTCCCGGTCGATCAGCTTGCCGTAGTCGTGAAGCCAGACCAGCACATCGATGACGTCTCGATCGGCTTGGGGATAGGAAGCCGCCAGCTCGCCGGAGATCCGCTCCACGATTTGTAGGTGGTATTCGACATACCAGGAGTGATGGACAAAATCTGGCCTCGAGGCGAGTGCAACCACATGGGCTTTGAATTCCTTGATCAGACCATGTCGGCAACTCGGCACGTCAGGGAGCCCCTGAGTCATCTCAATCCACCAGTCACGAGGAAAGCGTAGCTCAGTGAGGACGATCTGCATCGCGGTGTATCGG
>NZ_JBFBEE010000062.1:0-2935 GCF_040683555.1 Streptomyces sp. NPDC093510
GGAGGGTTTTTAGCGCAATGAGCAGAGCGGAATTACTTCACCCCCACCGGCCGCCCTGGCGTGCTACTGTCGTCTCAGTTGCAGTTGTGGTTCCCGAAAAACTTCAAGTGCTCCTGGCCGCACACTGCGGTGGGGGCGCTTTTGTATGACCGGTCATTTCCGGGCGGGGTAATCATCGCGGCGACACGGCATCCGCACAGTGCGGATACCGATGCACTGCCCCAAAGGAGATTGACATGACTACTGGCACCGTGAAGTGGTTCAACGCGGAAAAGGGTTTCGGCTTCATCGAGCAGGACGGTGGCGGCGCTGACGTGTTCGCCCACTACTCGAACATCGCCGCCCAGGGCTTCCGCGAGCTGCTCGAAGGCCAGAAGGTGAAGTTCGACATCGCGCAGGGCCAGAAGGGCCCGACGGCCGAGAACATCGTTCCCGCCTGACACTGACGCACACTTTGCAGCTGGGGCCCGCATCCTTCGGGGTGCGGGCCCCAGCTGCAGGCATTTCCCACAGTGATTTTCCCGCAGTGATTCCACCTGCGGGCAACCCGGGTGACCATCATCCGTAACTGCAGTCGACGCTCCGGGTGAGATTCCCTCTTCGCGTCACCCATTTTCCAGCGCCTGCGCCCGCAAAGATGATCCGCCGGCCAGATCCGCTTTCGCTTTAACCACCGGTCCATTTCTTGTGATTCTCTGTGCCGCTCATCGCCGGAAGAATTCCTTGATATGCGCCGCATCGAGGAAGGTTCCGCATGAACCGCACACGTACAAACGACCGATTCACCCGCACCCGCAATAGCAGCACCGGTGCCGGTGCCGGAAAGAGCGGCAGCCGCTTCGCAGCAGCGGCCCCGCGCCGATCCGGCAGCTCCAGCCGCCGGCCCGCCGCCGTGCAGGGCGAGTTCGCCCTCCCCAAGACGATCACCCCCGCGCTGGACGCCGTGGAAGGCTTCGCCGATCTCGACATGCCCGCACCGCTGCTGGCCGAACTCGGCCGGCAGGGAGTGGCCGTGCCCTTCCCCATCCAGGCAGCGACGCTGCCCAACTCCCTGGCGGGCCGTGACGTGCTGGGCCGCGGACGCACCGGCTCCGGCAAGACCCTCGCCTTCGGCCTGGCCCTGCTGGCCCGCACCGCCGGACAGCGCGCCGAGCCCCGCCAGCCGCTGGGCCTGATCCTGGTCCCCACCCGCGAACTCGCCCAGCAGGTGACCGACGCACTCACCCCCTACGCCCGCGCCGTGCGGCTGCGCCTGGCCACCGTCGTGGGCGGCATGTCCATCGGCCGGCAGGCCGGCGCACTGCGCACCGGCAGCGAGATCGTCGTGGCGACCCCGGGCCGCCTCAAAGACCTCATCGACCGCGGCGAATGCCGCCTGAACCAGGTCGCCATCACCGTGCTGGATGAGGCCGACCAGATGGCCGACATGGGCTTCATGCCGCAGGTCACCGCACTCCTGGACCAGGTACGGCCCGAAGGGCAGCGGATGCTGTTCTCCGCCACCCTGGACCGCAACGTCGACCTGCTCGTGCGCCGCTACCTGAGCGACCCCGTCGTCCACTCCGTGGACCCCTCGGCCGGCGCGGTCACCACGATGGAACACCACGTACTGCACGTCCAGGGCGCCGACAAACACACCGCCACCACCCAGATCGCCGCCCGCGACGGCCGCGTGATCATGTTCCTGGACACCAAACACGCCGTCGACCGCCTCACCCAGGACCTGCTCAACAGCGGCGTACGGGCCGCCGCACTGCACGGCGGGAAATCCCAGCCCCAGCGCACCCGCACCCTGACCCAGTTCAAGACCGGGCACGTCACCGTGCTCGTGGCCACCAACGTCGCCGCCCGCGGCATCCACGTCGACAACCTCGACCTCGTCGTCAACGTGGACCCGCCCACCGACCACAAGGACTACCTCCACCGCGGCGGCCGCACCGCCCGCGCCGGCGAGTCCGGCAGCGTCGTCACCCTGGTCACCCCCCACCAGCGCCGCGGCATGACCCGCCTCATGTCGGACGCCGGCATCAGCCCGCAGATCACCCAGGTCCGCTCCGGCGAACAGGAACTGCACCGCATCACCGGCGCCCAGACCCCCTCCGGCATCCCGGTCGTCATCACCGCACCGGTGGCCGAACGCCCCAAGCGCGCCGGCACATCACGCGGCCGCCGCCGCCCCGCCTCCGCGGCCCGCCGCGCCGCCGCACCCCAGCGGATCACCGCCGACACCGCAGCCTAGAGACCTTCGTGACCGCAAAGCTCACCCACCCGTGCCGGAGGCACCCTATGACGCCGGTTCAGACGCGGCCCCCCTCGAAGAACGGCAACCCGGCGCACGGGCCCTCGGCCGACACCGTCGCCCACACCGTGGCCGACACCGTCGCCCACACCGTGGCCGACACCGTCGAGGAAGCCGGGCCGCGGGTCTGGGACGACATGACCGTCGAGGTCGCCCTGTCCGTGATGGCCGGCGCCCGCGTCGGACACCTGCTCGTCTGCGACGAAGACGGCCGGCACACCGGCCTGGTCACCCGGGCAACCCTCACAGCCATCCGTGACGGCTCCGCATACACCGACCGCATCCGCCTGCGCGACCTCCACGACCTCCACGACGAGAGCCTCGCCCCCGCCCTCGTCCACTGAGCCGGCCCGCCCCGATCCCCCCTCCTTCTTCCTGTGAGGTCTCATGCGCTGTGTCATCGCCCGCTTCCCCTTCGACCTGACCAAAAGCGGGGTCCTGGAAACGATGAAGGGCATCAAACCCGAGCCCGTCACCGGCCAGTCCGTGATCATCGGCCGCCGCCACTACCCCCTCAAACAGGTCGGCCAGGTCATCACCCGCCAGGACCCCCGCGATTTCAGCGCCGGCGAAGTCCTGCGAGCCATGACCCAACTCGGCTTCACCTGCCGCACCCTTCCCGCAGCCACCACAGCC
>NZ_JBFBEE010000063.1:0-2548 GCF_040683555.1 Streptomyces sp. NPDC093510
CTACTACGGGGAAATGGGTGCGGCCTGCAAGCCGCTCCGGAACCAGCGAAGGCAACCGAGAGGAAGGAGGCCTTCCCCGCCAAGTGACCGACATGGTGGGCCCCCAGCGAGGCGTGCAGGACCGGTAACGGATCTGTGCGAAGCCCTCGCTATCGAAGCTCCAAGGCCACGCAGGCTGTTGCGAGGCACAGAGCCAAGGGGGAGAGCTGAAGGGTGAACGCAAGTGAACCTCTGATGAGGTCCCGTAACCGTAGATACCGGAGCAGTGCAGAACGCCGGTACAGGGCTACTGCTGAGAAGCAAACACGGCACGACGGTCCCATTTACGTCGCGCGTGGTCACCGTGGCCCCGGGGTATAGGAGGCACCCGACCCAGCTCGCATCTGGACGGAGCGGAACAGGACAACCCCGTAGAGGTCCGGTCGCATGACCGGTAGGCCAACGGCAACGGAAGCTCAACTCCTCTGCGGGCGAAGGAAGGCCCGAGAAGCAAAGGCCGCTGGGGCGAAAGCCCAGGGGAAAGGGCGGACGACGGCACCTCAGCCGCCGCCTATAACCCGGCGGATACCGGCCAGTTGGCTGGGCGCGAAAGCGAGCTGACGCGGGCCTGGTGGACCTTTGAGGATGCCAACGCAATGAGACCGAAAGTCAGGAGACCGGAGTGGACACGGAGGTGGTGGACGTGACCGTTTCGACGGACACTGAGACAGCCGATGTGACGATGGCCCTGAGCGACGCCGAGCAATGGCGCAGTACCAATTGGGCCAAGGCAGAGGCGGACGTGCGGCGACTGAGGCAGCGGATCTTCAAGGCGGCACGTGAAGAAGACCCAAAGAGGGTCAGAAATCTGCAGAAGCTGATGCTGAGGTCACGAAGCAACACGATCGTTTCGATCCGCAGAGTGACCCAACTCAGCGCAGGACGCCGCACCCCCGGTGTCGACGGGGCGGTCGTGGTCGACGAACGGCAACGAGGTCAACTCCTGCGAGAGTTGACCGAGGAGCCG
Source organism: Streptomyces sp. NPDC093510 (assembly GCF_040683555.1). Lineage (NCBI taxonomy): Bacteria > Bacillati > Actinomycetota > Actinomycetes > Kitasatosporales > Streptomycetaceae > Streptomyces > Streptomyces sp. NPDC093510. The sequence goes on from NZ_JBFBEE010000063.1 coordinate 1,007, forward strand.
CGATTCAGGCCACTACCGGTGCGGCGAGTGCACATCCCGAAGGCGAACGGCAAGAAGCGACCACTAGGTATCCCCACGATCCGGGACCGAGTGGAGCAGGCCAGGGTGAAAAACGCCCTGGAGCCGGAATGGGAGGCACGCTTCGAAGGGCGAAGCTACGGTTTCCGACCCGGACGAGGATGCCATGACGCGATCGGCGCGATCTTCCAGACACTGGCACGCAAGGGCGCCAAGAAGGTCTGGATCCTGGATGCTGACCTGTCCAGCGCGTTCGACCGCATCGACCATGACCGCCTACTGGATGCCATCGGCGACTTCCCGGCTTGCCGGGAAATCAGAGGATGGTTGAAGGCCGGGGTGATGGAGAACGGCAGGCTCGCCCCTACCACGGAGGGAACGCCGCAAGGCGGGGTAATCAGCCCTCTGCTGCTCAATATCGCACTCCATGGCATGGAAATCGCTGCCGGATACGACCCGAGCCTCACGCAACTGCAGAGGTCGCGGAGAAATATCCCGACGCTGGTTCGCTACGCCGATGACTTCGTCGTCATGTGCGCGACGGAGGCGGAAGCGTGGCAGATCAAGGAGAAGCTCACCGCCTGGCTGGAGCCGAGAGGGCTGACCTTCAACGACGAAAAGACCCAAGTGGTCCACGCGTCGGAGGGTTTCGACTTCCTCGGATTCAACGTCAGGAGGTATGGCGAGAAGCTCCTGATCAAGCCCAGCAAGGCAGCGGTACAGAAGGTCAAGAGGGAGATCACTGACCGATGCCAGCGCATGGCAGCGGCCAGAACAACGGATCTGATCCGCAATGTGAACCCTTTGATCAAGGGCTGGGCTACCTACTACCGAAGCGCCGTATCCAGTGAGACGTTCAGCAAACTGGATTGGTGGCTCTACAAGCGGGAGTACCGGTGGGCGAAGAGACGGCATGCACAGAAGTCGCGCGGCTGGGTCAAGAGCGCTTACTTCGGCCGCTTCAATCCAGCCCGGCAGGACAACTGGGTCTTCGGCGACACGGAGACCGGTGCCTTTATGGGCAAGTTCGGATGGACGAACATCCAACGCCATGTGATGGTCAAGGGTGCTGCGTCCAAGGACGACCCGGAACTGGCGGAGTACTGGCGGGAGCGAACGCGCAAGCGGAAACACCCGCAGGCAGACGGCAAGTTCGCCGTCAACCTCGCAGCCAGGCAGAAGGGGCTCTGTCCGCTTTGCGGACTTGACCTGATCGACGGAGCGACATACGAACCGGACTCAGTCCGCGACTGGGCCGACTGGTTTCATGCCAGCTACCGAACGATTCACAAGCATCATCTGATCTACCGCTCACGCGGCGGGTCGGATCAAGCGTCCAACCAAGCCTTGGTCCATTCCGACTGTCATCGGAGGCATCACGCGTCCCATGACTACGGTCAAATGCAGAATCACGAGCTGCCCAAGCGGTCTGCTTGAGCCGTGTGCCGCGACGAGTGGCACGCACGGTTCTGAGGGGGGCCTCGTCCCGAGAGGGACGGGGCCTACCCGACAGATGCGCCGCCA
>NZ_JBFBEE010000065.1:0-1523 GCF_040683555.1 Streptomyces sp. NPDC093510
GTAGTAGGTGAGTGATGGGGTGACGCAGGAAGGTAGTCCAGCCCGGGCGGTGGTTGTCCCGGGGTAAGGGTGTAGGCCGTGCGATAGGTAAATCCGTCGTACATGTGGCTGAGACCTGATGCCGAGCCGATTGTGGTGAAGTGGATGATCCTATGCTGTCGAGAAAAGCCTCTAGCGAGTTTCATGGCGGCCCGTACCCTAAACCGACTCAGGTAGTCAGGTAGAGAATACCGAGGCGTTCGGGTGAACTATGGTTAAGGAACTCGGCAAAATGCCCCCGTAACTTCGGGAGAAGGGGGGCCATCACCGGTGATCGGATTTACTCCGTGAGCTGGGGGTGGCCGCAGAGACCAGCGAGAAGCGACTGTTTACTAAAAACACAGGTCCGTGCGAAGCCGTAAGGCGATGTATACGGACTGACGCCTGCCCGGTGCTGGAACGTTAAGGGGACCGGTTAGTGCACTTTCGGGTGTGCGAAGCTGAGAACTTAAGCGCCAGTAAACGGCGGTGGTAACTATAACCATCCTAAGGTAGCGAAATTCCTTGTCGGGTAAGTTCCGACCTGCACGAATGGCGTAACGACTTCTCGACTGTCTCAACCATAGGCCCGGTGAAATTGCACTACGAGTAAAGATGCTCGTTTCGCGCAGAAGGACGGAAAGACCCCGGGACCTTTACTACAGTTTGATATTGGTGTTCGGTTCGGCTTGTGTAGGATAGGTGGGAGACTTTGAAGCGGGCACGCCAGTGTTCGTGGAGTCGCCGTTGAAATACCACTCTGGTCGTGCTGGATGTCTAACCTCGGTCCGTGATCCGGATCAGGGACAGTGTCTGATGGGTAGTTTAACTGGGGCGGTTGCCTCCCAAAGAGTAACGGAGGCGCCCAAAGGTTCCCTCAGCCTGGTTGGTAATCAGGTGTTGAGTGTAAGTGCACAAGGGAGCTTGACTGTGAGACCGACGGGTCGAGCAGGGACGAAAGTCGGGACTAGTGATCCGGCGGTGGCTTGTGGAAGCGCCGTCGCTCAACGGATAAAAGGTACCCCGGGGATAACAGGCTGATCTTCCCCAAGAGTCCATATCGACGGGATGGTTTGGCACCTCGATGTCGGCTCGTCGCATCCTGGGGCTGGAGTCGGTCCCAAGGGTTGGGCTGTTCGCCCATTAAAGCGGTACGCGAGCTGGGTTTAGAACGTCGTGAGACAGTTCGGTCCCTATCCTCTGTGCGCGTAGGAATATTGAGAAGGGCTGTCCCTAGTACGAGAGGACCGGGACGGACGAACCTCTGGTGTGCCAGTTGTCCTGCCAAGGGCATGGCTGGTTGGCTACGTTCGGAAAGGATAACCGCTGAAAGCATCTAAGCGGGAAGCCTGCTTCGAGATGAGTATTCCCACCCCCTTTGAGGGGTTAAGGCTCCCAGTAGACGACTGGGTTGATAGGCCAGATCTGGAAGCCCGGTAACGGGTGGAGGTGACTGGTACTAATAGGCCGAGGGCTTGTCCTCAGTTGCTCGCGTCCACTGTGTT
>NZ_JBFBEE010000066.1:0-1510 GCF_040683555.1 Streptomyces sp. NPDC093510
CGTCATCAAGTGGCTGACCACCACTGACCACAAGACGATCGGCACGCTCTATCTGGTCACGTCGTTCGCGTTCTTCTGCATCGGCGGTGTGATGGCGCTCTTCATGCGCGCCGAACTCGCCCGCCCCGGCTCGCAGATCATGTCGAACGAGCAGTTCAACCAGGCGTTCACGATGCACGGCACGATCATGCTGCTGATGTTCGCGACGCCGTTGTTCGCCGGTTTCGCGAACTGGATCATGCCGCTGCAGATCGGTGCTCCCGATGTGGCCTTCCCGCGGCTGAACATGTTCGCCTACTGGCTGTACCTCTTCGGCTCGCTGATCGCGGTGGGCGGCTTCCTCACCCCGCAGGGCGCGGCCGACTTCGGCTGGTTCGCCTACAGCCCGCTCTCGGACGCGGTGCGTTCGCCGGGCATCGGCGCCGACATGTGGATCATGGGTCTGGCCTTCTCCGGCTTCGGCACGATCCTCGGCTCGGTCAACTTCATCACCACGATCATCTGCATGCGCGCTCCGGGCATGACGATGTTCCGTATGCCGATCTTCGTGTGGAACGTGCTGCTGACCGCGGTGCTCGTGCTGCTGGCCTTCCCGGTCCTGGCCGCCGCGCTGTTCGCCCTGGAGGCGGACCGCAAGTTCGGTGCGCACATCTTCGACGCGTCCAACGGCGGCGCGTTGCTGTGGCAACACCTCTTCTGGTTCTTCGGCCATCCAGAGGTGTACATCATCGCGCTACCGTTCTTCGGCATCATCTCCGAGGTCATCCCGGTCTTCTCCCGCAAGCCGATGTTCGGCTACATGGGCCTGATCGGCGCGACGATCGCGATCGCGGGTCTGTCCGTGACGGTGTGGGCGCACCACATGTACGTCACCGGCGGCGTGCTGTTGCCGTTCTTCTCCTTCATGACGTTCCTGATCGCCGTGCCGACCGGTGTGAAGTTCTTCAACTGGATCGGAACGATGTGGAAGGGGTCCTTGTCGTTCGAGACCCCGATGCTGTGGGCGGTCGGCTTCCTGATCACCTTCACCTTCGGTGGTCTGACGGGTGTCATCCTGGCCTCGCCGCCGATGGACTTCCACGTCTCGGACTCGTACTTCGTGGTGGCGCACTTCCACTACGTGGTGTTCGGCACCGTGGTGTTCGCGATGTTCTCCGGCTTCCACTTCTGGTGGCCGAAGTTCACCGGCAAGATGCTCGACGAGCGTCTGGGCAAGATCACCTTCTGGACGCTGTTCGTCGGCTTCCACGGCACCTTCCTCGTCCAGCACTGGCTGGGTGCCGAGGGAATGCCGCGTCGCTACGCGGACTACCTCCACGCCGACGGCTTCACCGCGCTGAACACGATCTCGACGATCTGCTCGTTCCTGCTCGGTCTGTCGATCCTGCCGTTCTTCTACAACATCTGGAAGACGGCCAAGTACGGCAAGAAGATCGAGGTCGACGACCCGTGGGGTTACGGCCGTTCGCTGGAGTGGGCGACGTCCTGCCCGCCCCCGCGGCACAACTTC
>NZ_JBFBEE010000067.1:0-1416 GCF_040683555.1 Streptomyces sp. NPDC093510
CACCACGCCCGTTTCGATCCGTCGAGAACGGTCGTGCAGCCCGCCCAGGGGCATTGCATGACGCGGATCCGTCCGGTTCACGCGGCCCGCCCGTGACGTCGTGTCATGTTCTGGAGCCAGGAAGCAGTGCAGGCACGGCGCCGGTGATCATGTGGTTGTCGAGACCCATGAGAACCGAACGAGACCGTGCCTGCCTCTGCATCATCTCCCATGCCCGTCGCGCGCTGGAGTACCTGGCCCACGCTCCTTCTTCCACACCTCTCACCGACGCAGCCGGTCTGCGTCCTTTCCTGGACGCGGTACCCGACCCGCGGGACCGCAGGGGCCGCCTGTATCCGCTGTCCGCGCTGCTGACGGCGGCAGCGGCTGCCGTGCTGGCCGGCGCACGCTCCCTGGCCGCGATCGGTGAGTGGATCACAGACGCACCACGCTGGGCCGTGGGCACCCTCGGCTTCGCTCCGGATCCCCTGACCGGGCAGATGGTGGTACCGCACCCGGCGACAGTGCGCCGACTGCTCGCCCGGCTGGACGGCGACGCACTGGACGCCGCGATCGGCGCCTTCTTGTCCGCACGGACAGCTCGCACCCGGCAGCCGGACACGCTGCGGCCGATCGCAGTGGACGGCAAGACCGTCCGCGGCTCAAGCACCCCGACCACAGCGGCGGTCTCACTGCTGGCCGCGATGACGCACAGCGGAGAGGTCCTCGCCCAGCGCCAGATCGCCGACAGGAGCAATGAAATCCCCTCCTTCGCACCGCTGTAGAACGGCGCCGACCTCACCCATGCCGTGATCACGGCGGACGCCCTGCACACCCAGCACGGCCACGGCACCTACCTGCGCTCGCGAGGAGCCCACTACATCGCCGTCGTGAAGAAGAACCACCCCGGCCTGTTCGACCGTGTCCGCACCCTGCCCTGGCGTGAGATCACACTCGACCACTACGAGCGCACCCGGGCCCACCACCGCGACGAGATCCGCCGGCTGAAGACCGCCGCGTTCGCCCACCTCGACTACCCCGACGCCCGCCAGGCCCTCCAAGTCGTGCGCTGGAGACGAGACCTCGGCTCGGGCAAGCTGACCATCGAGCGCACCTACCTGATCACCAGCCTGCCGCCCGGCGCGGCCACCGGCGCCCAGCTCGCTTCCTGGATCAGAGGGCACTGGGGTATCGAGAACCTCCTCCACCACGTCCGTGACCGGACCTTCCGCGAGGACGACTCCAAGATCCGTACCGCTCAACTGCCCCGCACGATGGCCAGTCTCCGCAACCTGGCCATCGGCCTCCACCGGCAGGACGGCCAGAAGAACATCGCAGCCGCCCTCAGGCGAGCGGCCCGCGACTACCGTCGGCCCCTAACCCTCCTCGGCCTCACCGGATGAAACCGGACAAAATCACTTCACGCAAAGACCCTGG
>NZ_JBFBEE010000068.1:0-1117 GCF_040683555.1 Streptomyces sp. NPDC093510
GGCCGCCGCGTGAACCCCTCCGCAGGCGGGCTGATTTGGTGTCGCTCTTCTCCGGGATGACGTGTCGGATGCCTCGTCGCCGTAGATAGGAGCGGATTACCCCGTTGCTGTATGCCTTGTCGGCGCCGACGCTGTCCGGTCGGCGCCTCGGCCTGCCCGTGCCGAGCCGGGGGACGCGGATCTTGTCCATGACCGCCTCAAACTGGGTGCAGTCCGCCCGCTGGCCAGGCGTGACGACCAGGGAAAGCGGGCGGCACTTACCGTCCGCGCTCAGGTGAAGCTTGCAGGTCAGCCGGCCACGGGAGCGGCCAAGGGCTTCGCCCGCTGCACCTCCTCCGCCGGGAACGGGCACAAGCGCACGTGCGCGCGCACGTGAACTGGTCTCTGTGCGGCCCCCTTTGGGGCACCGGGCGGTGCTGGCGGTGGGCCCTTCGGGGCTCCGGCGGCGTGCTGGTGGGCGCGGATCGAGGTGGAGTCGATGTTGATGTCCCAGTCGATGCCGCCCTCGGCGTCAGCGACGGCCTGGACGTGCTGGAGCAGCCTCTCCCAGGTGCCGTCCGCCGACCACAGCATGTGGCGTTTGTGAACCGTCTGCCAAGGGCCGAAGCGTGCGGGCAGTTCGCGCCACTGACAGCCGGTACTGAGCCGGTGGATGATTCCGTTGATCACCTGGCGGTGGTCCCGCCATCGGCCGCACCGGCTGTTGCTCTTGGGCAGCAGCGGCTCCAGCACCGCCCACTCGTCGTCCGTGAGGTTCCCCCTGCTGAGCATGACCAGAACAACGATCTGACCGATCGAAGAGGTACGCCCTTCCGTGAGCGAAAGTCCCCGGTCAGCGGCCCGGAAATGAGTTGCCCAGGCTGCGGAGCAGTTGTTACGGTCACGCTGGCGCGAGAGACGCGTGATCAGCGGGACAGGGAGGTTGATGAATATGGCTGCCGTCGGCCGTCTTCAGCATGCCCTCGTCCGGCCCGCGCAATAGCAGAGCGCGGCCCGGGTCGTTCCAACGACCAGGAGAGACACGTGTCTTCCTCTTCTTCACCCGCCCACACCGACGTGATCACCAAGCGCCTGATCCTGAGGCCCTGGACCACGAACGAGGCCACCGCGGTCCTCG